>NZ_CP128606.1:3742500-4071072 GCF_051132405.1 Tabrizicola sp. M-4
CCTCGTACCCATTGAACATCAGGGTATCTTGACGACCCGCGAAGAGCCCCGCGCCGATGCGGCGTTCAGAGGCCTGCGACCAGCGCGGGTGATCGACGTTCGGATTGACGTTGGAGTAGAAGCCGTATTCCGAAGGTTGCAGCATGTTCCACGTCGTCTGTGGCTGCTGGTCGGTGAGCGAGATCCGAACGATGCTCTTGATCGATTTGAAGCCGTATTTCCACGGGACGACCAACCGGATGGGCGCGCCGTTCTGTTTCGGCATTTCTTCCCCGTAAAGGCCCGTGGCGAGGATGGTCAGGGGATGCATGGCCTCGTCCAGACGCAGGCCTTCGCGATAGGGCCATTCGAGAATCGGGGATTGCTGGCCCACCATCTCTTCGGGGCGGACGAGGGTTTCGAAGGCCACGTATTTTGCGGAAGGCTGGACGCCGACGCGGTTCAGCAAGCCGGAAAGCTCGAAGCCGATCCACGGCACGATCATCGACCACGCCTCGACGCAGCGGAAGCGGTAGATGCGTTCCTCCAGCGGTTGGTCCTTGAGGATGTCGGCGAGGTCATAGGTGCCGGGCTTTTCGACCATGCCGTCGATGGTGATGGACCAAGGGTCCGTCGTCAGAGCGCCTGCATTCCGCGCGGGGTCCTCCTTGCCGGTGCCGAATTCGTAGAAGTTGTTGTAGGTGGTGATGTCCTCAAGGCTGTTGGGAGCCTCGGTCGTGGAGAAGCGACTGGGTGAATAGGTGAGCTTGGCCATCGCGGGCCCGGCCAGCAGCGCGGCCCCTGCCCCGGCCATGACGGCACGGCGATTCAGCCAAAGGTGTTTGGGGGTGACATCCGACCAACCGAGACCTGTCTTCTTCATCG
This sequence comes from Tabrizicola sp. M-4, assembly GCF_051132405.1. Classification (GTDB taxonomy): domain Bacteria; phylum Pseudomonadota; class Alphaproteobacteria; order Rhodobacterales; family Rhodobacteraceae; genus Paragemmobacter. The sequence goes on from NZ_CP128606.1 coordinate 3,743,365, forward strand.
CGGAACTCCCTTCCTTACGGTTGGACAAGAGTTTGCGCCTGTCCGATGAAAAGGCAACAAACGCGCCTTCACCTTGGCTTTACGCAGGAGATTGGGGGATGGTTTCAATCACGAAAGGTAAATCCGCGTCACAGGTTTTTGAGTGGATCGGGAAAAGGGTAGCGGCTTAGCGGCGCGTGTCTGCTTGGCAAGATGACTTAACGTATCTGTCAGAGTCATCCGAAGCGTTTTCCCACCCATATGAGGAAAGCCAATTCTGGCGAAGATCGAATGGGAGTGACACCAATGATCCGCAGAACCTTTCTTGCCCTGACCACCGCCATGGCGCTTTCGGCGCCTGCTTTCGCCCAGGACGCGAAGGACATCGTCGACACCGCCGTGGGCGCGGGCAACTTCACGACGCTGGTCGCCGCCGTGGAAGCCGCCGGTCTGGTCGAAACGCTGAAGGGCGAAGGCCCGTTCACCGTCTTCGCGCCGACGGATGCCGCCTTTGCCGCCCTGCCCGCCGGCACGGTGGAAGACCTGCTGAAGCCCGAGAACAAGGACAAGCTGACCGCGATCCTGACCTATCACGTGGTTCCGGGCAAAGTCATGTCGACCGACCTGACCGAAGGCCAGAAGGCCGCGACGGTTCAGGGTGGTGAAGTGACCATCACGCTGGAAGGCGGCGCCAAGGTGAACGGCGCGGTCATTTCGACCGCCGATATCGAGGCGACGAATGGCGTGATCCACGTCATCGACTCGGTCATCCTGCCGCCGGAAGGCTGATCTTTTCCGAATCCCTGTCGGAAGAAGAGGGGGCGCAGCACTGACTGCGCCCCTTTTGCTTAATGCACGACTGCCTGCGTCGGGCGTTCGCGGTTCGAGGCGATGACGCGGTCGCCAACGATCAGGCCTTCAGCCCCCGCCGTCACATGGATGGTGGAGCCGTCGAGGATGTCGCCTGCCAAGAGCATCTCGGCCAGCGGGTCCTGAAGCTGGCGCTGGATCACCCGTTTCAGGGGGCGTGCGCCATAGACGGGGTCGTAGCCTTCCTCGGCCAGCCACGCCTTGGCATCGGCGTCGAGGTCCAGCGCGATCTTGCGCTGTGCCAAACGCTTTTCCAGACGCCGCAGCTGGATCTCCACGATCCCCGACATGTCGGCGCGGCCGAGGCGGTCGAAGATGATCGTCTCGTCCAGACGGTTCAGGAATTCGGGGCGGAAATGGGCGCGCACCGCTTCCATCACCTCGCGCTTGGCCTGCGCGGCATCGGAGCCGTCGGGCAGGAGCGAGAGCGCCTGCGACCCGAGGTTGGAGGTCAGGACGATGATCGTCTGCTTGAAGTCCACGGTGCGACCCTGACCGTCGGTCAGGATGCCGTCGTCGAGGACTTGCAGCAGGACGTTGAACACGTCCGGATGGGCCTTTTCCACCTCATCGAAGAGGACGACCTGATAGGGCTTGCGCCGGACGGCTTCGGTCAGGACACCGCCTTCGTCATAGCCGACATAGCCGGGGGGCGCGCCGATCAGGCGGGCGACGGCGTGTTTCTCCATGAATTCCGACATGTCGATGCGGACCATCGCGGTTTCGTCGTCAAACAGGTATTCCGCCAGTGCCTTGGTCAGTTCGGTCTTGCCCACCCCGGTGGGGCCGAGGAAGAGGAAGGACCCCAGCGGGCGGCCTTCGTCATTCAGCCCGGCGCGGGCGCGGCGGACGGCTTTGGACACCGCCTCCACCGCCTGATGCTGGCCGACGACGCGTTTGCCCAACTCGTCCTCCATCCGCAGCAGCTTTTCCTTTTCCCCCTCCAGCATCTTGGTGGTGGGGATACCGGTCCAGCGTTCCACGACTTCGGCGATCTGTTCGGGACGCACGGCCTCGGCCACCAGCGCCTCGCCCTCGCGCGCCTCTGCCTCGGCCAGCGACTTTTCCAAGCCCGGGATACGGCCGTATTGCAGTTCGCCCGCCTTGGCGAAATCGCCCTCGCGTTTGGCGTGTTCAAGCTCTGCGCGGGCGCGGTCGAGCTGTTCTTTCAGATCACGCGCCTGTTCCAGACTGTCGCGTTCGGCCTGCCATTTCGCGGTCATCTCGGCCGACTGCTGTTGCAGGTCCGACAGTTCCTTTTCCAGTTTTTCCAGCCGATCGCGCGATGCGGCGTCGTCTTCCTTCTTCAACGCCTCGGATTCGATCTGGAATTGCAGGATCTGACGATCCAGCGCGTCCAGCTCCTCGGGCTTTGAATCCACCTCCATCCGCAGGCGCGACGCGGCTTCGTCCACAAGGTCGATCGCCTTGTCGGGAAGGAAGCGGTCGGTGATGTAGCGGTGCGACAGGGTGGCGGCGGCGACCAGCGCCGAGTCACTGATGCGGACGCCGTGGTGGAGTTCGTATTTCTCCTTGATCCCGCGCAGGATCGAGATGGTGTCTTCCACCGTCGGCTCGTCCACCATGACCGGCTGGAACCGGCGGGCAAGGGCCGCGTCCTTTTCGACGTACTTGCGGTATTCGTCCAGCGTGGTCGCGCCGACGCAATGCAACTCACCCCGCGCAAGCGCCGGTTTGATCAGGTTTGCCGCATCCATCGCGCCGTCGGATTTGCCCGCGCCGACAAGAGTGTGCATCTCGTCGATGAACAGGATGATCTCGCCATCGGCGCCCGTCACCTCGTTCAGGACGGATTTCAGCCGTTCCTCGAATTCGCCGCGATACTTGGCGCCCGCGATCAGCGCGCCCATGTCAAGCGCCATGAGCTTCTTGTTGCGCAGGGATTCCGGCACGTCGCCGTTGACGATGCGCAGGGCCAGACCTTCGGCAATCGCGGTCTTGCCGACGCCGGGTTCGCCAATCAGGACGGGGTTGTTCTTCGTCCGGCGCGACAGGACCTGCATGGCGCGGCGGATTTCCTCGTCGCGGCCGATGATGGGGTCGATCTTGCCCTGCTCCGCTGCCTCGGTCAGGTCGCGCGCGAATTTCTTCAGCGCGTCATAGCCTTCCTCGGCGGAGGCGGTGTCGGCGGTGCGGCCCTTGCGGATGTCGTTGATCGCGGCGTTCAGTTTCTGCGGCGTGACGGCCCCGGCATCCAGCGCCTGTTTCGCGCCGCCGGGGACCATGGCGAGGGCCATGAGGATGCGTTCGACGGGGACGAAGCTGTCGCCGGCTTTCTTCGCCAGCTTCTCGGCCTCGTCCAGGACCTTGACCAGACCGGGATCGGTAAAGGGCTGGGCGTCGCCGGACACTTTCGGCAGTTTCGACAGGGCGAGGGTGACGGCTTCCAGCACGCGGGCGGGTTCGCCCCCGGCGCGGCGGATGAGGTTGGAGGCCAACCCCTGTTCGTCATCCATGATCGCCTTGAGCAGGTGTTCGGGCGCGAGCCGCTGGTGGCTTTCCCGCATCGCGATGGTCTGCGCGGCCTGAAGGAACCCGCGCGAGCGTTCCGTGAACTTTTCAAGGTTCATCGGCATGTCTCCTTTTCATAGCACCGATCCTGCGGACGCCCTGAAGAGGCACGGCCGCATCGGCCTTGGGTCAAAGATGGGACGGGTCTTGCCCTGCTGCAAGATTGCAAAGGTTGAATGCGTCAACTTTTCCCATGCCGCTTCGTCTCGGTTCAAATACCCAGCTGGGGGAGACGCCCGGAACGGGCGGCGGGGGCGGCAGCCCCCTTTACGCCGTATAGCGGACGAAGGCGAAGGCGTGGGAGTCCGGTGCCCAGTTCGGAACGTTCATCGTCCCCTGCCCGCCCGTGAATTCAAGGATGCGGCGGCGGTCCGTGCCGTCAGGTTTGCAGAGGACGAGGGCCACGGGAAGGTCGGCGGGATGGCCTTCGGTGCCGGGGGGATAGGCGAGGTAGAGAAGGTGGCGGCCATCGGGCGAAGGGTGGGGGAACCAGTTGACGTGATCGTCGGCGAAGAGCTTGCGCTGGTTCGCGCCGTCCGCGTCCATCACCCAGATCTGCGCATGGCCGTCGCGGTCGCAGTTCCAGTAGATGCGTTTGCCGTCATGGCTGTAATCGGGGCCGTCGGAATGGCCTTCGCCGAAGGTGAGGCGGGTTTCAGAGCCGCCTTCGACGGGCATCGTGTACACGTCGATCACCCTGCTGCCGCCGCGCGCCGCGACATAGGCGAGTGTCTTTCCATCGGGCGACCATCCATGCCACCAGCTTGGCGCCTCTTCATTGATCAGGCGCGGCGTGCCGCCGCTGGCGGGGATCATGAACATTTCCGACCCCCTGCCCCGATGATTGGACAGGATGATGGTGCTGCCATCCGGGCTGATGCCGTGGTCATTGTTGCAGCGGTCGGCAAAGCCAGTGTCGATCGGTTGCAGCGCCGGCTTGTCCAGCGGGACGCGGAAAAGCCGCCCGCCGCCATTCACCAAGAGCGCATCGCCAGAGGGATACCAGTTCGGTGCCTCGATCCGGTCTTCGACCGTCAACAGGGTGCGGGCACGGCCTTCGGCCATGTCCCAGATGGAGAGGTGGGATTTCACCGTTCCTTGGCCTTCAGCAGCTTCTTCGGTCGCAGGCGTTCGGCGTCCTTCATCAGGCTGAAGGTCTGGTTCACGTAATTCACGACGCCGGAAATCTGTTCCATGTAGGCGGTGAGTTCGGGGGTCTTGTCGGCCTCGACCATCTGGACGGGGCGGTCGGGGCCTTCGTGTTCGAACTGGCAGTAGAAGAGGGGATCGCCCCGTTTCAGGACGATGTCCTTTTCGGGTTCGTGCCATTCGAAGGCCCACATGATCGGGCGCGGCCATAGGTTCAGTTGGAAGCGCCCGCCGAAGATCGTGCCGGGGAGTGGGTCCTTGCGGTAATGCGCGAAGGTGCCGACCTGCGTCATCCAGACGGGTTCGTCGGCGATGAAGGTATAAGGCAGGTGCAGTTGCACCGTGGGGCGGTCGGAGTAGCGCCATTCAACCTCCGACACGAGGGTCAGGACCTCGTTCAGCTTGTTCGAGCGGATGGGGGAGGCGGTACCGGCGCGGTTGACCAGCACGGCCTTGCCCTTGTCGTCGCGGGAAAAGCCGATGTGCAGGTCGAAGGGGCATTTGATGACGAAGTAGCGGCTCTCCATCTGGATCACCGCCGGGCAGCGGCTGGCGCTTTTTGCATGCACGCGGCTGACCTGACGCGAGACGAGGCGTTCGGGCGGATCGTAGAGCACTGCACCCTTGTCGGAGGCGAGGAACCAGCCGACCTGCACGGGGCCGGAGCGGGGGCCTTCGTCGGGGCGGTCGTAGGTCACGGTGATCTGCACGGTTGTCCTCACTCACATCTGGGCCAGCGCGGTTTTCAGCGCGCGGATAACGGGTTCCGAGGTGACGCGCCGTTCGGGCGGGCCGAAGCCAAGGGCGGTTATAGCGGTATCCTCCGGTTGCGGCATGGAACAGGAGGCGTGGATTTCGCGCAAGGGCAGATGGCGCAGGGCGGGCAGGGTTTCGGGGCGGATGCCCGCGCCGGGCATGACGGTGATGCGGGTTTGTGCCTGTAAGAAGAGGGTTTGCAGGGTGTCGGCACCTTCGGGCGCGGTGCCGGCGCCACCGGAGGTGAGGATGCGGTGGAAGCCGAGCTGGATTGCGGTTTCGAGCGCCTGCGGCTTGTCGGGCGTCAGGTCGAAGCAGCGGTGGAGGGTGGTGTCCATGCCATTCGCTTCGTTCAGGAGGGTGGTGAGCATCCATTCATCTAGGCGACCGTCGGGGCGTGACGCGCCCAGAACGACGCCGGAAAGGCCCGCGTTGCGGGCGGCGGCGATGTCGGCCTTCATCTGGCGGAGGTCTTCGGTCGACCAGACGAAGCCGCCCGCGCGGGGGCGGATCATGGCCATGACGGGGATGGGGGAGCGCGCGGCCTCGGCCATCAGTCCCGGCGAGGGGGTCAGGCCGCCCAGCGCGAGGGCGGAGCAGAGTTCGATGCGCCCTGCCCCGCCTGCGATGGCGGATTGGAGGCCGGAGGCATCCTCGACGCAGATTTCGAGGAGGATGTCAGGCAAAGGCGGCCTCGGCTGCGGCGGCGGCCCCGATCAGACCCGGTTCGATGGTGCAAAGGGCGGGGGTGACGAGGGGGCGGTCGGTTTTCCGCAGGATCATCGCGCGGACGGCTTCGTCGAGGTGGGAGATGAGGGCGGGGACGTTGGAGAGGCCGCCGCCGACGGGGACGATGGAGGCGCCGACGGTGTTGAGGATCATGGCGAGCGGCGGGGCGAGAATGGCGCGCCAGACGTTGACGGTTTGCGTCGCCTGCGGGTTGCCGGATTGCCAGTCGGTGAGGATGGATTCGGCGGTGGATTGGTGGCCGTGCAGGGAGAGGTGGAGTTTCTCTATCCCGCGCGCGGAGCAGACGGCGTCGATGCAGCCGGTCAGGCCGCAGCCGCAGGGGAATTCCGGCAGGGTGACGCCTTCGACCTGCGTCTTCGCGACGGGGCCGTGGCCCCATTCGCCCGCAAAGCCTCCGGGGCCGGAGACAAGCTTGCCGTCGATGACCAACCCGCCCCCGACTCCCGTGCCGAGGATGATGCCGAAGACGGTGCGATGGCCCTGCCCTGCGCCTTGGGACGCCTCGGCCATGGCGAAGCAGTCGGCGTCGTTGAGGACGAGGACGGGCAGGCACAGCGCTGCGGAGAGTTCGGGGCCAAGGCGGCGGCCATCGGCGCAGGGGATGTTGGCGACGCGGAGTTTTTGGGTGTCTGGGTCTACGACTCCGGCGATGGAAATGGCGATGGCCTTTGGCGCTATGCCTTCGGCGAAGCGGGCGATGGCGGCAGTTAAGGCGGCGAAGTCGTGGGTCGGCGTGGGCATGTCGCCGAGGCGGGCGAGGGTGCCGCCCGTGGAGGTTGCGGCCTTGATCCGCGTGCCGCCGATGTCGAAACAGAGGATCATACCTGCCCCTTGTGCTTTGCGGCCGAGATTAGCGGGCTTCGTGCGGCTTGACAGCCCCGCCCGTCGGGATCAAGTGGCCGCAAGCTTGGCTTGGGGGGTGCAGCATGGATGACCGTCTGATCGTGGCGCTGGACGTGCCGAACGTGGTGCAGGGGCTGGACCTCGTGCAGCGGATCGGGGATGCGGCGTCCTTCTACAAGATCGGGCTGGGGATGCTGACCGGGGGCGGGTTGGCGCTGGCCAATGAATTGAAGGGCGAATTGGGCAAGAAGGTCTTTCTCGACCTGAAGCTTTTCGACATCGGCGCGACGATAGAGGCGGCGGTACGGGGGATCGCGCGGTACGATCTGGACCTGCTTACGGTGCATGGCGATCCGCAGGTGGTGCGCGCGGCGGCCGAGGGGAAGGCCGGGACGGGTTTGAAGATCATGGCAGTGACGGTGCTGACGTCGAATGACAGGGCAGACCTAGATGCCAACCTGATCAAGCCCGGCGATATCCATGATATCACGCTGGAACGCGCGGCGCGTGCGTTGGAGGCGGGGGCGGATGGGGTGATCGCCTCGCCTCAGGAGGCAGCGATGATCCGGGCTTTGCCGCAGGCGAAGGGGCGGTTGATCGTGACGCCGGGAGTGCGGCCAGCGGGGGCGGCGGCGGGGGATCAGAAGCGGATCGCGACGCCGCATCAGGCGATTGCGGACGGCGCCGATCACATCGTCGTCGGGCGGCCGATCTGGCAGGCGGCGGACCCTGCGGCGGCGGCGCGCGCGGTCATTGCGGAATTGCCCAAGCGGTAAGCGCAAGGCGCACGCGGCGCTGCATTTCCGGTATCGCGTGGGAATGGTTCAGAAAATCGGCGGTGGGCATGAGCGCCCAGCCCTGCCCTTCGTCGCCGAAACGGATGGCGGCGATTTCGGCGCGCGTGATCGTTCCGGCGAAGAAATGCGACGGGCGTGACCGGTCGGTCATCGACGGGAGTTCGATGCGCCATGTCAGGCGGTCGGGCGGGAGGCGGAGACCGAATTCCTCGAACAATTCGCGGAGGAGGCAGGTTTCGGGGGATTCGTCGCCCTCGCGGCCACCGCCCGGAAGGTCCCACATCCCCGGCCAGGGGAGGCCGGGGTGGCCGTCGCGCAGGCAGGTCAGGAGCGCGTCGCCGCAGAAGAGCGCGGCCTTGGTCCCGACGAAGCCCCCGCTCATTTGGCCTCAGTTATCATTGATATCGCGGTCCCAGACCTTCACCTGATTGTCCCTGACGCCCATCGTCTTGCGCAGCGCGAACCACGCGACGAGCGAGCAGAGGGCGAAGGTCAGGATCAGGAAGGCAGGCCCACCGGACAGGATACCGAGGCCGAGGAATACCCCCGTCGTCACCGCGCCGATGGCGAAGCCGAGGAAGATGTAACCCGGCGCCAAAATCTCCAACCCGCCGATCAGGAAGCCCGCGACGACCCAGACCCACCAGATGGACCACCACATCAGCCCTTACCCCGCAGCAGCTTGAAGGCGTCGGAGAAGGCGTCCATCGCGTTGGCGGGCAGAAGGATCGTCTGCTTGCCCTCGCCTACGGCGACCTGTGCCAGTGCTTCGACCTGCTTCATGGCGATCTGGTACTGCGCGGCCTCCAACCCGTTCGCCGTAATGGCGCCTGCGATCACGCCGGTCGCATAGGCCTCGGCATCCGCCGTGATGCGCTTGGCCTTGGCGGCCTGTTCGGCGGCGTAGAGGTCGGCGTCGGCGGCGAGTTCGACAGCGCGCTTTTTGCCCTCAGCCTCCATCACCTGCGCGCGGCGGGCGCGTTCGGCATTCAGCTGCTGCAGCATCGCGGCGCGGGTCGCGTCGTCGAGGTTGACGTCAAGGATTTCGGCGCGGGTGACTTCCACCCCCCAGTCATCGACCATCATGCGGACCTGTTCGCGGACGCGTTCGATGAGTTGCGCGCGGCCCGACTGGACCTGATCGAGTTCCAGTTTGCCGATCTCGGACCGGACGATGCCCGCCACGGTGGTGGCGATGGCGGCATCCACGTCGCGGATGCGGTAGACGGTCTTTTCCGGTTCGGTGATGCGGTAGAAGACCGAGGTTTCGACCTTCACCAGCACGTTGTCGGCGGTGATGGCGTCCTGCGAGGCGTTGGGGAGTTGCCGTTCGAGGATGGAGATCTTGTGCGGCACGCGGTCGAGGAAGGGGACGACGAAGTTGATCCCCGGCCCGAGGACGGCGCGCAGGCGGCCGAAGCGTTCGACGACGTGCTTTTCAGACTGCGGCACGATGCGGACGCCAAGGAAGATGCAGAGGATAATGAAGGCGGCAATGGCAAGGAAAACTGCGTTCCCACCGAGAATAGGGTCGTTCATCAGGCAACTCCGTTTCGTCAAATCGCGCGCAAGATGCGGCATTTGGGGATCGTTTCGCAAGTTTCAAAGGGGGCGCGCCGTTGATAGGATCGCGATATGCCCGCCCTGTGCCGCGATTGCCTGACGACCTTTGACGCCGGACCGCGCTGCCCCGCCTGCCGCAGCCCGCGCGTTCTGGCGCATGCGGAACTGTTCGACCTGTCGATCGCGCATATGGATTGCGACGCCTTCTATGCGAGCGTGGAAAAGCGCGACAATCCGGAGTTGCGGGACAAGGCCGTGATCGTGGGGGGCGGGACGCGGGGGGTCGTGTCGACCTGCTGCTACATCGCGCGAATCTCAGGTGTGCGGTCGGCGATGCCGATGTTCCAAGCGTTGAAGCTGTGTCCCGAGGCGGTGGTCGTGAAGCCGCGCATGTCAGTCTATGTGGCCGAGAGCCGGAAGATACGGGCGATGATGGAGGAGTTGACGCCGGATATCGAACCCCTGTCGCTGGACGAGGCCTTCATGGACCTGTCGGGGACGGCGCGGCTGCATGGCGCGCCGCCCGCCGTGATGCTGGCGCGGCTGGTGCGGCGGATGGAGGTGGAGCTGGGGCTGACGGGGTCTATCGGGTTGAGCCACAACAAGTTTCTGGCGAAGATCGCATCCGACCTCGACAAGCCGAAGGGGTTTTCGGTGATCGGGCGGGCGGAGACGCAAGGGTTCCTGACGCCGAAGCCTGTGCGGATCATCTGGGGGGTTGGGACGGCCACGCAAGGAGCGCTGGAGGCGGCGGGGATACGGACGATTGCCGATCTGCTGCGGTGGGAGCGGGTCGATCTGGTGGCGCGGTTCGGGAGCATGGGGGACCGGCTTTGGCATCTGGCACGGGGGCTGGACCAGCGGCGGGTGAGCCGGGATGAACGCCCGAAATCGATCAGCAAGGAGACGACCTTCAACGAGGATACCGGGGATGCCGACCTGCTGGACGGGCATATCTGGCGACTGGCAGAGCAGGTGTCGGACCGCGCGAAGGCCAAGGGGCTGGCGGGGCGGACGGTGGTTTTGAAGCTGAAACGCGGGGATTTCCAGACGGTTACGCGGCGGCACGGGTTGGGGGACGCGACGCAGATCGCCGACCGGATTTATCGTGCGGCCCGGGACTTGTTCGACCAGTCCGGTACCAAAGGGCCATTCCGCCTTATCGGGGTGGGGATCGCGGATCTGGTCGATGAGGATCAGGCGGATCGGTCGGGGGACCTGCTGGACCCGGACGCCGGGAAGCGCGCGAAGGCGGAGCGGGCGGCAGATGCTATCCGGGCAAGATTCGGCAAGGATGCCATCATCAAGGGCCGCGCCTTGCGGTGATCATTCCGCCGCAAGCGGCATGCGGCCTTCGGGCGGGGTGGCGATGCGGGCGATGATGCCGGTCATAAGCCTTTGGAATTCTTGGAAATCGGCGCGAGGTTCGATTCGCGCCTCGTCCATGTAGAGAGCGCGGTCGATCTCGATCTGCACGACATGCTGGTTGCGCGAGGGGCGACCGTAGGCCTGCGCGATATAGGCACCGGCGAAGGGGGCGTTGCGGGCGGTGCGGAGGCCCGCGGCGGCGAAGGCGGTTTCGATGCGCTCCACCACTTCGCGGGAGGCGGCGGCGCCGAAACGGTCGCCCAGCACCACGTCGGGGCGGGGGCGGCCGGGGCGGGAATGCGCCTCGATCGCCTCGTGCGGCATAGAGTGGCAATCGATCAGGACAGCCTCCCCGAATTGTGCAAGGCTTTCATCCAGAAGGGTTTTCAGCGCGGCATGATAGGGATGCCAGACCTGCCGGATGCGGGCTTCGGCCTCTCCCCTCGGGAGTTTGCCACGATAGATGGCGCGGCCGCCTGCCACCACGCGGGGGATGACGCCAAGGCCGGAGGAGACGCGGGGGTTGTGGGGGGCGCGGTCGATGCCTTCGATTACGGCGGGGTCGAGTTCGTCGGCGGCGCGGTTGAGGTCGATATAGGCGCGGGGCATCCGGGCGGCGAGGAGGGGCGCGCCGTGCGAGGGGGCGGCGGAAAACAGTTGGTCTACAAAGGCATCTTCCGAGGACCGGATCGCGTGACGATCCAGAAGGCTTTGGGAAACAAAGGTTTGCGGGTAGTCTGCCCCGGAATGGGGTGACGAGAAGACCACCGGAGTGGAGCGGCGGCGGGGAAGGTGCAGGGTGAAGGCGTCGCTTTGCATGTGCCAGATATAGCCGTGTTTTTTCCGTTGCCAAAACCCCTTGAACCCCGGGGCGACTCCTTTTATAGACCCCACGACCGACGCGGACCCGCCCGCGTCTTATTGCTTTGATATCGGGCGGAAATGTGAAGGAACGTGGGCGGTTAGCTCAGCGGTAGAGCACTACGTTGACATCGTAGTGGCCACTGGTTCGATCCCAGTACCGCCCACCATTTCGCCGTTTCCTGCAAGGGAAACATCAAGGATTTCAAGGCGCTGCGCGCCGCGAATGGGAGAAGAACGATGAAGGTTGCGAATTCGCTCCGCTCGCTCAAGACGCGTCATCGCGATTGCCAGGTCGTGCGCCGCAAGGGCCGCGTCTATGTGATCAACAAGACGCAGAAGCGGTACAAGGCCCGTCAGGGCTGATCTTTTCCGGGAAACCGGAGGACAGGGCCGCCCATTGGGCGGCCTTTTGTTTTGCCGCGTGCCAAGTGGCCGGGAACGCTGGGTTAATCTGGACATAGGGCCGAAAACGGCTGTGCCGTAACCTGTGCCGGGAACTGTACCGCAAACCGTCAGCACGCTTCGGGCTGTGCGTTCACGTTTACCTAACTTGCGCGAATCGTTCGGAGGGACAGGCCATGCATCCAAATCCCGCCTTCAGGGGAACAGCCGAGGAGGAGAATCTGCGTTTCGCCGCCGCGCGGGGGTTCGGTGTGCTGTGCATCAACGGGCCAGAGGGGCCGATTGCCGCGCATGTGCCCTTCGTGATGGCAGGAGCGCGGGTGGTGGAGGTGCATCTGGCCCGATCGAACGCCATTGCACGGGCGGGGTTGCCCGCCCCTGCCCTGCTGGCGGTGCAGGGGCCGGATGCCTATGTCTCGCCGGACTGGTACGGGATTCCGGATCAGGTGCCGACGTGGAATTACGTGGCGGTGCATCTGCGGGGCGTGCTGTCGCCGATGGAACCCGAGGGGCTGGAGCCACAGGTGGATGCCCTTTCGGCCGAGTTCGAGGGGCGGATCGCGGACAAGCGACCATGGACCAAGCACAAGATGGGCGAAGGCGTGATGGAGCGGATGATGCGGGGCATCCTGCCCTTTCGCCTTGAGGTCTCGGAGGTGCAGGGGACGTGGAAGCTCGGCCAGAACAAGACGGCGGAGGCGCGGGCGGGGGTGATCGCGGCGCTGGAGGCGCAGGGCGGGCTGGCGGCGGAGATCGGGGCCCTGATGCGGGCGCTGGGGTGAGGGAAGCGGCCTTGCCTGCCCGGGGAAGCGAAATCTGACGCAGATTTCGCGGCGATTTCTGCACGCAGAAATCGGGTCCGGGCGGAGCAGCGTTTGGGGTCCGGAATTTGCGTCAAATTCCGGCGCGGTTTGTGCGTCACAAACCGCTTTCCGGCGACGGGTCCTGCGCCTAGGGTCGGGGCAAAACCGACGGAGCCTGTGACATGCGTCTCTATTTCTCGCCGACCTCGCCCTATGTGCGCAAGGTCATGGTCCTGCTGCACGAGACGGGGCAACTGGCCGAGGTTGAGCTGGTGACCGAGTCGGGCAGCCCGGTCGATCCGGGGACCGCACCGCTTGAGGCCAACCCCCTTGGCAAGGTGCCGGCGCTGGAGCGGACGGACGGCCCTGCGCTGTATGACAGCCGGGTGATCTGCCGCTATCTGGATGCGCGGGCAAGGGACGGGGCGGGGGCCGGGCTTTACCCCGAGGGCGCAAAGCAGTGGGACACGCTGACTGTGGAGGCGACGGGAGACGGCATCCTCGATGCGGCGCTGCTGATGGTCTATGAGGGGCGGCTGCGGCCGGAGGAGTTGCGCTTCGCGCCCTGGGTCGAGGGGCAATGGGCCAAGGTGGACAGGGCGCTGGACGCGCTGGAGACGCGGTGGATGGCGCATCTGGAGGGGCCACTGGATGCGGGGCAGATCGCGGTGGGCTGCGCGCTGGGCTATCTGGATTTCCGCCACGGAGCGCGCGGATGGCGGGCGGGGCGGCCGCATCTGGCGGCATGGTTCGATCGTTTCGCAGCCCGGACCTCGATGATGGCGACGCTGCCCGCCTGAGATGACGCTGCCGCTGGCTGCCTTTGTCACGGTCTGGCTGTTCCTGGCCGCCAACATCGCCTCGCCGGGGCCGAATGTGTTGAACACCATCGCGCTGGCCATGGGATCGGGGCGGCGGGCGGGGTTCGGATCGGCCTGCGGGGTGGGGCTGGGAATCGGGCTGTGGTGCCTGTCGATGCTGCTGGGCCTGTCGGCGGTGATCGCGGTGGTTCCCTGGGCGGCAGAGGCGCTGCGCTGGATGGCGGTGGGGCTTTTGCTGATGTTTGCGCTGCGCTATCTGCGGGCGGCGCTTGCGGGGTATCGCGCGCGGGGGATGGCCCTGCCCGAAGGGCGGCGGGGCGTGGGATTCGCTGCGGGGTTCCGGCGCGCGCTGGCGGTGATCGCGGTCAATCCCAAGGCGCTGACGAGTTGGCTGGCGGTGATGGGGATGTTCCCCGTGGCGCAGGCGCGGGCGGGGGATGTGGCGCTGCTTTGCGCGGGGGCATGCCTTCTTTCGTTTTCGATTCACGCGATCTACATGATTCTCTTTTCCACTGCGCCGGCGCTGCGCTTCTATCTGCGGGCGGGATGGGTTTTGCAGGCGGTGGCGGGGGTCCTGTTCGCGGGCTTTGCGCTACGACTTGTCGCAGGGGGTTGAGCGGGGCGGGCACCGTTCCATCATTTGCATCGTGACCTGTGGCGGGCGGTTGGGCCCGCAGGCGCGCCCGCCCGGCCACAGGAGACGAATTTCCGCAGGCTTTGGCCCGGTCTGCGCCCGTTTGTCCGCTGGACGATCAGGCGCGCCTTGTCTAAAAGCCGCCCGGCAAGGCTGCGGGAAACCGCGGCCCCACCATTTATGGGTCGCGGCACATCCGCGCCCTTGGAAGGGAGAAGATCTCGTGTCCCACGCTGACGACAACGCAGGTACCCGGCGGGATTTCCTGTATTACGCGACGGCAGGGGCCGGGGCGGTTGCCACGGGCGCCGCTGTCTGGCCGCTGATCAACCAGATGAACCCCTCGGCCGATGTTCAGGCGCTGTCGTCGATCTTCGTCGACGTGTCGGGCGTCGAGGTCGGCACGCAATTGACGGTGAAGTGGCTGGGCAAGCCCGTCTTCATCCGCCGCCGCACCCCGGAAGAGATCGAGGCGGCGCGCGCCGTGGCCTTGACCGATCTGGTCGATCCGCTGTCGGACAATGCCAACAAGCCGGGCTCCGACGCCGCGGATGAAAACCGCACGCTGGACGAGGCGGGCGAATGGCTGGTGATGATGGGTGTCTGCACCCATCTGGGCTGCGTGCCGCTGGGCGATGGCGCCGGTGAATTCGGCGGCTGGTTCTGCCCCTGCCACGGGTCGCATTACGACACGTCGGGCCGCATCCGCAAAGGGCCTGCGCCGCGCAACCTGCCGGTGCCGGTGGCGGCCTTCGAAGACGAAACCACGATCAAGCTCGGGTAAGGAACAGACAGATGGCCGGAATTCCGCACGACCATTACGAACCCAAGAGCGCTGGCGAGAAGTGGCTGCACAAGCGCCTGCCGATCGTCGGTATGCTTTACGACACTATCATGATCCCCACGCCCAAGAACCTGAACTGGATGTGGATCTGGGGGATCATCCTGACCTTCTGCCTTGCGCTGCAGATCGTCACGGGCATCATCCTGGTGATGCATTACACGCCGCATGTCGACTATGCCTTCGCATCGGTCGAACACATCATGCGCAACGTGAATGGCGGCTACATGATCCGCTATCTGCACCAGAACGGCGCATCGCTGTTCTTCATCGCGGTCTATCTGCATATCTTCCGCGGCCTCTACTACGGGTCCTACAAGGCCCCGCGCGAGGTGACGTGGATCATCGGCATGCTGATCTACCTGCTGATGATGGGCACGGCCTTCATGGGCTATGTGCTGCCCTGGGGTCAGATGTCCTTCTGGGGCGCGACGGTGATCACCGGCCTCTTCGGCGCCATCCCCGGCATCGGGCCGAGCATCCAGACCTGGCTGCTGGGCGGGCCTGCCGTGGATAACGCCACGCTGAACCGCTTCTTCTCGCTGCACTACCTGCTGCCCTTCGTGATCGCAGGTCTGGTGGCGGTCCATATCTGGGCCTTCCACACCACGGGCAACAACAACCCGACCGGCGTCGAAGTGCGCCGCGGGTCGAAGGAAGAGGCGGCGAAGGACACGGTTCCGTTCTGGCCCTATTACGTGATCAAGGACCTGTTCGCGCTGGCGGTCATCCTCGCGGTGTTCTTCGCCATCGTGGGCTTCATGCCGAACTATCTGGGCCACCCCGATAACTACATCGAGGCGAACCCGCTGGCGACGCCCGCGCATATCGTGCCGGAATGGTACTTCCTGCCCTTCTACGCGATCCTGCGCGCCTTCACCGCCGACGTCTGGGTGGTGATCGCGGCGGAGTGGATCACCTTCGGGATCGTCGACGCCAAGTTCTTCGGCGTGCTGGCGATGTTCGGGGCCATCGCGGTCATGGCGCTGGCGCCTTGGCTGGACACCTCTTCGGTGCGGTCGGGCCGTTATCGCCCGATGTTCAAGTGGTGGTTCGCGCTGCTGGTGATCGACTTCATCGTGTTGATGTGGGTTGGCGCGATGCCGGCGGAAGAGCCTTACGCGACCATCTCGCTGATCGCTGCGGCCTATTGGTTCGCCTACTTCCTGGTGATCCTGCCGCTGCTCGGCGTGATCGAGAAGCCGCTGCCGCAGCCGGCCACGATCGAGGATGACTTCAATGCCCACTACGGCAAGGCGGGCGGTTCTGCCGCTGCGCATCCGGCCGAGTGAGAAGGGAACTGACAAGATGATCAGGAAAATCGCACTCGGCACCGCCGCCGTTCTGGCCCTGACGACCGGGGTCGCCATGGCGGCGGGGGGCCACAGGGAAATCACCGATGTGGACTTCGCGCATGAAGGCCCCTTCGGCAAGTTCGACCAGTTCCAGCTTCAGCGCGGGCTTCAGGTCTATATGGAGGTCTGCTCGGCCTGCCACGGCCTGAAATACGTGCCGATCCGCACGCTGGCCGACGAGGGCGGTCCGCAACTGCCCGAGGATCAGGTCCGCGCCTTCGCGGAACAGTTCACCATCACCGATGCCGAGACGGGCGAAGACCGTCCCGGCAAGCCGACCGACCACTTCCCCGGTTCGGGGATGGAAGGGGCACCGGACCTGTCGCTCATGACCAAGGCGCGGGCGGGCTTCTCTGGCCCCTATGGCACGGGGATGAGCCAGCTTTTCAACGGCATGGGCGGGGCGGAATACATGTATTCCGTGCTGACCCATTACGAGGAAAACCCGGAATGCGCGCCTGACGGGATCGACGGGTTCTACTACAATACCTCCTTCGACAAGGGGGCGATCCCGGATACCTGCAAGGACGAGAACGGGGTCTCCACCATTCCCGGCAGCTGGATCGCCATGCCGCCTCCGCTGATGGATGATCTGATCACCTATCAGGACGGCACGGTCGCAACGACCAGCCAGATGGCGGAAGACGTGTCGTCTTTCCTGATGTGGGCGGCAGAACCGAAGCTGATGGACCGGCGCGAGTCGGGCTTCAAGGCGGTGGTGTTCCTTCTGATCCTCGCTTCGCTGCTGTATCTGACGAACAAGCGGATCTGGGCCGATGTGAAGGGCAAGAAGGCGGCATAAGCCGAAGCCTGAACCGACAATCCGAAAAGCCCCGTCGAAAGGCGGGGCTTTTTGCCTTGCATCGGGGCACGAATTTTCTGCGAAAATTCGCAGATCGGACTTTCACGGAAAGTCCGATCGGATTTTTCGCAGAAAAATCCTTCTCCCCAGCCTGCGGCGCAAGGGCGCTTGGCCTTGAACGCGCGAGGGTGTAATCACCGTCGCAACAAGAATTGGGGAACCGGACATGAGCAAGCTTGTCACCATCTATGGCGGTTCGGGCTTTGTCGGCCGTTACATCGCGCGGCGCATGGCAAAAGAGGGCTGGCGTGTCCGCGTCGCTGTCCGTCGGCCCAACGACGCGCTCTTCGTGAAACCCTATGGCACCGTGGGCCAGGTGGAACCCGTGCCCTGCAACATCCGCGACGAGGCCTCGGTCCGGGCGGTGATGAAAGGCGCGGATGCGGTGGTGAACTGCGTCGGCATCCTGAACCGCTCGGGCAAGAACAGTTTCGACGCCGTGCAGGCCGAAGGGGCGGCCCGCATCGCCCGCATCGCTGCGGAAGAGGGCGTGTCGCATCTGGTGCATCTGTCGGCCATCGGCGCGGATGCCGACAGCCCGTCGGAGTATCAACAGACCAAGGCCGCAGGCGAAAAGGCCGTGCTTGCCGCCTTTCCGGCAGCGGTGATCCTGCGCCCTTCGATCATCTTCGGGAACGAGGACGGATTCTTCAACCGTTTCGCCGCGATGACGCGCTTCGGGCCGGTGCTGCCTGTGGTGGGTGCGGGCACGAAGTTCCAGCCCGTATATGTGGATGACGTGGCGCAGGCTGCGGTCATGGGGGCAACCGGCACTGCAGCACCGGGGATCTATGAACTGGGCGGCCCCGATGTGGAGACCTTCCGCGATCTGATGCGCCAGATGCTGCAGGTGATCCGCCGCCGCCGCCTGATCGTGAATGTGCCGTTCTTTGCGGCATCCATCATGGGCGGGGCGTTCGACCTGTTGCAGGCGGTGACGCTGGGCCTGTTCCACAACGGCCTCATCACGCGGGATCAGGTGCGCAACCTGAAGGCCGACAACGTGGTCTCGCCCGGGGCGAAGGGTCTGGCCGATCTGGGGATCACCCCCACGGCCATGGGCGCGGTGCTGCCGGAATACCTGTGGCGCTATCGCCCGTCGGGGCAATATGCGGCGATCAAGGAATCGGCCAAGAACCTGCGCAAGGTCTGACGTCCGCCACGGCCCGCGCGGCATGCCCGGAAGGATGCAATGGAAAACACGCTGATTGCCGCCTTCCTCGGGCTGCTGGAAGGGTTGACGGAATTCATCCCCGTCTCCTCGACCGGGCATCTGCTGCTGGCGGGGCATTTCCTTGGCTTTGACAGCCCCGGTCGCACCTTTGAGGTGGTGATCCAGCTTGGCGCGGTGCTGGCCATCCTGACCGTCTATTCGGCCAAGCTCTGGCGCGTGGTATCCACCATGCACAGCGACCCTGCCTCCTTCCGCTTCGCGGTCTCGGTGCTGATCGCCTTCCTGCCCGCGGTGGTGATCGGCGTGCTGGCGCATGACATCATCAAGACGGTGCTGTTCGAGACGCCGATGCTGATTGCGGTGATGCTGATCCTTGGCGGCTTCGTGCTGCTGGTGGTGGATCGCATCGCGCCGGAACCTGTGCATGAAGAGGCGATGGAGTTGCCGCTGCGCAAGGCGCTGGCCATCGGGTTCATCCAGTGTCTGGCCATGATCCCCGGCGTCAGCCGGTCGGGGGCCACCATCGTGGGGGCGCGGATGATGGGTGTGGGAAAGCGCGCCTCGGCCGAGTTTTCCTTCTTCCTGTCGATGCCGACCATGGCCGGGGCCTTTGCCTATGACATCTGGAAAAGCCGCGACATTCTGGATTTCTCGGCGGCGGTGGATATCGGCGTCGGGTTCGTCATGGCTTTCATCGCCGCCGTGCTGGTGGTGCGCTGGACGCTGGATTTCGTAAGCCGGAACGGCTTCGCCATCTTCGGCTGGTGGCGAATCATTGTGGGGTCAGGGGCGCTGATCCTGCTTTTGCTGGGTTTCTAGGCGCAATCGGAACGCGTGCTGACCTAATTTCCGAGATTTCGGACAGCTTATTTGACCTATCGCGAAAGAAACAGCATATTAGGTCAAATGTGCTGACTTTTATTCGTCCGACAGGCAAAGTATGAAGGCGCACCCGAGACAACCCGGATGAGAGGGCGCCTCATGGCAAAGAACCGCATGCTTCAGTTCGTGACCGTTGCCAAGGAGACGCCTGAAAAGCGGCCCGCCAACCTGCGGGCGCAGGATTTCCACGAAATCTACCGCGAATATGCCGCCGAAAAGGCCGCGGAACAGGCGGGGCGGTGCAGCCAGTGCGGCGTGCCCTACTGCCAGTCGCATTGCCCGCTGCACAACAACATTCCCGACTGGCTGCGCCTGACCGCCGAGGGGCGGTTGCAGGAGGCCTATGAAATCTCGCAGGCCACCAACACCTTCCCGGAAATCTGCGGCCGCATCTGCCCGCAGGACCGCCTCTGCGAAGGCAACTGCGTGATCGAACAGTCGGGCCACGGCACGGTGACCATCGGATCGGTGGAGAAATACATCACCGATACGGCATGGGAAAACGGCTGGGTCCAGCCGATCAAGCCGCATGCAGAGCGGACGGAATCGGTGGGGATCATCGGCGCGGGGCCCGGCGGTCTTGCGGCGGCGGACATGCTGCGGCGCAAGGGCGTGCAGGTCACGGTCTATGACCGCTATGACCGCGCGGGGGGCCTGCTGACCTATGGGATTCCGGGGTTCAAGCTGGAAAAGCCCGTGGTCATGCAGCGGATCGAGCAGTTGGAAGAGGCGGGCGTGCAATTCGTGCTGAACTGCACGGTGGGCGTGGATATCAGCTTTGACGCCATCCGGGGCCAGCATGACGCGGTGCTGATCGCGACGGGCGTCTACAAGGCGCGCGACATTTCCGCCCCCGGCGTGGGCGCGGCGGGGATCGTGAAGGCGCTGGATTACCTGACGGCCTCCAACCGCAAGAGCTTTGGCGACGATGTGGCCGAATTCGACAGCGGCGCGCTGAATGCCGAAGGCAAGCGCGTGGTGGTGATCGGTGGCGGCGACACGGCGATGGACTGCGTGCGCACCGCCATCCGTCAGGGCGCTACTTCGGTGAAGTGCCTCTATCGCCGCGACCGGGCGAACATGCCGGGATCGCAGCGCGAGGTGCAGAATGCCGAAGAGGAAGGCGTCGAATTCGTCTGGCTGACCGCGCCGAAGGGGTTCACCGGGGCGGCCCATGTCGAGGGCGTGGTGGTGCAGCGGATGCGCCTTGGCGCGCCGGATGCGACGGGGCGGCAATCGCCGGAACTGATCGAGGGCGCGGATTACGTCGAGCCCGCCGATCTGGTGGTGCAGGCGCTAGGCTTCGAGCCGGAGGAGATTCCGTCGCTCTGGGGCGTGCCGGAACTTGCCGTCACGCGCTGGGGCACGATCAAGGCCGATTTTCAGACCCATGCCACCAGCCTGCCGGGAGTCTATGCCGTGGGCGACATCGTGCGCGGGGCGAGCCTTGTCGTCTGGGCCATCCGCGACGGGCGCGAAGCGGCGGAATCGATCCTCGCCTATCTGGCGCAGCCCGCGCAGGTCGCGGCGGAATAGGCAACGGGCAACAGGGAACCCAGATCCATGATCGCGGCACCCGGACAGGGCGAAGAGGCAAGGATGGGCGCGCAAGCGGCCCCTACCCTGCCGCGTCTGGAGATACCGCTTCTGCGGCAGGATCGCCGCATGTGGGTCTGGTGGCACCGGGGCAGCAGCCGCCGTCTGGTGGTTGTCTTTTCCTCGGTCGGACATGGGCCGGAGACGCCGCCACCGCTTGAATTTGCCCAGAGCGCGACGGCCGGCGGGCGCGACAGTGCCGTCTTCATCGCCGATCCGCAGCGGAGCTGGCTGAACGCGCCGCGACTGGTGGAAGAGATCGTCGAAGTGATCGAGGCCGCGCGGGACGAGGTGGGGGCCACGCAGACGGTGACCATGGGCTATTCGATGGGCGGCTTTGCCGCGCTGGCCATCGGGGGGTTCGTTCCCGTCGATGCCGCGCTGGCCTTTTCGCCGCAGATCTCGATCGACCCGGTTCTGGTTCCGGGGGAAAAGCGGTGGATGCGTTATCGCAAGCGGATCGAGGCGATCCGCATCCGTTCCGCTGCCGAACATATGGCAGAGGGGACGGCGCATACGATTTTGATGGGGCAGTCGCAGGTGGAGGCGGCGCAGGTTCGGCTGGTGCCCGAGGCGGCCAATACCGATACCTTCCTGCTGCCCGGCACGGGCCATGACAGCGCGCCGCGCGTCAAGGCGGCGGGCATCCTGCCGCAGGTGATCGACCTTGCCTTCTCGCAGCGCCGCGATGCGCTGGCCGAACTTCTCGCAACCCGCATGAAGGCCAGACGCAAAGGAGTTGCCGCATGATCCCGACCCGTCTGCCCCTTGCCACGCTTGGCCTGTCCCTGCTTGCCGCCCCCGCACTGGCCGGAAGCTTCACCCCGCCCGAGGGCTGCACGGCCTTCATGACGGTGCAGTCGAAGGGCTGCCGCGTGTCGAACCACTATACCTGCGAGGCTGATCCCGCAGGCGACCAGTGGCGCGCGGATTACGATCAGGAAGGCGTCTATTTCATGTCGCGCATCGATTCCGAGGCGCAATGGGTGGAAAGCATCGAAATCGACCCGCCCTCGCGCCAGACGCTGGATGCGAACCCTGCCGATCCGGCCTCTTTCTCGGACCTGCTGGCGACGGGGAATGACAGCTATATCTTCGGCCTGTCCAAGGATACGGGCGACCGCACCCGCGTGCGCGGGGCCGACCGGTTGACGGGCAAGCAGGTGGTGATCGACGGGATCACCCTGCAGGAGACCGAGTTCAACTTCACCGAGACGGACACCTCCGGCAACGTGCTGCGCCGGTCACGGGGGAACGAATATATCCACCCCGAATGGCGTCTGTTCTTTTCCGGCCCGTCCCAATGGGATGGCGGCGACGGGACCTATCTTCCCATCGACGGCAGCCCCGTTCAGTTCATCTTCCCCGGCGAACCCGGTTTCGCCAGCACCCAACCGCTGTTCGACTGCGACGCCGTGATGTCGTCGCTGCCGTTCCCGCCCAAGTCGTAAGGAGACCTGTGCCATGACCATCTATGACGACGCCTGGGTGAAGGCCGAAGAAGCCAAGCGGCAATGGCTGCATGAAAACGGCCTCTACAAGCAGGACGACGAACATTCCTCCTGCGGCGTGGGGCTGGTGGTTTCCATCAGCGGCAAGCCGTCGCGCAAGGTCGTGGAAAACGGCATCAATGCGCTCAAGGCCGTGTGGCACCGGGGCGCGGTCGATGCCGACGGCAAGACGGGCGACGGCGCGGGCATCCATGTGCAGATCCCCGTGCGCTTCTTTTATGACGTGGTGCGCCGCACCGGGCACGAGCCGGACCCGAACAAGCTCATCGCCGTGGGTCAGGTCTTCCTGCCCCGCACCGACTTCGGCGCGCAGGAACGTTGCCGGACCATCGTGGAGACGGAAGTCCTGCGGATGGGCCATTACATCTATGGCTGGCGCCACGTCCCGGTGAACACCGACGTGCTGGGCGAGAAGGCCAACGCCACCCGCCCCGAAATCGAACAGATCCTGATCCGCTGCGAGAAGGACATCGATCAGGAGCAGTTCGAACGCGAACTTTACATCATCCGCCGCCGGATCGAGAAGGCAGCGGTCGCGGCGCAGATTCAGGGTCTGTATCTGTGCAGCCTGTCCTGCCGCAGCATCATCTACAAGGGGATGATGCTGGCCGAGCAGGTGGCGGTGTTCTATCCCGACCTTATGGATGAGCGGTTTGAATCGTCCTTCGCGATCTATCACCAGCGTTATTCCACCAACACCTTCCCGCAATGGTGGCTGGCCCAGCCCTTCCGGATGCTGGCCCATAACGGCGAAATCAACACGCTGAAGGGCAACGTCAACTGGATGCGCAGCCATGAAATCCGCATGGCCTCCAACAACTTCGGTGACGCGGCGGAAGACATCAAACCGATCATCCCGTCGGGCACGTCGGACAGCGGCGCGCTGGACGCGGTGTTCGAAGTCCTCGTCCGCTCCGGCCGCTCCGCCCCCATGGCGAAGACCATGCTCGTCCCGGAAGCGTGGAGCAAAACCACCACCGACATGCCGCAGGCATGGGCGGACATGTATGCCTATTGCAATTCCGTGATGGAGCCGTGGGACGGCCCTGCCGCCCTTGCCATGACCGATGGCCGCTGGGTCTGCGGCGGGCTGGACCGGAACGGGCTGCGCCCCATGCGCTATGTCATCACCGGCGACGGGATGCTGATCGCCGGGTCCGAGGCCGGGATGGTGCCGGTGGATGAGACGACCATCCGCGAAAAGGGCGCGCTTGGGCCGGGGCAGATGATCGCCGTCGATATGGCCGAAGGCCGTCTCTACCACGACGCCGAAATGAAGGACAAACTGGCGGCAAGCCAGCCCTATGGCGACTGGATCGAGAAGATCGTCGATCTGAACAGCCTGCTGCGCGACGTGCCGGAAAGCGCGATGTATTCGGGGGCAGACTTGCGCCGCCGCCAGATCGCCGCCGGCTACACCGTGGAAGAGTTGGAACAGGTCCTCGCCCCCATGGCCGAGGATGGCAAGGAAATGGTCGCCTCCATGGGCGACGACACCCCGGCTGCGGTCCTGTCCAAGGTCTACCGCCCGCTCTCCCACTTCTTCCGCCAGAACTTCAGCCAGGTGACGAACCCGCCGATTGACTCGCTCCGCGAAGGGCGTGTGATGTCGCTGAAGACCCGCTTCGGCAACCTGCGCAACGTGCTGGATGAAAACAGCAGCCAGACCGAAATCCTCGTTCTGGAAAGCCCCTTCATCGCCAATGCCGAATTCGACGTGATGGTGAAGCAGTTTGGCGATCAGGTGGCCTTCATCGACTGCACCTTCCCGGTCTCACCGGGGCTGGACGATCTGCGGCAGGGGCTAGAGCGTATCCGGGCCGAGGCCGAGGATGCGGTCCGGTCGGGCGCGGGCCATCTGGTGCTGACGGATCAGCATCAGGGGCCGGACCGCGTGCCGATGCCCATGATCCTCGCCACCTCCGCCGTGCATAGCTGGCTGACGCGCAAGGGCCTGCGCACCTTCTGTTCGATCAACGTGCGGTCGGCAGAATGCATCGATCCGCATTACTTCGCGGTGCTGATCGGCTGCGGCGCGACGACCGTGAACGCCTATCTCGCACAGGACAGCATCGCCGACCGCATCTCGCGCGGCCTGCTCGACGGCACCCTCACCGACGCCATGCGCCGCTACCGCGACGCCATCGACGCCGGTCTGCTCAAGATCATGTCCAAGATGGGCATTTCGGTCATCTCCTCCTACCGCGGCGGCCTCAACTTCGAAGCGGTCGGCCTGTCGCGCGCCATGGTCGCCGAATACTTCCCCGGCATGCACTCCCGCATCTCCGGCATCGGCCTCACCGGCATCGAACAGAAGCTGGAGGAAGTCCATGCCAAAGGCTGGCTCGGCGGTGCCGACGTCCTGCCCATCGGCGGCTTCTACAAGGCGCGGCGGTCGGGTGAAAAGCACGCATGGGAAGCGCAGACGATGCATATGCTGCAATCGGCCTGCGATCGGGCGAGCTATGACATCTGGAAGCAATACAGCGCGGCGATGCGGGCGAACCCGCCGATCCATATCCGCGACCTGCTGGACATCAAGGCGCTGGGCAAGCCGGTGCCGATTGAGGAAGTCGAGTCGATCACATCCATCCGCAAGCGGTTTGTCACGCCGGGGATGAGCCTTGGCGCGCTGTCGCCCGAGGCGCACAAGACGCTGAACGTGGCGATGAACCGGATCGGGGCAAAGTCGGACAGCGGCGAGGGCGGCGAGGACCCGGCGCATTTCGTGCCGGAACCCAATGGCGACAATCCGTCGGCCAAGATCAAGCAGGTGGCATCCGGGCGCTTTGGTGTGACGGCGGAATATCTGAACGCCTGCGAGGAATTGGAGATCAAGGTCGCGCAGGGGGCGAAGCCCGGCGAGGGCGGGCAGTTGCCGGGGATGAAGGTGACGGCGCTGATCGCGCGGCTGCGCCATTCGACGCCGGGCGTGACGCTGATTTCGCCGCCGCCGCACCATGACATCTATTCCATCGAGGATCTGGCGCAGCTGATCTATGACCTGAAGCAGATCAACCCGCGCGCCAAGGTGACGGTGAAGCTGGTTTCGGCCAGCGGCGTGGGCACCATCGCAGCGGGCGTGGCGAAGGCCAAGGCCGATGTCATCCTGATCTCCGGCCATAACGGCGGCACGGGGGCCTCCCCCGCCACGTCCATCAAATACGCGGGCCTCCCGTGGGAGATGGGCCTGACCGAGGCGCATCAGGTTCTCGCCATGAACAACCTGCGCGAACGCGTCACGCTCCGCACCGATGGCGGCCTGCGCACGGGCCGCGACGTGGTGATGGCGGCCATGATGGGGGCCGAGGAATATGGCATCGGCACCGCCGCCCTGATCGCCATGGGCTGCATCATGGTCCGGCAGTGCCAGTCCAACACCTGCCCCGTCGGCGTCTGCACCCAGAACGAGGCGCTGCGCGCCAAGTTCACGGGCTCGGCGGACAAGGTGGTGAACCTGATCACCTTCTACGCGCAGGAGGTGCGGGAAATCCTCGCTTCCATCGGCGCGCGCAGCTTGGATGAAATCATCGGGCGCGCGGACCTTCTGACACAGGTCAGCCGTGGCCATGCCGCGCTGGATGACCTTGACCTCAATCCGCTGCTCATCACGGTGGATGGCGCCTCGAGGATCACCTACGACCGGTCGAAGCCGCGCAATGCTGTGCCCGACACGCTGGATGCGGAAATCATCCGCGATGGCGCGCGTTTCTTCGAAGATGGCGAGAAGATGCAGCTTTCCTATGCGGTGCGGAACACGCTCCGCACCATCGGGACGCGGGCCTCGTCGCATATCGTGAAGAAGTTCGGGATGCGGAACAGCCTGCAGCACGACCATCTGACGGTGAAACTGACGGGGTCCTGCGGGCAATCGCTGGGCGCCTTCTCTGTCCGTGGCCTCAAGATCGAAGTGCAGGGCGATGCCAACGACTATGTCGGCAAAGGCCTGTCCGGCGGCACGATCACGGTGCGTCCGATGATGTCCTCCCCGCTGAAGGCAGAGGAGAACACGATCATCGGCAACACCGTGCTTTACGGCGCGACCGACGGCTACCTCTTCGCCTCCGGCCGCGCGGGCGAACGCTTCGCGGTGCGCAACTCCGGCGCGAAGGTGGTGGTCGAAGGCTGCGGTTCCAACGGCTGCGAATACATGACCGGCGGCGTCGCGGTGATCCTTGGCCGGATCGGCGCGAATTTCGGCGCGGGCATGACGGGCGGCATGGCCTATGTCTATGACCCGGATGGGGTGGCCGAGGATTTCATGAACCTCGAATCCATCCTGACCTGCGGAATCGGCCATCCGCATTGGGAGGCGCAGTTGCGCGGCCTGATCGAACGCCACCATGCCGAGACGGGTTCCCGCATCGCCGAGCGCATCCTTGCCGATTGGGAAGCGGAAAAGCGCAACTTCCTGCAGGTCTGCCCGAAGGAAATGCTGCCGCATCTGGCGCATCCCCTCTCGGACGAGGCGGCCAAGGTCCCGGCCGAGTAAGGCGCAGGCGGCCCCGACGAATTTTCTGCGAAAATTCCGGGGCCGCCGCGCCTGATTTTTCGCAGAAAAATCGTGCGCGCGGCCAGATGCGGGCGCGGCATCGCTGCGCCTTGCCTTGACCCGGCCACCCTGTGCATGGCTATTGTCCCGCGATGACCGACAGCCCCGAGAAACCCGCCCGAAAGCCGCGCAAGACGGCCGCGCCCAGCGCGCGGGCACCGCTGAAGCGGCGCATCCTGCGCTGGACCGGGCGCATCGCGGCGGGGATCGCCGGTTTTTTCGCCGTGCTGATCCTGCTGTTTTCCTTCCTGCCGCCGCCCATCAACCTTTACCAGCTTGGCGAGAGCGCCCGCTTGGGCGGGATCGAGAAGGACTGGGTCCCGATGGAAGAGATCGCCCCCGTCATGGCGCGCTCCGCCGTGGCGGCGGAGGATGCGAATTTCTGCCTGCATTGGGGGTTCGACATGGCCGCCATCCGCGAGGCGGTGGCGGAAGGATCGAACCGGGGCGCCTCCACCATCAGCCAGCAGATGGTGAAGAACGTCTTCCTCTGGCATGGCCGCTCCTGGCTGCGCAAGGCGATGGAGGCGGTGCTGACGCCCGTGGTGGAAACCCTCTGGTCCAAGCGGCGCATCCTCGAGGTCTATCTGAACGTGGCCGAGTTCGGCGAAGGCGTCTTCGGCGTGCAGGCGGCGGCGCAGCATCATTTCGGGGTGGATGCGCGCGACCTGACGCCCACGCAGGCGGCGCGGCTCGCCGCCGTGCTGCCCGATCCCAAGGGGCGTTCGGCCTCGAATCCGTCGAACTTCGTCCGGTCGCGGACGCGCTCCATCATCTCGGGGGCGGAAACCATCGCGGCGGATGGCCGGGCCGCGTGTTTTCAGGAATGAGCCGTTGAATTCCGCCCCCTGACGGGGCTAAGGACATCTGACCGTTTCATGACATGACGGAAGCGCTTTCCCGATGATCCGCCTCTATCACTTTCCGCTCTCGCCCTATTGCCGCAAGGTGCGCCTGACGCTGGCCGAGAAGCGGCTGGAGGTGGAGCTGGTGGAAGAGCGGTATTGGGAACCCTCGCCCGATTTCCTGCGCCGCAATCCGGCGGGCAAGGTGCCGGTCCTGCGCTGGGACAATCGCGTGATGTCGGAAAGTCAGGCGATCTGCGAATATCTGGAAGAGGCGGTGCCGACGCCGCAACTGATGCCGCGCGACCCTGAGGCCCGCTATGAGGTGCGCCGCCTCTGCGCCTGGTTCGACGACAAGTTCCATGACGAGGTGACGTCGAAGCTGCTCTATGAGCGGGTGAACAAGAAGGTCATGGGTCAGGGCTACCCCGATAGCAAGAACGTCAAATTCGGGGCGAGCCGGATCAAATACCACCTCGATTACATGGGCTGGCTCTTGGATCAGCGGCGCTGGCTGGCGGGCGATGTGATGACGCTGGCCGATCTGACCGCGGCGGCGCATCTATCCTGCCTCGACTATATCTCGGATGTCGATTGGAACCGGTCGGCGGCGGTGAAGGACTGGTATGCGAAGGTGAAGTCGCGCCCCTGCTTCCGCACGCTGCTGGCCGATCAGGTGCCGGGCTTCCCGCCGCCGCCGCATTACGCGGATCTGGATTTCTGACCGCAGCACGCGGGGCCGTCCGGATCTTTGGGTATTTGGGCCGAGACGAAGATGCATGATCTCAGGACCAGATTGGAGGCGCAGGCGCGGGCCGAGGGGTTCGCCGCGCTGGGCATCTGCGCGCCGGATGCGGTGCCCGAGGCGGCGGGCCGTCTGGCCGCCTTCCTGAACGATGGGCGGCAGGGGCAGATGGGCTGGATGGCCGAGCGGGTGGAGTGGCGCGGGAGTGCTGCCGCGCTCTGGCCCGAGGCGCGGTCGGTCATCATGCTGGCCGAGCCCTATACGCCCGAAGGCGACCCGCTGGCGGTGCTGGACCAGCCCGCGCGCGCGGCGATCAGCGTCTATGCGCAGGGGAAGGATTACCATGATCTGGTCAAGCGGCGGCTGAAACGGCTGGGGCGGTGGCTGCTGGATCAGGCGGGGCAGGGCGAGGCGATCAAGGTCTTCGTCGACACCGCGCCGGTGATGGAAAAGCCCTTGGCGCAGGCGGCGGGCTTAGGCTGGCAGGGCAAGCATACCAATCTGCTGTCGCGCGGCCTTGGCAACTGGTTCTTCCTTGGCGCGATCTTCACCACGCTGGACCTGCCCAAGGATGCGCCGGAGGTCAGCCATTGCGGAAGCTGCACCGCCTGTCTGGACATCTGCCCCACCAAGGCTTTCCCCGCGCCCTATCAATTGGACGCGCGGCGCTGCATTTCCTATCTGACGATCGAACATCGCGGGCCGGTGGATGTAGAGTTGCGGGCGTTGATGGGCAACCGCATCTATGGCTGCGACGATTGTCTGGCGATCTGCCCGTGGAACAAGTTCGCGCAGGCCACGACGGAGATGGGCTATCAGCCGCGCGTGGGTGCGCCGGAGCTTGCGGAATTGGCGGGGCTGGACGATGCCGCCTTCCGCGCGCGCTTTGCGGGAAGCCCGATCAAGCGGATCGGGCGCGACCGGTTCATCCGCAACGTGCTTTACGCCATCGGCAATTCCGGGCTGCCCGCCCTGCGCGGCGTGGCCCTGCGCCTGCTGGACGATCCCGATCCTGCCGTGGCCGATGCCGCGCGCTGGGCGGTGGACCGCCTGCCCTGAGGCGCGCGGTCGGCAGACCGACGGATGGGTGGGACTTCCGGGTTTGGGGCTTTGGCGATTCGATGCTAGGCTGATCGCCCGTCAGTCTTGGGAGGATGACATGAGCAAGCATCTGGCCGACAAGCGCAGCCCTTCGACAGGGGCGCGCGTAAAGCAGTTCCTGCGCCTTGCCCGCAGCCCACGCGAGACATGGCATCGCCCGCGGGGCGAGGCCGGGCCGTCGCGTCTGGTGCAGTTCCTGCGGATCGAGCGCGGGCGGACGGCCTAGCGCGGGCGGAGCCTGTCGCGCAGCGCCATCAGGTCGTCGCGCATCTGCGTGGCGGCGTCCAGCGTCAGGCCCGTGCGGTCAAGGAAGCAGGGCGGCACATCGGCGGCACGGGCGCCCAGCGCGCGGCCTTCCTCCGTCAGCGTCAGACGGACCTGACGTTCATCTGCACTATCGCGGCGGCGCGTGATCCAGCCCGCCTGCTCCAACCGCTTCAACAGAGGCGTCAGCGTGTTGCTGTCGAGCATGAGCGCCGCCCCGATCTGGCCCACGGTCTGCCCATCCTCGGCCCAGAGCGCCGAGAGGGCGAGGTATTGCGGATAGGTCAGACCCAGAGGATCCAGCAGCGGTTTGTAGGCCGCCTGCATGGCATGGGCCGCCGAATAAAGCGCGAAGCAGAGCATCCGGGGCGGGGGAAGGCGGCGCGGGTCATCCATGGGATCAAGATATGTCGCGCACGATGAAGGCGCAAGCGATGGAGAAAGGCTTGACGGGCGGCCTGGTTCCGGCTAGTTATATCGCATACGATTTAATCTTAAGCGATATGAAAAGGGAGACATGCGATGTCCGTTGACCCGAAATACTGGACCGAGGCGCAGGCGACCGGCGGGGGCCGCAACGGCGTGGCCAAGCTGGCCGATGGCAAGCTGACGGTGACGATGACCAGCCCCAAGGAACTTGGCGGCTCGGGTGCGGGGCATAACCCCGAAGAGCTTTTCGCCATCGGCTATGCCGCCTGCTATCTGGGCGCGATGCGCTTTGCCGCCAGCAGCGAAAAGCTTGGCACGGTGCCCGACAATGCCACGGTGGATGCGCATGTGGGCATCGGCCCGCGGTCGGATGGCGGCTTCGGCCTGCAGGTTAAACTGGTGGTGAAGATGCCGGGCGTGGATCGCGCCGTGGTGGAAAAGATCGCGGAACGTGGCCATTTCATCTGCCCCTATTCCAACGCGACCAAGGGCAACATCGTGGTGGAAACCGTGGTGGCCTGACCTCTAGGTGACGGCATCGCCGCAGTCACATCCCGCTGCGGCGATGACTCTTTGTTACAAGGCATCCAGCCCGACGGAATTCGTGCTAGGCTTTCATTCGGTCAGTATAGGTTCAGTGCCCATGGAAGACGTCGAAACCATCGTGCGCGACCGCCTTGGAACAAGGCGGGTCAGCGGGGTTCGAATGCAAGAGACGCGAAATGCCGATGGAGAGAGCGTGCTGCGCATCTTCGTCGTCTATGATGGCGGAAGCGCTGCGCCCACGCCCGAAGAAATGCAAGGCGTGATTTCCGACCTGTGGGAGAAGGCCATCCGCGATGGCCGTCCTGATTATGTGGTGCCCAGTTTCATCTCGTCGGACGATGCCCGGAACCTCAGGACGGCTTAGCCTCGATCTCATCAAATGCTCCGCCAAGCGCATCAGCGCTCCGGCCACCTGCACTGAGGCGGATCTGCGCAGGGCGACCAGCGATCTCTATTACGCTTTGTTCCACGCGCTGTGCGAGGAGCTCGCCCAGTTGGTCGCCGAAGCACCGACCGACGTCGGCTATCGCGATACTTTCATAATGCTTTACCGCATGCCCAATCATGGGCCTGTCGTGCAGCGATGCCGTGATGCAATCAGTCGTAGCGACATGACGACGGTCCAGAAGGAGTTTGCCGAAACCCTGATGACGATGAAGGCAAAGCGCGACCTTGCCGATTACGACCCTTTTGCCGTCTTCAACATTTCCGAAGTCAGCAATGACTTGATGAACGTGACACGGACGCTCAACCGCTTTCTCGCCGAAAAAGAAAAAGAGCGCCGTCGCTTGGCGCTCTTCCTTGGTCTCGATGTCAGAAGGGCACGCTGACGCTTACGCCCGCACCATCCGCTCATACTCCGTCGCGATGCGCTTCGTCAGGTCGCCCACCTCGAAGTTGTAGTCCCCGATCTGACCCACCGGCGTGACTTCCGCCGCGGTGCCCGTCAGGAAGCACTGCTGGAACCCTTCCAGCTCCTCCGGCATGATGCGCCGCTCATGCACCTTGATCTGCATGTCCTTCAGCATCCCGATCACCGTCTGCCGCGTGATGCCGTTCAGGATCGCGTCCGGGATGGGCGTATGCACCTCTCCGTCCTTGACGAAGAAGATGTTCGCCCCGGTCGCCTCGGCCACATATCCGCGATAGTCGAACATCATCGCGTCGCTGCAGCCCTTTGCCTCGGCCGCGTGCTTGGACATGGTGCAGATCATGTAAAGACCCGCCGCCTTGGCCGCATGGGGGATGGTTTCGGGCGAGGGCCGCTTCCACTTCGCGATGTCCAGCTTCGCGCCCTTGAACTTCGCGTCGCCGTAATAGTTGCCCCAGGTCCAGGCGGCGACCGCCAACCGGATCGGGTTCCGCTTCGATGCCACGCCCATATCCTCGCCCGCGCCGCGCCATGCGATGGCGCGCACATAGGCATCCGTCAGGTTGTTCGCCTTCAGCACCGCCTCTTTCGCCGCGTTGATCTCTTCCACGCTGAATGGCAGCGGCATGTCCAGCAACTCGCCCGATTTCCGCAGGCGTTCGGAATGCTCGGTCGATTTGAAGATCTTGCCGTTATAGCAGCGCTCCCCCTCGAACACCGCGCTGGCATAGTGCAGCGCATGGGTCAGGATGTGGACATTCGCGCCACGCCATTCCACCAGCTTGCCATCCATCCAGATGAACCCGTCGCGATCGTCGTAGCCAGCCATGTCCCACTCCCAAGGGCGAAGTTTCCGAATGTTGCGTCTGTTAAGTCCGTATCGGACATAATATTGCGCAAAACCGGGGTTGAGCTAACAGTTGTGACTTGGAAAGTCAACAAGGCTGACGTAAATTCGCCGTCAGCCAAGGGAGGACGCGATGGCCGAGGGCAATGCGGGGGGTGAAAGCCTCCTGTTCCTGACCGATGAACAGCTTCGCAAGGGCATCGAGGCGATGTTCTTCGCCTATCGCGGTTTCACCGCCGATCCCGACCGCATTCTGGAAGGGATGGATTACGGCCGCGCGCATCACCGGGCGATCCATTTCATCCACCGCTCGCCGGGGACGACGGTTTCGAACCTGCTGTCGATCCTTGGGGTCACCAAGCAAAGCCTGAACCGCGTGCTGCGCAGCCTGATCGATGACGGGCTGGTCGAGGCGCGGGTGGGCCGGTCGGACAAGCGGGAACGCAACCTCTATCTCACCGCCAAGGGGCAGGAACTGGAGCGCCAGCTTTCGGATGCCCAGCGCGCGCGGATGCGGGCGGCCTATCGCGCGGCGGGGCCTGCGGCGGTGCAGGGCTTCCGCACGGTGCTGGAGGCGATGATGGACCCAGAGATGCGGCGGCAGTATCAATCCTTGCGCGAGGGAGAGAAATGACCGAACCGCAGGCGCATCTTCTGGTCGTCGACGATGACGAACGCATCCGGGGCCTTCTGCAGAAGTTCCTGATGCGGAACGGCTATCTGGTGACGGTGGCGCGCGATGCCGCGCAGGCGCGGCGTCTGCTGGCTGGCTTGGATTTCGACATGATCGTTCTGGACGTGATGATGCCGGGCGAGGATGGCATCACCCTGACGCGGGAATTGCGGGCGCGGCATGCGGTGCCCATCCTGCTCCTGACCGCGCGTGGAGAGACGGCGAACCGCATCGAGGGGCTGGAGGCCGGGGCCGACGATTATCTGGTCAAGCCCTTCGAACCCAAGGAACTGCTGCTGCGGATCAACGCGATCCTGCGCCGCGTGCCGCAGGCGCAGCCTGCCGTGCCCACGCCCAAGGTCCTGCATATGGGCGCCGTCCGCTATGACATGGACCGTGGCGAATTGTGGCGCGGGACCGATCTGGTGCGCCTGACCGCGACCGAAGCCACGCTGATGCGGCTTTTCGCGGCGCAACCCGGCACCCCCATCGCGCGTGAGCGGTTGGTGGGCGATGCGGGCAAGCCCGGCGAAGAGGGCGCGCAGGAACGCGCCGTCGACGTGCAGATCACCCGCCTCCGCCGCAAGATCGAGGAAGACCCCCGCCAACCCCGCTATCTGCAGACCGTCCGGGGCGAAGGCTACATGCTCCAGCCCGATTGATCCTGCGGATTGATACGGTTTCCCGATTGACCGGGGGCAAAGCCTTGCTACCTTCCGCCCGCCCGATGACGGGTGTTGTGTGGAGTTTGCGATGAAGACGATCTGGGCGGCTGCCATGGCGGCCATCTGCGCTGCGGCACCGGCAATGGCCGAAGAGGTGTTGCAGGACTATGCCGAGGCGGGCGGTTGGGCGATTGCCATCGACCCGACGCTGAACAATGGCTGCCTGATGTATGGCGAATTCGACGATCAATCCGTGGTCCGCATCGGGATCGATATGACGACGGGCTTCGGCTACATCCTGTCGGCCAATCCCGCATGGGGCGACATCGTCGAAGGCCAGTCCTATCCCGTCACGATCTCGCTGGATGACAAATCCTTCGAGGGGCAGGCGGTGGGCTACCCGATCGACGATCTTCCGGGCGCGAATGTCGATTTCGACAATCCCGATTTCCTTGCCCTGCTGGTCGAGGCAGAGAACCTGTCGCTGTCCCATGACGGGGCAGAGGTGATGTCGCTGGATGTCTCCGGTTCGGTCGAGGCGGTGGCGGCGCTGATCGAATGTCAGGAAGCGCAGAACGCCGCATCGGGCGGCTAAGGCTGTCGGCGCGCGCGGCCTGCGCTAGGCTCTCCGCTCCGAACCAAGGGATATGCCATGGTCACGCGCGTTTTTCATCACGCCGATTTCACGGGGCATGTCACCCCTCCGGGCCACCCAGAACAGGTGGCCCGCCTTGCCGCCGTGGAACGTGGGCTTTCCGAACTGCCACTGGAATGGCAAGAGGCCCCGATAGCCGCCGATGACGAAGTGCTGCGCTGCCACCCGGCCGCCTATCTGGCCAAGGTGCGCCGCGCGATCCCGACCGAGGGTTGGGTCGCGCTGGACGGGGAAACGATGCTGTCCCCCGGTTCTCTGACCGCCGCGCTGCGGGCGGTTGGCGGCATCTGCGCGGCAGTGGATGCCGTCATGGCGGCGCAGGCGCAGAATGCCTTCGTCGCGGGGCGACCTCCGGGGCACCATGCGGAAACCGCCACGGCGATGGGGTTCTGCCTCTTCGGCACCGTGGCCATCGCCGCCAAACGCCTGCTCGATCACCACGGCCTCTCCCGCGTCGCCGTCGTCGATTTCGACGTCCACCACGGCAACGGGACGCAAGACCTGCTCTGGGACGAACCCCGTATCCTCTTTGCCTCCACCCACCAGATGCCGCTCTATCCCGGCACGGGCCGCGCCGATGAACGGGGGGCGCATGGCAACATCCTGAACCACCCTCTCCGCGACGGAACGGGCAGCGCGGCGATGCGCACCGCCTATGATGGGCATATCCTTCCCGCGCTCGATGCCTTCGCCCCGGAATTCCTCCTGATCTCTGCCGGATTCGACGCCCACAGCGCCGACCCGCTCGCCTCACTCGAATGGCAGGCCGAAGATTACGCTTGGCTCACCCGCCGCCTCTGCGATCTGGCCGATCGGCACGCCAATGGCCGCATCGTCTCGACACTCGAGGGCGGATATGATCTTGCTGCGCTTCAGGCCTCGGTGGCCGCGCATGTGGGCGTGTTGGAGGAACGTGGAAGATGACCGCAAAACCCGTATCCGAAATGACCTTCGAAGAGGCCATGGCCGCGCTGGAGCAGGTCGTGAACCAATTGGAACGCGGCGAGGTGGCGCTGGAGGAATCCATCGCCCTTTATGAACGCGGCGCTGCCCTGAAAATGCACTGCGCCGACAAACTGGCCGCCGCCGAAGCCAAGGTCGAACTGATCCGCGCGCAGGAAGGCCGCGCCGTGGGCACCACCCCGGCGGAGGGGATGTGAGCTTCACCGAAACCCTGTCCCGCGACGCCGCCGCCATCGAGTCGCGTCTGATGCAGGCGCTGGACCACCGCGCCGACCAGCCCGTGATCCACGCCATGCGCTATGCCCTGCGCGGCGGCAAACGCCTGCGCGGTTTCCTCGTTCTGGAAAGCGCACGGATGCACGGCCTGACCGACGCGCAAGCCATCAGCGCGGCTGCGGCGGTAGAGGCATTGCACGCCTATTCCCTCGTCCATGACGACATGCCCTGCATGGATGACGATGACCTGCGCCGGGGCCAGCCCACGATCCATGTGAAATGGGATGAGGCGACGGCAGTCCTTGCAGGCGACGCCCTGCAAACCCTCGCCTTCGAACTGCTCACCGATCCCGCGCTGGGCAGCGGTGACACCCGCATCGCCCTCGTCGCGGGCCTCGCCAAGGCGTCAGGCGCCGAAGGCATGGTGCTTGGCCAAGCGCTCGACATCGCCGCCGAAACCGCCACCGCGCCCCTGACGCTGGACCAGATCACCGAATTGCAGGCAGGCAAGACCGGCGCCCTGATCCGCTGGTCGGCAGAGGCGGGCGCAATCCTCGCAGGCGCAGACCCGCAACCGCTCGCCCGCTATGCCACCGCGCTGGGCCTTGCCTTCCAGATCTGGGACGATGCGCTGGATGTGGAGGGCGACCCGGAAAAGACCGGCAAACGCCTGCAGAAGGATGCCGAGGCAGGCAAGGCGACCTTTGTTTCGCTGCTTGGCCTCGATGCGGCAAAGGCGCGCGCCCGGGCTTTGATTTCCGAGGCGGAAACCCACCTTTCCCCCTATGGCGACCGGGCCGCGAACTTGATCGCCTGCGCCCGCTTCGTTATCAGCCGCGAGACGTGACGCGCCCCCCTTTTCCTTGCCACCGGAAGGCAGCATGACAGACCGCCCCAAGACCCCGCTGCTTGACCGTGTCGCCGCGCCTGCCGACCTGAAGGGGTTGTCGGACCGCGAACTCCGTCAGATCGCCGACGAACTCCGCGCGGAAACGATCAGCGCCGTTTCGGTGACGGGCGGCCACCTTGGCGCGGGCCTCGGCGTCGTCGAACTGACCGTCGCCCTCCATGCCGTCTTCGACACACCGCGTGACAAGCTGATCTGGGACGTGGGCCACCAATGCTACCCTCACAAGATCCTGACCGGCCGCCGCGACCGCATCCGCACGCTGCGCACCGAAGGCGGCCTCTCCGGCTTCACCAAACGCAGCGAGTCGCCCTACGATCCTTTCGGCGCGGCCCATAGCTCCACCTCCATCTCCGCCGCGCTGGGCTTTGCCGCCGCCCGCGACCTTGGCGGCGACCCCGGCGACGCCATCGCGGTGATCGGCGATGGTTCCATGTCCGCCGGAATGGCCTTCGAGGCGATGAACAACGCGGGCCACCTGAAGACCCGCCTCTTCGTCATCCTCAACGACAACGAAATGTCCATCGCGCCGCCCGTCGGCGCGCTCTCCTCCTACCTCTCCCGCCTCTATGCCGAGGCCCCGTTCCAGGATTTCAAGGCCGCCGCGAAAAGCGCGGTCAGCTTCCTGCCCGAACCCTTTCAGGAAGGCGCGCGGCGGGCGAAGGAAATGCTCAAAGGCATGGCCGTGGGCGGGACGTTGTTCGAGGAATTGGGCTTCAACTACATCGGCCCCATCGACGGGCATGATCTCGACCAGCTCCTCCCCGTCCTGCGCACCGCGCGCCAGCGCGCCACGGGGCCGACGCTGATCCACGTCCTGACGAAAAAGGGCAAAGGCTACGCCCCGGCCGAGGCCGCGCGCGACCGTGGCCATGCCACGGGCAAGTTCGACGTGCTGACGGGCGTGCAGGCAAAGGCGCAATCCAACGCCCCCGCCTATACCAAGGTCTTCGCCCAAGGCCTGATCGCCGAAGCCGAACGCGATGAAAAGATCGTCGCCGTCACCGCCGCCATGCCGGATGGGACCGGCCTCAACCTCTTCGCCGACCGCTTCCCCCGCCGCTGCTTCGACGTGGGCATCGCCGAACAGCATGCCGTCACCTTCTCCGCAGGCCTCGCCGCCGGGGGCCTCCGCCCCTTCTGCGCCATCTACTCCACCTTCCTGCAACGCGGCTACGATCAGGTCGTCCACGACGTCGCCATCCAGCGCCTGCCCGTCCGCTTCGCCATCGACCGCGCGGGTCTGGTTGGGGCCGACGGCGCGACCCATGCGGGCAGCTTCGACGTGGCCTTCCTCGCCAACCTCCCCGGCATCGTGGTCATGGCCGCCGCCGACGAGGCCGACCTGATGCACATGGTCGCCACCGCCGCCGCCCATGACGAAGGCCCCATCGCCTTCCGCTACCCCCGCGGCGAAGGCGTCGGCTGCGACCTCCCCGCCCGCGGCACGCCCTTGCAGATCGGCAAGGGCCGCACCATCCGCGAAGGCGGCCGCGCCGCCATCCTCTCCTTCGGCACGCGGCTTTCCGAGGTGCTGAAGGCCGCCGAGTCCCTCGCCCAGCGCGGCCTTGCCCCCACCGTCATCGACGCCCGCTTCGCCAAACCGCTGGACCGCGACCTGATCCTCCACGCCGCCCGCCACCACGAGGCGCTGATCACCGTCGAAGAGGGCGCGGTGGGCGGCTTCGGCTCCCATGTCGCGCAACTCCTCGCCGACGAAGGTGTCTTCGACACGGGCCTCAAATTCCGCAGCATGGTCCTGCCCGACATCTTCATCGATCAGGCCAGCCCGGAACGCATGTATCAGGTCGCCGGGATGGATGCGGCCCAGATCGAGGCAAAGGTCCTCTCCACCCTCGGCATCGCGGTTGTGGGCAAGCGGGCGTGAATGTTGCGTTAACGCGCAATTAACTTGACCGACTTACGGTAACGCGCAATCCTCGAAGGGATCGCGCGATGCAGGTCACCCTGTCCCGAACCGCTGCCAAAGCGCTGCGCCGATTGCCGCCGCAAGACGCCAAGGCCCTGCTGGCAAAGCTCGACCACTGGGCGCGGACGGGGCAGGGCGACGTGCGGCCCTTGACGGGGGAATCGGGCCTGTTCCGCCTCCGCCATGGCGATTGGCGCGCGATCTTCGAACTGCGGGAGGGCGTGCTTGTCCTCCTCATCGCGCACAGACGTGAGGTCTACAGATGAACCACGCCACCACGCCCCAAGGCGAACCGCTGATCGTCCTCACGGCGCAGGAATACGCCACCCTCCGCGGGGATGCCGCCCTCGCCGCTATGGCGCAGGATGCACGGGCAGAAGACGCCAAAGCACCAAACATGCCCGCCGACCTGATGCAGGCGATGCTCGACGGCACGCTGCACCCCCTCGCCGCTTGGCGGCGCGCGGCGGGTCTGACGCAGGGCGCGCTGGCGCAAAGGGCAGGGCTGCGGCTCTCCACCGTCTGCGACATCGAACGCGGCAAGATCGACCCTCGCCTCTCCACCCTCCGCGCCTTGGCCGATGCTCTGGGAACGGGGATCGACGATATCGTCTAGCGACCTTCCAGCCGCTTCTCCAGCGCGGCGATCCGTTCCATCAATTCCGCATGCCGCGCCGCCGCCTCATCCGGCTTGTCCGCCTCTGCCGCCTCTTGCATCGAATTCACCACCAGACCGACGAACAGGTTGATCACGGCGAATGTCGTCACAAGGATGAAGGCGATGAAGAAAATCCACGCATAGGGGTAAACCTCCATCACTGGCCGCACGATCCCCATCGACCAGCTTTCCAGCGTCATCACCTGAAACAGCGTATAGGCCGAAAGTCCCAGATCGCCGAACCAGTCGGGGAAAGAGGCCGAGAACAGCTTCGTCGCCATCACGGACGCAATGTAATATATCAGCCCGATCAGCATCATCACCGATCCCATCCCCGGCAGTGCCAGAAGGAACCCTTCCACCACACGCCGCAGGCTTGGCGCGACGGAAATCAGACGCAGCACCCGCAACACGCGCAACGCCCGCAGAACCGACAGGCCGCCCGTAGCCGGCAGCAAGGCCACGCCCACCACCGCCAGATCGAACAGGTTCCACCCCGACCGGAAGAACCGCCCGCCCAATGCGAACAGCTTCAACACGATCTCCACCACGAAAATCGCCAGACAGATCCGGTCCAGCGTCAGGATCACTTCCCCCGCCGCCGCCATCACGGGCTTGGATGTCTCCAGCCCCAGCAGCACCGCGTTGAACAGGATCACCCCCATGATGAACCGGGTGACA
The DNA here is from genome assembly GCF_051132405.1 of Tabrizicola sp. M-4. Lineage (GTDB taxonomy): Bacteria > Pseudomonadota > Alphaproteobacteria > Rhodobacterales > Rhodobacteraceae > Paragemmobacter. The sequence continues at coordinate 3,783,265 of NZ_CP128606.1, forward strand.
GCGGGGCGTTCCAGAAATTCCGCCACTTGATTGCGAACCGACATTGCTTGTCCCTCACTCCACAACGCAGAAGGCCCGGGCATTCCAGCCCGGGCGCATCCATTCCAGTTTATGCCCGTCATTCCGCGGGCTTAACAACACCGTCCTTCGCCTCTTTCGTCTTCCACAGCGAGAAGATCACACCCGCCGCAAGGATCACGAAGGTGATGCCCAGCGACCAGCTCGGCGGGAACTTCTCCCAGCCCATCGCATCGGCGATGAAGATCTTCGACCCGATGAACACCAGCAGCAGCGACAGCGCATATTTCAGATAGGCGAAGCGGTGCAGGATCGCCGCCAGCGCGAAATACAGCGCCCGCAGGCCGAGGATGGCGAAGATGTTCGAGGTATAGACGATGTAGGGGTCCGTCGTGATCGTGAACACGGCAGGCACCGAGTCGACGGCAAACACCAGATCCGCGATCTCGATCAGGATCAGCGCGATGAACAGCGGCGTCGCATAGCGCACCATCTTCCCGCCCGCATCGGGCTGGCGCACGAAGAACCGGTTGCCGTGCAATTCATCAGTCACCCGGAACCGACCCCGGATGAACTTCAGAACCGGGTTGTTCGCGATGTCATGTTCGCCATCGCCCACGAACAGCATCTTGATCCCGGTAAAGATCAGGAACACCGCGAAGATATACAGAACCCAGCTATAGGACGCGACGATCGTCGCCCCCAGCCCGATCATGATGCCGCGCAGCACGATCACGCCAAGGATACCCCAGAACAGCACGCGGTGCTGATAGGCGCGCGGCACCGCAAAGAAGGTGAAGATCAGCGCGATGACAAAGACGTTGTCCATCGCCAGCGTCTTTTCCACGACAAAGGCCGTCAGATACTGCGCGGTCGGCGTCCAGCCCATCTGCCAATAGACAAAGCCCGAAAAGCTCAGCCCCAGCACGATATACATCGCCGAAAGCTTCAGGCTCTCCGCGACCCCGATCTCGTGGTTTCCATCCTTGTGCAGAACGCCAAGGTCAAAGGCCAATAGCGCGATGACCAATGTGATGAAAAGCAGCCACATCCACATGGGCTTGCCCAAGAATAGCAGGAAGAGAAATTCCATTCCCCGTTGTCCTCTCTCGAACACATGTCCAAGCGCCGGGAAGTCACGGGAACAGGGTCCGGGCATGACATCGAGGCGCACTCGATGCGGTCCGACATGGCGCTTTCGCGTCAGAGGGGCCCGGCCCGCCTGCGGAAGGTGGGTATGGGAGTCAGGTTTTCAACCCGCCGCGGCGCAGAAATTTCACGCGCCCGTGACCGGGGCGTGATCAGCGGGCGTTCTCGGCGGCCAGAAGGCTGGCCAGCCCCTCGCGATAGCTGGGGAAAAGCAACCGCACGCCAAGCTCTTCCTTGATGCGGTCATTCCGCACCCGCTTGCTCTCGGCATAGAAACTGCGCGCCATCGGCGTCATCTCCGCCTCGTCATAGGGAATGGCGGGCGGCAGCGGCAGGCCCAACAGTTCCGCCGCATGGCCGATCACATCCTCGGGCGGGGCCGGGTCGTCATCACAGACGTTATAGGCCGCGCCGGGATTGGGGCGGTTGATTGATGCCAGCAGGACCTGCGCGATATCCTCCACATGGATGCGGCTGAAGACCTGCCCCGGCTTGATGATGCGGCGGGCGGTTCCATCCCGCACCTTCTCGAACGGTCCCCGACCATTTCCATAGATCCCCGCCAGCCGGAAGATATGCAGCGGCAGGCCCAAGGCGGCCCAACCCGCCTCTGCCTCCACCCGCGCCTGCCCGCGAGCCGTGGCGGGCGTCAGCGGCGTCGCCTCATCCACCCACCCCCCGGCATGGTCGCCATAGACCGCCGTGGTGGAAAGATACCCCACCCATTCGGGCCGCGCCGCGCGCAACTCCCCTGCATGGTCGCGCAGAATCGGATCGCCCCCTGCCTCCGGCGCGACCGAAGTCAGCACATGCGTCGCCCGCGCCAGCGCCGGGGCCAGCGACCCGGGCAGCAGCAACGGCTCCACCCCCTGCGCCGCGAAGTCACGGGCGCGGTCCGGGTTCCGCGTCGTGCCGATCACCCTCCAGCCCTGCGCCAGCAACACCCGCGCCAGCGCCTGCGCGCTGTAGCCATGACCGATGGAAAGCAATGTCTTCATGCGCCAACCATGGCCCGCCCCCCGCGCGGGCGCAAGCTGTCGCAAAGGCTTCACTTGCGCAGGCCCCCCCCTTTCGGATTACATGCCTGATCAAATTACGAGCAACGCAAGAACAAGAAGAACGCAATGACCGAAGACTCCCATCCCTTCCTGACCCCCGACCTTCCCGCGCCCGAGTCCTTCACCGACCCCGTCGCCGCCGTCGACCGTCTGGAAGAGATCTATTTCGCCGCCACAGCCTTCCTGTCGCAGCATTTCACGCAGGCCGTGACGGGGGCGAAGCCATCCGCCCGCATCCGCGCCTGCTATCCCGAAATCCGCCTGACCACGACCAGCCATGTAAAGACCGACTCGCGCCTGTCCTTCGGCCATGTGGCGGGGCCGGGAACCTATTCCACGACCGTCACCCGGCCCGACCTCTTCCGCAACTACCTGATCCAGCAGCTTGACCTTCTGCTGCGTCACCACGGCCAGCCCATCGTCATCGGCCCCTCCGACACGCCTATCCCGGTGCATTTCGCCGTGGCGGGCAATCCCAAGGTCTCTGTCCCGCAGGAAGGCGTTCTGGAATTCTCGCTGCGCGACGTGTTCGACGTGCCGGACCTCGCCACCACCAATGACGACATCGTCAACGGCACCCGCCAATTCCTGCCCGACGGCTCGCGCCCCCTTGCCCCCTTCACCGCGCAGCGGGTGGATTACTCGCTCGCCCGCCTGTCGCATTACACCGCCACCGATGCGGGGCATTTCCAGAACCACGTCCTCTTCACCAACTACCAGTTCTACGTGGACGAATTCGAAGCCTATGCCCGCAAGGTGCTGGCAGATCCCGCCTCGGGCTATACCGAATTCGTGGCCCCCGGAAACCTCATCCTCACCACGCCCGACGGCATCCTGCCGCCCACGCCCAAGATGCCCCAGATGCCCAGCTACCACCTGAAGCGGGCGGACGGGAACGGCATAACGCTGGTCAACATCGGCGTCGGCCCCTCCAACGCCAAGACGGCCACCGACCACATCGCCGTCCTGCGCCCCCACGCATGGCTCATGGTCGGCCACTGCGCGGGCCTCAGGAACTCCCAATCTCTCGGCGATTTCGTCCTCGCCCACGCCTATCTGCGCGAAGACCACGTCCTCGACGACGACCTCCCCGTCTGGGTCCCCATCCCGGCCCTTGCCGAAATCCAGATCGCCCTCGAAGACGCGGTGGAAGAGGTCACCCAACTCGAAGGCTACGAACTCAAGCGCATCATGCGCACCGGCACCGTCGCCACCATCGACAACCGCAACTGGGAACTGCGCGATCAGTCCGGCCCCGTGCAGCGCCTGTCGCAATCCCGCGCCATCGCGCTGGATATGGAATCCGCCACCATCGCCGCCAACGGCTTCCGCTTCCGCGTCCCCTACGGCACCCTCCTCTGCGTCTCGGACAAGCCCCTGCATGGCGAGTTGAAACTTCCCGGCATGGCCTCCGAATTCTACAAGACGCAGGTCGCCCGCCATCTCCTCATCGGCGTCCGGGCCATGGAACTGCTGCGCGACATGCCCATCGAACGTATCCATAGCCGGAAACTCCGCAGCTTCGACGAAACCGCCTTTCTCTAGGCTCAACTGCAGATTTCCGCCCGGTCACCGGTCCGATCCGGGCGGAAATGGTCAGAATGCGCTTGATTTGTTCGCCAAAACAGATTTTAGCCGTTCCAGTCAAAACACGGACAGGGTCAGGCCCCGCCTGATGACAGGGCCAGAAAACGAAGGAACATCACATGTCGAAACCGATGACCAAAACCCAGCTCGTTGCCGCTCTTGCCGAAACCATGGGTTCGGACAAGAAGACCGCGACCGCCGCTCTGGATGCCATCGCAGCCGTCGTCGCGCGCGAAGTGGCCGCTGGTGGTGCCGTGACGCTGCCGGGTCTGGGCAAGGTCGTCTGCCGCGCCCGGCCGGAGCGTCAGGTGCGCAACCCCGCCACCGGCGAAACCGTGACGAAGCCCGCCGACAAGCAGGTCAAGTTCTCCATCGCCAAGGCACTGAAAGACAGCGTCAACGCCTGATCCACAGGCCGTTGCACGGATCGCGGGCCGCCCCTCCGGGCGGCCCTTTCGTTACCGGGCATAGGCCCTTTCGCCAAAGATCGCGGACCCCACGCGAATATGCGTGGCCCCCGCCACAATCGCCGCCTCGAAATCCCCGCTCATCCCCATCGAAAGGCCGCCCAGCCCGTTCCGCGCGGCCATCCCGGCCAGCATGGCGAAATGCGGGCTGCTGTCCTCCCCCTCCGGCGGGATGCACATCAGGCCCGCGACCGGCAGGTCCATCCCCCGGCAGGTCGCGACGAACCCATCCAGATCGGCAGGCAGGACGCCCGCCTTCTGCGGCTCCTCCCCCGTATTCACCTGCACATAGAGCGCCGGGCTCCGGCCCCGCTCCTGCGCCAGACGGGCAAGCTTCTCGGCCAGCGAGGGCCGGTCCACGCTGTGGATCGCGTCGAACAGGTCCACCGCCACCTTGGCCTTGTTCGTCTGCAAGGGGCCGATCATGTGCAGGTCCACCTTGCCGAACCGCGCCTGCAGGTCCGGCCACTTCCCCGCCGCCTCCTGCACGTAATTCTCGCCAAAGCAGCGATAGCCCTGCTCCAGCACGGCGATGACGCGGTCCAGAGGCTGCACCTTCGACACGGCGATCAGGGTGACGGAACCCGCCTCCCGCCCCGCCGCGGCCTCTGCCGCCCGCACCCGTGCCACGATCTCCGCCAGCGCCATGATCCGCCCCCTTTGCCCTTCCGCATCAGGAACATAGCACCGGGGGAAAGGGAAGACAGGTGGCATGCGCAAAGCAGAAAGAGCGGGCACGAGGCCCGCCCTTTCCGATGATCCCGGGAGGGGGGATCAGAACGTGAAGGACACGCCGAGGTCGTAGGCGGTGTTGTCAGCCGGACCCGCGACCTTGGTTTGCGCGATGCCACCAACAAGCGTTGCGCCGCCGCCCAGATCGTAGGACGCGCCGATGCCATAGGCGACGGTGCCACCCAGACCCGAGTCATCGGTGTAGAAGGCGGTGCCGGTGATGCCGCTCATGGTGTACGAGGCCGAGAGCGCGTACTGCTTGCCCGAGAAGCCCGGACGAACCACATTCACACCGGCCAGCGTGCCCGAAGCCTTGCCGTAAAGGCCCTTCACCGAAACGCCCGCGACGGTGCCGCCAGCGGTCAGCACGACGTGCTTCATGTCGGTGTTGTCAGCCGGAACCGCTGTGCCAGGTGCAATACCAGCCGCCGGTGCGATGAACCCGCTCAGCTTTTCATAGCCGAGACCGGCATAGTAGTCGCCGAAGGTGTATTTCGCACCGATGGCATAGGCCATGGCGTTCGAGGTGAGCGCGTTGACAGCCGGAGCACCGGGAGCAGCGCTGTTGACCAAAACGTCGCGCGGGTTGGTGACCGAGAAGTAGCCCGTGAAGTCACCAGCCGAGTATTCATACAGCAGCGTCGGATCATTGGTCTCGATCGGGTCGGTGGTGCCACCCGGAATAGCGGCAGTCTGCGCCACGGCGTTCAGACCGCCAGCACCGATGAAGGTCGACTCCGACCAGTCGTTCAGGCCGGTCAGGCTGGTGGCCGAAACGTGGCCGGTCGCCATTTGGGCCGCGCCATCGACGTCGCCCATCGACAGTTTGCCGAACGCGCCCGAGATGAACACCGAACCAGCGGTGCCCGAAGCAGCGCCCGTGGCGTTGTCGGCACGGAACGACGCACCGAAGGACAGGCCCGAATCCGACTCGCCCGACAGGGTGAAGGTCACGCGCGCACGGCTGGTGAAGACAGTGTCGCCTTCGTCAGTGTTCAGCGTCAGAAGGTTGTCCTCACCCGAAGAGAGGATCCCCATCCGCGCGTCACCCGACAGGGTCACTTCTGCGGCGGCGATCGACGCGCCGGCGACGAGCATGGTCGTCGCGAGCAGTACTTTTTTCATTGGTAGTCTCCTTACTGGTAATGAACCGATGGCCGGAACCTACTCCCGCAGGCTTTCCATGACAAAGCCTTATGGATATCACCCATATCATTAACAAAAGTTAACGATGCATTCCCGCCACAGTGCCCCCCAGACACGCGAAAGGCGCCCCCCGCTCTCCGGGACGCGCCTTGCAGCCGAACTTCATGGATTTCCGCCCCTTGCAGGCCCACCCCAACCCGCCCCGCACAAAAGAAAAGAGCGGGCACAAGGCCCGCTCTTCCCTAAACAGTCTTCGCGTTCAGATCAGAACGAGAAGGACACACCGAGGTCGAACGCTTCGGTGTCGGCGTCGTGGTTCTTGACCAAACCACCGTTGACGGATGCGCCACCGCCGAGGTCGTAGGAAGCACCGATGCCGTAGGCAGTCGTTGTGCCAGCGACCCGAAGATCCGAGTCATCAGTGTAGAACACGGTGCCGGTCAGAGCGCCGGTGGTGTACGACACCGAGGCAGCGTACTGCTTAGCGTTGTTCAGCACGACTCCACCCACGTTGCCATCAGCCTGACCAAACAGACCCTGCACGTTGAAGCCAGCAACGTTCGCCGAGAGCTTCAGGACGACGTGGTCGACATCGACGTTGTCAGCACCGGTAGCGGCGACCGCAGCCTTGCCGTCCAGCTTTTCATAGCCGAGGCCAACAGCGTAGTCACCGAAGGTATATTTCGCACCGAGCGCGATCGCGTTGGTGTCGGTGATGATCGTCGTGGCCGCCGTCGCCCCAAGCACGTTGATGGTCGTGGTCGGGTTGGTAGCAGACACGTAGACAGTGAAGTCACCAGCCGAGTACTCGTACAGAGCGGTCGGGTCGGTTGCACCATCACCAGCGCCGAGGAAGGTCGACTCGTTCAGGTCGCCGAGGCCGGTCAGACCAACGCCAGCCACGTGGCCGGTCGCCATCTGAGCAGCACCGTCAACGTCGCCCATCGACAGCTTGCCGAAAGCGCCCGAGATGAACACGGAACCGCCGTCACCCTGGTTGGCGGCAACAGCGTTGTCCGCACGGAACGACGCGCCGAACGACAGGCCCGAGTCCGACTCGCCGGACATGGTGAATTCAACGCGAGCACGCGACGTGAATTCGAGATCGCTCTCATCCACACCAAGGGTAGCAGCGTTGTCGAAGTTCGAGATGATACCCATGCGGGCCGAACCCGACAGGGTCACTTCGGCAGCGGCGATGGACGCGCCGGCAACGAGCATGGTCGTTGCGAGAAGAATCTTTTTCATAGTTTTCCCTCGTTGTCTTAGGAACCCAACCCAGGGGAATCCGGCTTGGGGATGCTCTGTTAATCAGTCTTACCGCCCCGGATTGCAACGACAGAGGTTTAGCAAAGGTTAATGCCCTTTTTCGTGGTGCAGTCTTGCCACAGTCACATTCCCCCACCCCTCCCCACGCCCGCCAAACCCGCCATTCGGCTAAATTCTTTCCCGCGCGCGCCGGTCTCCCCTCGCCCAGGCGGGCGCGCGCAGGGGGAAAAGCCTTGGCACGCCGGAAAGGCTGGGCTAGACAACGGACCAAAGGGCAACGGGGGCACGGATGAACCTGCATCGCTTGGCAAAAATCGCGCTGATCGGCGGCGTTCTGACCTCTCTCTCCGCCTGCGGGTCGGGGATCGCCAGCGGCGACAGCGGCCTCTTCCGCCGCAATGCCGAACCCTCCATCCCCTCGGAACAGCAGGCCGAACGCCGCGAACGGGCCGAGGCGCAGCGCGCCGCGCTGGAACGCGCGCAGGGTGGCAACGAACGCCGCTCCACCATCTGGGACCTGTTCAGCAACGCCGACGACCCCAACACGACGGTCGAGGTGAACAAGTATCTCTGGGTCGCCGCGCAGGACGTGCTGAACTTCCTGCCCATCGAATCGGTCGACCCCTTCACCGGCGTCATCGTCACGGGCTATGGCACCCCCCCCGGCGGCGGCCGCGCCTATCGCGCGACGATCTATGTGCAGGACCCGGCGCTTGACGCGCGCAGCCTGAAGGTGGCGCTGCAATCGCGCGGCGGCGGCGCGGTCGATCCCGGCACCGTCCGCGCGGTCGAGGATGCGATCCTCACCCGCGCCCGCCAGCTGCGGATTCAGGACAGCAAGCTCTAACCCACCGCCTTCCCCGGCTGGACCTTCCCCGCGCGCCTTGTATAACGGCGCGCGAATGGAACGCTTGGGGACAGATGATGTCGCGCTACGAACCCGCCACGATCGAAAAGAATTGGCAGGACGCATGGGAGGCGGCAAATGCCTTCCTCGCGCGGCGCGACCCGGCAAAGCCCAAATATTACGTGCTGGAGATGTTCCCCTATCCGTCGGGGCGCATCCACATGGGACACGTGCGCAACTACACGATGGGCGATGTGGTGGCGCGGCAGAAGGCGGCGGCGGGGTATTCCGTCCTGCACCCCATGGGCTGGGACGCCTTCGGCATGCCCGCCGAAAACGCCGCGATGGAACGCGGCGGGCACCCCAAGGATTGGACCTACGGCAACATCGCCGACATGCGCGCGCAGATGAAGCCGCTGGGCCTGTCGATCGACTGGAGCCGCGAATTCGCAACCTGTGATCCGGAATATTACGGCCAGCAGCAGGCCATGTTCATCGACATGCTGGAGGCGGGCCTCGTCTACCGCAAGAATGCCGTGGTGAACTGGGACCCGGTCGACATGACGGTCCTCGCCAACGAACAGGTGATCGACGGCAAGGGCTGGCGCTCCGGCGCGGCGGTCGAACGGCGCGAACTGACGCAGTGGTTCTTCAAGATCTCCGACTATTCCGAAGACCTGCTGAACGCGCTGGACGGGCTGACGAACTGGCCCGAAAAGGTGCGGCTGATGCAGGCCAACTGGATCGGCAAGTCGCGCGGGCTGCAATTCGCCTTTGAAACCGTCGGCGCACCGTCCGGCTTCGACAGGCTGGAGGTCTACACCACCCGCCCCGACACCTTGATGGGCGCAAGCTTCGCCGCCATCTCCGCCGATCACCCCTTGGCCAAGGCGCTGGAGCATGACCCCAAGGTCGCGGCCTTCGTCGCCGAATGCCGCAAGGGCGGCACCTCCGCCGAGGAAATCGAGACGGCGGAAAAGATCGGCTACGACACCGGCATCCGGGTGAAACACCCGCTCGACCCGTCATGGGAACTGCCCGTCTGGATCGCCAACTTCATCCTGATGGATTACGGCACCGGGGCCATCTTCGGCTGCCCCGCCCATGACCAGCGCGACTTCGACTTCGCCACGAAATACGGCCTGCCGATCAAGGCCGTCTTCGTGGCCGAAGGGGAACAGGACGCCCCCCTGACCGAAGCCTTCGTCCCGATGAAATCCGAGCGCGTCACCTATGTGCGCGGTTTCGCGGGGGCCACCACCCAGACGGGCGAAGAGGCCATCGCCGCCGCCATTTCCCACGCCGAAACAAACGGCTACGGCAAGGGCGTCACGAAATTCCGCCTGCGCGACTGGGGCATCAGCCGCCAGCGCTATTGGGGCTGCCCCATCCCCGTCGTCCATTGCGCCACTTGCGGCGTCGTGCCGGAATCCAAGGCCAACCTGCCCGTCAAGCTGCCCGATGACGTCACCTTCGACGTCCCCGGCAACCCGCTGGACCGCCACCCGACATGGCGCGATTGCACCTGCCCGAAATGCGGCGCCAAGGCCCGGCGCGAGACGGACACGATGGACACCTTCGTCGATTCGTCCTGGTACTACGCCCGCTTCACCGCGCCGCGCGCCAGCACGCCGACCGTGGCAGAGGATGCCGATTATTGGATGAACGTCGACCAGTACATCGGCGGGATCGAGCATGCGATCCTGCACCTCCTCTATTCCCGCTTCTTCGCCCGCGCGATGGCCAAGACCCATCACCTGCCCGCGAAGGCGGTGGAGCCGTTCAACGCGCTCTTCACCCAAGGGATGGTGACGCACGAGATCTACCTGACGCGCGATGCCAATGGCCGCCCGGTCTATCACTTGCCGGAGGACGTGATCCGCTCCGACGCGGGCGCGACGCTGAAGGACGGCACGGCGGTGGAGATCATCCCCTCGGCCAAGATGTCGAAATCCAAGAAGAACGTCGTGGACCCGATGAACATCATCGCCCAGTTCGGTGCCGATACCGCCCGCTGGTTCGTGATGTCCGACAGCCCGCCCGAACGCGACGTGGAATGGACGGCATCAGGGGCCGAGGCCGCCTTCAAGCACCTCTCCCGCGTCTGGCGCATCGCGGATGAAATCGCCAAGGCCGATACCCCCGCCAACGCGACAGAGGATACCGCCCTCGCCCGCGCCACCGCAAAGGCCATCGACGAGGTGACGAAGGGTATCGAGGGATTCGCCTTCAACAAGGCCATCGCGAAACTCTACGAATTCACCAACACCGTGCAGCGCTCGCAGGCCGGCGCGCAGGCGAAGCGTGACGCGATGCGCGTCATGGCGCAGCTCATGCAGCCCATGACCCCGCATCTGGCCGAGGAGGTCTGGTCGATGCTGGGCGGCGCGGGCCTCGTCACCCTCGCCCCTTGGCCCAAGACCGACCCGGCCCTGCTGGTCGAGGATGAGGTGACGCTTCCCATCCAGATCAACGGCAAACGGCGGGCGGAAATCACCGTTCCGAAGGATATGCCCGCAACCGAGGTTGAAAAGATCGCCCTCGCAGACGAAGCTGTGGTCAAGTTCCTCGCCGGTCAACCGGTGAAGAAGATCATCGTCGTGCCGGGGCGTATCATCAATGTCGTCGTCTGACCGCCGCCTCTTCCTTCTGGGCCTTGCCGCCCTGCCCCTTGCCGCCTGCGGCTTCACCCCCGCCTACGGGCCAGAGGGCGGGGCGGGCCGCCTGCGCGGGCGCGTCGCCGTGCAGGCCCCCACGACACGGCAGGATTTCGACTTCACCGCCCGGCTCGAATCGCGCCTCGGGCGGGGCGAGGCCCCGGCCTATGACCTTGCCTATACGATCAACGCCACCCGCCAGTCGGGCGGGATCACGGCGGCGAACGAAACCACCCGCTACACCCTGCGCGGCACCGCCGACTGGACGCTGACGGACCGCGCCACCAATACCCGCGTCGCGGGCGGCACGGTCAGCGCCTTCACCTCATGGTCGGCCACCGGCACCACCGTCTCGGGCCTCGCGGCCGAGGATGACGCCGCGCGCCGCCTCGCCGTGATGCTGGCCGATCAGGTGATGACCCGCCTCCTCGCCGCCGCGCCCAAGCTTTCCCCATGATCCTGAAAGGGGCCGAGGCCGCGCGCTATTTCGCCCGCCCCGATCCGGGCAAGCCCGCCCTCCTGATCTTCGGGGCCGATCCCATGCGCGTGGCGATCAAACGGCAGGACGTCATCGCCGCCCTCATCGGCCCGCAGGGCGAATCGGAAATGCGCCTGACCCGCATCCCCGCCGCCGACCTGCGCAAGGACGCGGCCCTCCTCTCCGACGCGATCAAGGCGCAGGGCTTCTTCCCCGGCCCCCGCGTGGCCTTCGTCGAAGACGCGACCGACAGCCTCGCCCCCACCCTGTCCAACGCCCTGCAGGACTGGCGCGCGGGCGATGCCACCATCATCGTCACCGCAGGCAGCCTCACCGCCAAATCCGCGCTGAAGACGCTGTTCGAAAAACACCCCTCCGCCATCTGCATCGGCCTCTACGACGACCCGCCCACCCGCGAGGAAATCGAGGACGCGCTCCGCAAAGCCGGCCTCACCGCCATCGACCGCGAGGCGATGACCGACCTCACCGCGCTGGCCCGCACGCTCGACCCCGGCGATTTCCGCCAGACGCTGGAAAAGATCGCCCTCTACAAACACGGCGACAGCACGCCCCTGACCCCGGCCGAGATCGCCGCCCTCGCCCCCGCCACGGTCGAGACAGAGGTGGATGACCTCATCGCCGCCGTCGCCGACCGCAAACCCGAAGCGATCGGCCCCCTCCTCCGCCGGCTGGAGGCGCAGGGAACGCAGCCCGTGGGTCTCTGCATCGCCGCGATGCGCCATTTCCGCGCCCTCCACGCCGCCGTAAGCGAACCGGGCGGCGCGGCCTCTGCCCTCGGTCGGATGCGGGGCATCAACTACAAGGCCCGCGACGCGATGATCCGGCAGGCCAACCACTGGTCGCAGAAGAAACTCGAAGATGCCATCGCCCATCTGGTGGAAACCGACCTCACCCTGCGCTCCGCCTCCCGCGCGCCCGCCATGGCGGTGATGGAACGCGCGCTCCTGAAACTCGCCTGGACCCGTGGCTAGGTCGCATACGGCAGGCCGAAGGTCCGACCCGCGCTATCGCGGGCAGGCCCCATGCGCCACCTTTGCCCCACCCCGCATAGGTCGCACCCGATGAACCCCTTCCGCCCCTTCGGTCCCGCCATGCCCGCGCCCCACCTGCGCGAGGCGCTGCGCGCCGCCCTTGGCGCGGGCCTTGGCCTTCTGGCCTGCGATGCCCTGCTCTGGATGGTGACCCCCGGCGCCGAGGTGGGGCAGATGCTGCTCGTCGCGCCCTTCGGCGCATCGGCCTTCCTCGTCTTCGCCGTTCCCAACAGCCCGCTCGCACAGCCCTGGTCGGTCGTGATCGGCAACACGCTTTCCGCGCTGGTGGCCATCGCGACCGTCGACATCCTCATCGCGCCCCTCATCGCCGCGCCGGTGGCCGTCCTGCTGGCCATTCTCGCCATGGCGGCGGCACGCGCCTTCCACCCGCCCGCCGGGGCGGTGGCCCTTGCGACCGTCCTTGCCGCCTCAGGCCCCGGCTTCCCCGGCCTCTCCTTCGCCCTGCTGCCCGTCGGTGCCGGGTCCGTCGCCCTGGTTCTGGCCGGCGTCATATGGAACCGCGCCACGGGCCGCCACTACCCCTTCCGCCAGCCCGTGGCCCCCACGACCGAACCCCCTGCCAGCCGCCGCCTCGGCCTGACCGCACAGGAACTGGCCGATCTGCTGGATCGCCTGCGCATGGCCCCGAACATCGGGGTGGAGGATCTCGCCCGCGTCCTCACCGCCGCCGAGACAGAGGCCGCCGCCCATCATCTGGGCGACCTCGTCGCCACGGATGTGATGTCGCGCGACCTGCAAACCCTCGATGCCGGGGACGACCTCGCCACCATGGCCGAAAGCTTCCGCCGCCACAGGTTCAAGACGCTGCCCGTCCTCGAATCGGGCCTCTACCACGGCATCGTCGATCAGGCCGCGCTTCTGGGCCGGACCGACCCTGCCCTCACCGCCGCCGATCTTGCGGCGGATGTCCCCACCCTGCCCCCTTCGGCAAACATGGCAGACCTGATGACCTTGCTTGCCGATGGCGGCCAGCAGGCCGTGCCCATCACCGATGGCGCGCGGCTTCTGGGCCTTGTCACAAGGTCCGACATGGTCGCCCTGCTCTCGGCCCGGCTGCGCGAAGGCTAGGGCCATGCCCGCGGTTGCGGGCAATCCCGCCCTACCAGCAGCAGAAACCGCCATCGACCAGAAGGTCTACCCCGGTCACGAAGCTTGCGGCATTCGACAGCAGGAACACCGCCGGCCCCACCATCTCATCCACCGTCGCCATCCGCTGCATCGGGGTCTGTTCCTCGAACAGCTTCGTCTGGTGAACCATCTCGGGCCGCGTGTTCATCGGGGTGGCCGTATAGCCGGGGCTGATCGTGTTGACCCGGATGCCGCGCCCGACCCATTCCATCGCCATCGACTTCGACATATGGATCACACCCGCCTTCGAGGCGTTGTAATGGCACTGCATCAGCCCGCGGTTCACGATGACGCCGGACATCGAGGCGATGTTCACGATGGACCCGCGCCCGTTGCGCAGCATCGCCCGCGACTCCGCCTGACAGGACAGGAAGACGCCCTTCAGGTTGATGTCCATCATCGTCTGGAACTGGCTTTCCTCCATCTCTTCGGCGGGATTGGCATTCGCGATGCCCGCCGCGTTCACGGCAAGCGTCAGCGGCCCCAACTCCGCCTCGGTGCGCGTGACGGCGGCATTCAGCGCCTCGCCCGAGGTGACATCCGCCGCGATCTGGATGCTGCGCCGCCCCGCCGCGGCGATGGCCGCCGCCGTATCGGCAAGGCCGCCATCGGTGCGGCGGTCCAGCAAGGCCACATCCGCCCCGCATTGCGCAAGGCCGATGGCAATCCGCTGGCCGATCCCGCTGCCTGCGCCCGTGACAAGGGCCACCTCCCCACCAAGGTCGAACAACTTCGGAGCATTCAGAGTGATGCCGGACATGTCTGCACTTTCTTCGTTCAAAGCGTTGCGAGTTCCATCACGGACACGTCATTCGCGTCCTTGCGATCCAGTATCCCGGCCTGCCTGCCCTGCGCCATGACCATGATCCGGTTCGAGACGCCAAGCACCTCCTCCAGATCGGAACTGACGACGATGACAGAAACTCCGTCCCGGGCCAGATCCATGATCAGCTCATAGATCGACGACCGCGCGCCGACATCGATCCCCCGCGTCGGTTCGTCCAGAACTACGACACGCGGCTTGCGGGCCAGCCATTTCGCCAGCACCACCTTCTGCTGGTTGCCCCCGGACAACTCGCCCGCATTCTGCGCGGCCTGCCCCTTCACCCCGAACCTGCGGATGAACCCGTCGGCAAAGGAGAAGAGCTTGCGATTGGTGATCCAGCCCGTTCTGGTCAGATCGTCCAGATTGGCATAACCGATGTTCTCGGCGATGGAATGGTCAAGCACCACGCCCTGCAGCTTGCGGTCCTCGGGCACCAGAACCATCCCGTTCCGGATGGAATCGCGCGGGGACCGCGGGGTGATGTCCTTCCCGTCCAGCCGGACGCTGCCCTTCAGGATGGGGTCGGCACCCGTCAGCGCACGGACAAGCTCCGTCCGGCCGGCCCCCATCAGGCCCGCGATCCCGAAAACCTCGCCCTTGCGGACCGAGAAACTGACATCGCGGAACCTGTCCTCGGGCGACGACAACCCCGTCACCTCCAGCATCACCTCGTCCGACGGCGCGGGAATGGCCGGGAACATCCGTTCCAGCGACCGACCGACCATCGCCTCGACGATGGTCCGCACCGGCACATCGCCCCGGTCGAATTCCTGCACCTTCGCGCCGTCCCGCATCACGACGATCCGGTCGGCGATCTGGCGGATCTCCTCCAGACGGTGCGAGATGTAGATGATCCCCACCCCTTCGGATTTCAGACGCTCGATCTGCCGGAACAGAAGCTGCGTCTCCTCGCCGCCAAGGGCGGCGGTCGGTTCGTCAAGGATCAGCAGCCGCGCATTCAGCGTCAGCGCCTTGGCGATCTCGATCAATTGCTGGTTGGCCGTCGACAGCCCCTCGACGATTCGCGACGGCGGGATATCAAGACCCAACCGCTTCAGGCCGGATTGCGCCCGTTCCTCCATCGCCTTGCGGTCGATCCGGCCCCCCTTCATCAGGTAGCGGCCGACAAAGACATTCTCGGCGATCGAAAGTTGCGGCAGCAGCTTGAGTTCCTGATGGATCATGCCCACGCCCGCATCCATCGCCTCGCGCGGCGTGGCAGGGGCGTAGGCCGCCCCAAGCCATGTCATTTCGCCCGAAGAGGGCTGCACGGTGCCGGAAATGACATTCGACAATGTCGATTTACCGGCACCGTTCTCGCCCAGCAGCGCCACAACCTGCCCCGGATGGATATCCAGATCGACACCGTGCAGAACCTCGATGGACCCGTAGGATTTCCGGATGCCGCGAAGGGACAGGATCGGTGTCGACGTGGTCATGGCGCTGCTGCCTTTCCGCAGATTACGGGTGGTTGGCCACGAATTCGGCGGCGTTGTCGCAGGTGGTCAGCACGGCCTCGGAGACCTGGCTTTCCGGAACTTCCTGACCGGAGGCGACGGCAATGGCCGAGTCGACGGCCAGAACGCCCATGCGACGGGTGCTCTGGGTCGCCGTCACGACGAAGGGCCCTTCGCATTTCGCCAGATATTCCAGCGCGGACATGTCGCCGTCATAGCCGCCGATCACCACCTTGTCGGACAGGTTGGCCACGTCCACCGCCTTGGCGGCGCCCATCGCGATGCCGTCGGCCTGACCGAAGATCATGGTGATGTCCGGATTCGCCGTCAGCATGTTCTGGGTGATGGCAAAGCCCTCGTCGGCCGACCAGCGCTCGGTCCACTGCTGATCCACCAGTTCGACGCCCGCATTCTCCTCGATCGCCTTCATGCAGCCCGCGGTGCGGTCGATCTCGGGCGTGGTGCCCTTCTGGCCGTGGATGATGACCATCTTGCCGCTGCCCCCGGCGCGCTTGATGATCTCGCTGCACACCTGGTAGGACGAATTCACACCCTCGCCGCCGATGAAGGTATCGCCCGGCTCGCCTTCCGGAAAGCGGTCTACGTTGATCACCGGGATGCCGGCCTCGCGCGCAAGGCGGGTCGGCACGGCGGCGGCGGCGGCACCGGCCGGGATGTAGATGAAGGCGTCGATGCCCTGCGTCATCAGGTCCTGCACCTGGCTGACCTGCGTGGCGGTGTCGTTCTTGGCATCGACGACGATCACCTCGATGCCCTTCTCCTTGGCATAGTTCTCGACGCCCAGCTTGATCTGGTTGAAGAAGTCCGCCTGCAGGTTCGGCACCGCGAGACCGATCTTCGAAACGCCTTCCGCCGATGCCCCGACGGGCGACAACAGAGCCGCACATGCAGTCGCGGCCATCAGCACCTTCTTGAGTTTCATGTTTCTCTCCTCCGACATGAAATTGGGGCGTCCGGTTGGCGGCAGGCCCCTCCCTGTTCGACGTCCGTCATCGGCCGTCGTCTTCCATCCCGGGCCGCGACCCCGCCGCCCGGAGAATTCCGTCACCTGCGCTTGCGGAAGGTCTCCGCCGTCACCGCCAGCACGATCACCAGCCCGATGATCACCTGCTGCATGAAGGGCGACACGCTGAGCAGGTTGAGCCCGTTGCGCAGCACCCCGATGATCAGGACGCCGATGATGGTGCCGCCGATGCCCCCGGTCCCGCCCGAAAGCGAGGTCCCCCCGATCACCACCGCCGCAATCGCATCCAGCTCATAGCCCACGCCCGAGGACGGCTGCACCGAGTCGAGCCGCGCCCCGAGGACAACCCCCGAAAGCCCCGCAAGCACGCTGCACACCACATAGACCATGATGGTCATCAGCGTGACATTGATCCCGGCCAGACGCGCCACCTCCGGATTGCCGCCGATGGCATAAAGCGCGCGTCCGCCATAGCGATACCGCTGATAGAGGATGGCCAGCACGAACACGATCAGCATCAGCGCAACCGTCAGCGTCAGGAACCCGCCATAGCGCACGATGGCCGAAAGGTTGAACCAGGACGGAAAACCGATGATCTGCTGCCCGTTCGTGATCATGCTGGCAAGGCCGCGCGCGATCGACATCATGGCCAGCGTCGCGATGAAGGCCGGCACGTTGAACCGTGTGATCAGTATGCCCGCCACCAGCCCGTTCAGCGCGGCCACGCCCAGCGCGGCGGGAATCGCGATCCCCATCGACAGCCCCGCCTCGACATGCAGATAGCCCATCACCATCATCGTCAGGGCCATCACCGACCCGACGGCCAGATCGATCCCGCCGATCAGGATGACAAAGGTCATGCCGACCGCCATGATCCCCAGAACCGTGATCTGGTCGAGGATGTTGAGGAAGTTCCGGACGGAAAAGAAGGTATCGGTCCAGAAGGTCAGGAACAGGCACAGCAGGATCAGGCCGATCAGCGGCCCGGTGGCACCCCTCAGCGACCCCAAGAACCGGATGCCGCCCGTGTCGGTCCGCCCCTGCGTTTCTGTCGTCATGGCGCCCGCCCTCCCTGCAGCCCCTCCACATGCACCAACAGCATAAATATTCACAGTCGGTTGATAATGCGTAGCGTATCGGCAGAATGGCTGTCAATCATCTTCTTTGTGTCGACACATGCCGCCACACCCCCTTTCACTCTTGACATGGCCCCTATGCTGGCAACTATATTACATGCTGTATATTTATTCACACGGGGAGCCCCATGCAGCCGAACGATCTCGAGCGCATCGCCCAACAGATCCGCCTGCGTGATCTGGAGGCCGTCCATGAGGCTGGCGCCGGCCATATCGGCGGCGAGATGTCCGCCATCGACATCCTGACCGCCCTTTATTTCCGGGTGCTGCGGGTCTGGCCGGATCAGCCGAAACACCCCGACCGGGATCGATTCGTCCTGTCCAAGGGGCATGTCGCGCTTGCCCTCTATGTCACGCTGGCCAAACGCGGCTTCATCCCCGAAGAGGAAATCCACACCTTCCTGAAACCGCATTCGCGCCTGAACGGGCATCCGAACTGCAACAAGGTGCCGGGGGTGGAAACGAATACCGGGCCGCTGGGCCATGGCCTGCCGGTCGCCGTGGGTATGGCAAAGGCGGCCAAGCTCCTTGGTGCGGGATACCGCACCTTCGTCCTCACCGGCGACGGCGAGATGCAGGAGGGCTCCAACTGGGAGGCCATCAGCGCCGCCGCCCAGTTCGGCCTCGACAACCTGACCCTCATCATCGACCACAACCGCTTCCAGCAGGGCGCGGCCCTGAAGGATACCAACGACCTCGCCCCCTTCGCGCCGAAACTCGCCGCCTTCGGCTGGGACGTGACCGAAATCAACGGCAATGCCATGGCCGAGATCGTCCCCGCCCTCGAAAAGCGCACGGGGCGGCCCCATTGCATCGTCGCCCATACCAACAAGGGGCACGGCATCTCGTTCATGCAGGACCGGGTGGACTGGCACCACCGCGTGCCGAATGCCGAGCAATTCCAGATCGCGCGCGCTGAACTTTCGGAGACCCTGTGATGAACGCCGTCACCACCCCCGCCAAACTGCACGACTGCCGCGATGCCTTCGTGGCGGTGCTGGAACGCCTTGGCGCCGACAATCCGAAAGTGGTCGCCGTCTGCAACGACTCTGTCGGATCGTCGAAACTCGGCGGATTCAAGTCGCGCTTTCCCGAACGCCTCGTGAATGTGGGCATCGCCGAACAGAACATGGTCGGCGTGGGGGCCGGTCTGGCGAATGGCGGGCTGCTGCCCTTCGTCTGCGGCGCGTCCTGCTTCCTCACGGGGCGCTCGCTGGAACAGGTCAAGGCCGACATCGCCTATTCCAATGCCAATGTGAAACTGGTCGGCATCTCCTCTGGCATGGCCTATGGCGAACTCGGCCCCACCCACCATTCCATCGAGGATTTCGCCTGGACGCGGGTCCTGCCGAACCTCCCCGTTATCGCGCCCTGCGATTCGATCGAGACAGCCGCCGCCGTGGAATGGGCCGCTCGCCATCCCGGCCCCGTCTTCCTGCGCCTCTCGCGCGTGGGCGTGCCGGATCTCCTTCCCGAGGGGCATGTCTTCGAACTGGGCAAGGCCAATCTCCTGCGGGACGGCGATGCGGTCACGCTGATCGCCAACGGAACCCTGACGCACCGCATGATGAAGGCCGCCGACATCCTCGCCGCGCAGGGGATCGAGGCGCGCGTTCTGAACATGGCGACGGTCCGGCCCATCGACGTCGATGCCGTCGTCGCCGCCGTCCGCGATACCGGCGCGATCCTGACCGCCGAGGAACATTCCACCTTTGGCGGTCTCGGCTCTGCCATCGCCGAGGTCGTCGTGGCCGAGGCTCCTGCTCCGATGAAGGTGCTTGGCGTTCCCGGCATCTTCGCGCCCACCGGATCGGCGGAATTCCTGCTGGATGAATTCGGGATGTCCCCGGCCGCCGTGGCCGATGCCGCGCGCACGCTGATCGCCCGCAAACCCGGCCGCGCCTGAAAGGGCCGCGGCCAGCCGGGGCGCGGCCTCCCTCCCGTGGCCGCGCCCCTCCTAACCTCCCTCCCGGAGTTGCCATGACCCGCGCCATCATCGCCATCGATCAGGGCACCACGAATTCCAAGGCCGTGCTGGTTTCGGCCGAAGGCGCGGTCCTGTCTCGGGGCTCCGCCGCCGTCGGCATCGACCATCCGCAGCCCGGCTGGGTCGAACAGGACACGCTGCGCATCTGGGCCTCGGTGCAGGAGGCCATCACGCAATGCCTCGCCAACGGCCCCAAGGTGCAGGTCGCGGGCGTGGCCATCTCGAACCAGCGCGAATCTGTGACGGCATGGGACGCCGAGACCGGCGCCCCGCTCGGCCCCGTGGTAAGCTGGCAATGCCGCCGCACCTCGCCGGTCTGCACCGCGCTGGTCGCCGCGGGCCATGCCCCGCGCGTGCAGGAATTGACCGGGCTTCCCATCGATCCGATGTTTCCCGGCCCCAAGATGAAATGGCTGCTCGACCGCATCCCGCCGGGGCACAGGGTGCGCCTTGGGACCATCGATTCATGGCTCATCCACTGCCTCACCGGCGGCGCGGTCCATGCCTGCGATGCCTCGAACGCCGCCCGCAGCCAACTCTTCGACCTCAACCGCCGGGACTGGAGCGATGAGCTCTGCGCGCTCTTCGGCGTGCCGCGCGACTGCCTGCCGCAGGTGCGCGACAGCGCGGCCCATTTCGGCGTCACGCGCGGCGTGGCGGGCCTGCCCGACGGCACCCCCGTCGCCTCCGCCATCGGCGACAGCCATGCCGCCCTCTTCGGTCATGGGGCCTTCCAACCGGGCGACGGCAAGGTGACCTTCGGCACCGGCTCGTCGATCATGGCCACCCTGCCCGAATTCATCGCCCCAAGGGACGGCATCACCACCACCATCGCCTGGTCGATCGACAGCCGCCCGACCTATGCCTTCGAGGGAAACATCCTCGTCTCCGCCTCCGCCCTGCCCTGGATGGTGGACATGCTCGGCCTGCCCGATGTGCAGGCCCTCACCGACCTCGCCGCCACGGCGGAACCGGGGGGGCCGGGCTTCGTGCCCGCCTTCGTCGGCCTTGGCGCGCCGCATTGGCAGGCCGATGCCCGCGCGCTCTTCTGTGGCATCACCTTCAACACCACCCGCGCCCAGATGGCCCGCGCCGTGACCGATTCCATGGCCTTCCAGGTGCATGATGTCTTTGCCGTCATGTCGGCCCAATCCCCCGCACCGCTCGGCCGCCTCTTCGCCGACGGCGGGCCCAGCCGGAACCGCTTCCTCATGCAATGCGTCTCCGACACGCTCGATCACCCGCTGATCCAATGCGACACACCCGAGGCCTCCGCCATCGGCGCCGCCTATCTCGCCGGCCTCTCGCTCGGCCTCTGGGCCGGGCTCGACCAGATCGCGGCCCTGCCCCGCCCCGGCACCGAGATCCGCCCCGTTTCCGGCGACGCCGCCGCCCGCCTCGCCGTCTGGCGCGACGCAATCCGGCGCTCGACCTTGGAAACGCCGTGATTTATGGGTGAATAAAAATTCACGCCGGGGGTCCCATGGGAAGAGTGAACGAGTTGCGGCTGATCGCCCGGGTGGCGCAGATGTACCACTCCGAAGGCAAGCGTCAGGCCGAGATCGCCGCCCAACTGCACATGTCCCAGGCGACAGTCTCGCGCATGCTCAAGCGTGCCGAACAGGAAAACATCGTCCGCACCACCGTCATCCCCCCGCCCGGCACCTTCGCCGAACTCGAAACCTCGCTCCGCCAGCGCTTCGGCCTGACCGAGGCGATCGTCATCGACTGCTCCGAAGACCGCGACGGTGCCATCATGGCCCGCATCGGCGAGGCGGCGGCGCATTTCCTCGAGGTCACGCTGCAACCCGATGAGATCATCGGCGTCTCAAGCTGGAGTCAGACGATCCTCCGGATGGTGGACAACATCCACCCCTTCCGCGCCGTCAAGGCACGGCACGTGGTCCAGATCCTCGGCGGCATGGGCGATTCCGCCGTCCAGACCCATGCCACCGAACTGATCTCCCGCCTCGCACGCCTGACCGGGGCCGAGGCGCGGCTCCTGCTGGTGCAGGGCATCACCTCCTCGCGCGAGGCGAAACTCGTCATGCTGGCCGACTCGGTCGTCCGCGACACGATGGATCTCTTCGACCGCATCAGCCTTGCCATCGTCGGCATCGGCGCGGTCGAACCGTCGGAACTGCTCGCGCGGTCGGGCAATACCTTCTCCCGCCACGAAATGGCCCTCCTGCACGAGGCGGGCGCGGTCGGCGAGATTTCCTTCCGCTTCTACGACAAGGACGGCAAACCCGTGGATACGCCGCTGAACGAACGCGTCATCGGCGTCACCATGGATCACCTGCGCAAGGCCCGCCGCGTCATGGCCCTCGCCGGCGGCGCCTCCAAGACCGAGGCCATCGCCGGGGCGCTCAGGCTCGGGATCATCGACATCCTCGTGACGGACAAATTCACCGCGGCGCGGCTGACCGCATGACACCAGACCCGCCACCGGGTCCATCGAAGGAGACGACATGAAACGCTTTGCCGGTCAGACGGTCATGGTCACGGGCGGAAACAAGGGCATCGGACGCGGCATCGCCACCCGCTTCGCGCAAGAGGGCGCAAAGGTGGCCATCGCCGCCATCGATGCCGACACGCCCGATGCCGCCCGCGCCATCGCCGCCGAAACCGGGGCCGAGGTGCTGGGCCTCATCCTCGACGTCACCGACATCGCCGCGGTCAAGGCCGCCTATGCCGAGGCCGAGGCAAGGCTTGGGCCGCTTTCCGTCTCCGTCCAGAATGCGGGCGTCATCACCATCGCAAAGGTGGAAGACCTCACCGAACGCGAATGGGACTTCAACCTCGACGTCAACACCAAGGGCGTCTTCCTCTGCTGCCAAGAGGCGATCCGCCGCTTCCGCGCCAGCGGAACGCGCGGCCGCCTGATCAACACCGCCTCAGGGCAGGCCCGGCAGGGCTTCATCTACACCCCGCATTACGCCGCGTCGAAATTCGGCGTGGTCGGCCTTACCCAAAGCCTCGCCAAGGAACTCGCCCGCGAGGGGATCACCGCCAACGCGATCTGCCCCGGCATCATCCATACCGAGATGTGGGATTACAACGATCGGGTCTGGGGCAGCATGCTGGGCGATTATGGGCCGGGCGAATTGATGGCGGAATGGGTCGAAGGCATTCCGATGGGCCGCGCCGGCACCCCGGCCGAGGTCGCGGCCCTCGTGGCCTTCCTCGCCTCCGGGGATGCGGCTTATATCACGGGCCAGACGATCAACGTGGATGGCGGCCTCATCATGTCCTGAACTCCGCGCGGCCCCTGCGGCGGCCAAGCCTTGGGCAGGGTGCTGGACAGCGCGCCCCGCCCGTGGCGTTATGGCGCCCATGTCCCCTGCCGTCGCCGCCCTGCACCACGATTGCGCCGCCCTCGGCACGCGCCTCTTCACGATCACCGCGCATGACCTGACGAACGGCCTGTTTCGCCGCGCCTATACCTCGCATCCGGTGGAATACCCCACCCATGGCACGAAACCGCTGCTGCGCGATGCATGGTATGACCTCTGCATCACCCGCGCGCAGCCCTTCGTCGCCAATACGCCCGCAGCCTTTGCCGACCTCTTCTTCGATCATGCCCTGATCACCTCCATGGGGCTCGGCTCCGCCGCAAACCTGCCCATCATCGCCGCAGACGGCACCGTTCCCGGCACCGTCAACCTGCTGGCAGGGGCGCATCATTTCACCCCCGACCGCCTCGCCGCCTATGCCGCGCTGATCGACCGTCACCGCCCCGCCCTCCTGCCCTTCGTCTTGGCCCAAATACCCCACGGGGGTCCGGGGGTGTGAAACCCCCGGCCTCCTCCCGCAAAAGGCGAAACGCATGGCCTTCACCCTCCGCCAACTCCAGTTCTTCGTCGCCGCCGCCGAGGCGGGCAGCGTTTCCGGCGCCGCACGGGCGCTGTCGATCTCGCAATCCTCCGTGACCGAGGCGATCCGCGCGCTGGAGGATGATCTGGGCGTCATCCTCTTCGACCGTCAGGCGCGCGGACTTCTCATCACCCACAAGGGCAGCGCCTTCTTGCGCCATGCGCGCCAGATCCTCGCCGATGTCGCCACCGCCCGCACCGCCTTCCGGGACGAGGCGGAAACCGCCACGGGCCGCCTGTCGCTGGGCGTCACCTCGCTGGTGGCGGGCTATGTGCTCTCCGACATCCTCTCGCGCTTCCGCCGCGCCTTCCCGCAGGTAGAGTTGAACGTGATCGAGGACAATGGCGACTACCTCCAGCACCTCCTGATCGGGGGCGAGTTGGACGTCGCCGTCCTCCTCACCTCCTCGGTCAAGGACCGCATGGCGCTGCATGTGGAAACCCTGCTCGTCTCTCCCTACCGGCTCTGGCTCCCCCTCGGCCATGCACTGGCCCAGCAAGAGGCCATCGCTCTGGAAGAACTCGCAGGCCAACCCTTGATCCAGTTGATGGTGGACGAGATCGAGGAAAGCACCCGTCGCCTCACCGCCGCTCTCCCCGTAAAGCCCGAGATCGCCTTCCGCACGCGAAGCGTGGAGGCGGTCCGCTCGCTGGTGGCCACCGGGGCAGGGCTCGCCATCCTGCCCAGCCTCGTCTATCGCCCGTGGTCGCTGGAAGGCGACCGGATCGAAATCCGCGACGTCTCGGGCGATCTGCCCACGGTGCAGGTCGGCCTCGCATGGCGCCGCGGGGCCCCGCTCTCGCCTCCCGCGCTGAACTTCATCCGCTCGGCGCAAAGCAACGTGCCGAACCGCTGACGCCTCTCCGCGCCGGGGCAGGGGCGTTG
Source organism: Tabrizicola sp. M-4 (assembly GCF_051132405.1). Classification (GTDB taxonomy): domain Bacteria; phylum Pseudomonadota; class Alphaproteobacteria; order Rhodobacterales; family Rhodobacteraceae; genus Paragemmobacter. Next base: position 3,808,026 of record NZ_CP128606.1, read on the forward strand.
CGTCGAGGGGCGGATCACCGTTCGCTGCGTATGTACAGTTTGCGGCACAGTTTCCGGCACGGCTTCCGGTACGGCCCGGATCGACCCTGACCCATCGGAAAAACCGAATTCACCCATCAGCGTTTTGATATTGCGAAACTCCCGCGCGCGCCTACCGTGCAACCCCATGACCGGAATACCGGCACCCCGCGCCATGCGGCGCCACCAACGGGAGATATCCAGCATGACCACACGCAGCCTGAAACTCGCCGCCACGACCGCGCTGGCGCTGATCACCGGCCTCAGCCCGGCCCTTGCCCAGATGACGGAGGTCGGCCCCGGCGAAGGCCAGCTCTCCATCGTCGCATGGGCGGGCTATGTCGAGCGCGGCGAAACCGATCCGGCCTTCGACTGGGTGACGAAGTTCGAAGAATCAAGCGGTTGCAAGGTCAGCGTGAAGACAGCGAACACCTCGGACGAGATGGTCGCCCTGATGAACGAAGGCGGTTTCGACCTCGTCACCGCCTCGGGCGACGCCTCGCTGCGCCTGATCGCCGGGGGGCGGGTGCAAGAAGTGAATACCGCGCTCATCCCTTCGTGGTCCACCATCGACCCGCGCCTGCAGGATGCGCCGTGGCACACCGTTGACGGCAAGCATTTCGGTGTGCCCTACATGTGGGGCCCGAACGTCCTGATGTACAACACTGAGGTGTTCAAGGAACCGCCGACCTCGTGGAACGTTGTTTTCGAAGAACAAAATCTCTCCGACGGCCAATCGAACAAGGGCCGCGTGCAGGCCTATGACGGTCCGATCCACATCGCCGATGCCGCGCAATACCTGATGTTCCACAAGCCGGAACTGGGCATCACCTCGCCCTACGAGTTGAACGAGGATCAGTACAAGGCCGCGCTTGACCTGCTGCGCGGGCAGCGTGAACTGGTCAGCCGCTACTGGCACGACGCCTTCATCCAGATCGACGACTTCAAGAATGAAGGTGTGGTCGCCTCCGGCTCCTGGCCGTTCCAGGTGAACCTGCTGAAAGCCGGCGGCGCCCCCGTCGCCTCCACCATCCCGCAAGAGGGCGCGACGGGCTGGGCCGATACCACCATGCTGCATGTGGACAGCGAGAACCCCAACTGCGCCTATATGTGGTTCGAACACCAGCTTTCCTCGAACCTGCAATCCGACCTTTCGGTCTGGTTCGGCGCGAACCCGTCGGTTCCCGCCGCCTGCACCGACGGGCGTGGGATGCAGACCGCCGAGGGCTGCACCACCAACGGGATGGATGATTTCGAACGCATCCGTTTCTGGACCACGCCGGTTGCCGATTGCTCGCAGGGAGAAGATACCTGCGTGCCCTACTACCGCTGGGTGTCCGACTATATCGGCGTGATCGGCGGCCGCTAAGTCACCCTCCCATCGCGTATTCGGGTGCGCGCCTCCTGCGCGCACCCCTCCTTTCCTTTTGCCTGTCGGAGCCCTCCCCTCCATGACCGCCGCCGTCGAATTCTCGCGCGTTTCCCGCCACTTCGGCCCCACCCACGCCCCGGTGAAGGCCGTCGACGGCGTCGATCTGACAATCGCGGAAGGGTCGTTCTTCGCCATGCTCGGCCCCTCCGGGTCCGGCAAGACCACCTGCCTGCGCCTGATTTCCGGGTTCGAGAAACCCACCGGTGGCACGATCCGCATCTTCGGGCAGGACGTGGGCGACATCCCCCCGAACCGGCGCAACGTGAACACCGTCTTTCAGGATTACGCGCTCTTCCCGCACATGAACGTGCGCGACAACGTGGGCTATGGCCTGATGGTGAAGGGCGTCGACCGCCGCACCCGTGACAGCCGCGCCGAAGAGATGCTGGCGCTGGTGAAACTCGAAGGCTACGGCGACCGCAAACCCGCCCAGCTTTCGGGCGGCCAGCGTCAGCGCGTGGCGCTCGCCCGCGCTTTGGTCAATGAACCCAAGGTCTTGCTGCTGGACGAACCCCTTGGCGCGCTGGATCTCAAACTCCGCGAAGCGATGCAGGATGAGTTGAAGGCCCTGCAATCCCGCCTTGGCATCACCTTCGTCTTCGTGACGCATGACCAGGGCGAGGCGCTTTCGATGGCCGACAGCCTTGCCGTTTTCAACGAAGGCAAGATCGCCCAGATCGGCACGCCCGCCGATGTCTATGCCCGTCCCCGCACCCGTTTCGTGGCGGATTTCGTGGGGTCCTCGAACGTCCTGCCGCCCGAGGTTACCCGCGCCTTCGGTGGCCCGCCGAAATGGGCCTCACTCCGTCCGGAAATGCTGCGCGTCACCGCCGCCGATGGCGTGGCGCTGGCGGGCACCGTCACTGGCCTGCGATACCTCGGCGCGGGCTCCCGCGTCACCGTCGCGCTGAACGGCACCGAAGTCGCGGCCCTCCTGCCCGCCGGCCAGCCCGTGCCGGAACCGGGGGCGACCGTCGGCCTCGCCTTCGATCCCGCCGCGCTGCATGTGATGGAGGGCGAGGGATGACCTCCCCCACCCCCGCCATCCTGCCCGAACGCGGGCTTGCCGACAGGCTGACCGCCCTTTTCTGGCGGCATCCGCGCGTGCTGCTGGCCGTCTTGCTGACGCCGCCGCTCCTTTGGCTGGGCGTTGTCTATCTCGGCTCGCTGGCAGCACTTCTGCTGCAATCCTTCTATTCGATCGACGAATTCTCGGGTCTGGTGAAGCAGGAATTCACCCTCAAGACCTATGCCGAACTCTTCCGCGCCCAGAACCTCGACATCATCATCCGTACCCTTCTGATGTCCGCCGCCGTCACCATCGGCTGCGCGCTGATCGCCTTTCCCATCGCCTATTACGCCGCCCGTTTTGCGCGGGGGAAATGGAAGGCCATCTTCTACCTCGGTGTCATGCTGCCCCTTTGGTCGTCCTATCTGGTGAAGGTCTACGCCTGGAAACTGATCCTCGCCAAGGAAGGCATCATCACATGGGCTGCCGAAGGCGTCGGCCTGTCGATGATCCTGAACGCCATCCTCGCCATCCCCGGAATCGGCGGGAACAGCCTCTCCACCAGCCTGCTCGGCACCTTCATCGTCTTCGTCTATGTCTGGCTGCCCTACATGATCCTGCCAATGCAGGCGTCACTCGAACGTGTGCCGACATCGATGTTGGAGGCCTCTGCCGACCTTGGCGCCTCGCGGGCGCAGACCTTCCGCACGGTGATCCTTCCGCTCGCCATGCCGGGGGTGATCGCGGGTTCGATCTTCACCTTCTCGCTGACGATGGGCGATTACATCATCCCGCAGATCGTCGGCACCTCGGCCCGATTCATCGGGTTGGCCGTCTATCAGTTGCAGGGCACCGCCGGGAACATCCCGCTGGCCGCAGCCTTTGCCGTGGTCCCCATCGTCATCATGGTCATCTACCTGATGATCGCCAAGCGGAAGGGGGCCTTCGATGCACTCTGATCGCGCCTCATGGGGATTGAAGATCGCCGCCGTCGGGGGGCTGCTGTTCCTCCACCTCCCCATCCTCCTCATCTTCCTCTACGCCTTCACGACCGAGGACAAGTCCTACGAATTCCCGCCCCCCGGCCTGACCACCCAATGGTTCGGCGTGGCCTGGAACCGCGAAGATATTTGGCCGCCCCTCTACCTCTCGCTCTGGGTGGCCACCATCGCCACCTTCATCGCCATGATCCTAGGCACGCTCGTTTCCGCCGCGATGGCGAGGACGAATTTCTTCGGGCGCGAACAGATCAGCCTCCTGATCATCCTGCCCATCGCCCTGCCGGGCGTCATCACGGGGATGTCCCTGCGGTCAGCCTTCTCGATCATGGACATACCCTTCTCGACATGGACCATCATCCTAGGCCACGCGACCTTCTGCATCGTGATCGTCTACAACAACGCCGTAGCCCGCTTCCGCCGCCTGTCCGGCGGCATTCTCGAAGCGTCAGCCGACCTCGGCGCCAACAGCTTCCAGACCTTCCGCTATGTCCTGCTGCCCAACCTCGGCACCGCGCTTCTGGCGGGCGGGATGCTCGCCTTCGCCCTGAGCTTCGACGAAGTCATCGTCACCACCTTCACCGCGGGCCAGCAAAGCACCCTGCCCATCTGGATGCTTCAGGAACTCGTCCGCCCGCGCCAGCGGCCCGTCACCAACGTGGTGGCCATCGTGGTGTTCCTCGCCACCTTCGTCCCCATCCTCATCGCCTATTACCTCACCCGCGGCGGGTCTGACACCGCCGGATCGGGCAAATGACCAAAGGGAGGTCCAAATGGACAGCGCACTGATGACCATCGACACCCAGCTTCTGATCGGCTCCGCCTTCGAGGCCGGGCAAGAGGCGCGGGAACAGATCCTGAACCCCCGCACTGGTGGCCTGATCCTCGAGGTGCCGGAGGCTTCGACCGCGCAGGTGGACCGTGCCGTGGCCGCCGCCCGCAAGGCCTTCGAGACATGGTCGCGCACCACCCCCGCCGAACGCGCCGCAGCCCTCCTCCGCATCGCGGATCGCGTAGAGGCCGAAGCCGACGCCTTCGCCGCGCTCGAGGCGCTGAACTGCGGCAAACCCATCAACGCGGCACGGAATGACGAAATCCCCGCCATCGTCGACTGCTACCGTTTCTTCGCCGGGGCTGTGCGCTGCCAGCACGGGGCGGTTGCGGGCGAATACCTCGCCGGCCACACCTCCATGATTCGCCGCGACCCGATCGGCGTCGTCGCCTCCATCGCTCCGTGGAACTATCCGCTGATGATGATGGCATGGAAACTCGGCCCCGCCATCGGCGGCGGCAATACGGTGGTCTTCAAGCCGTCGGAACAGACCCCGCTGACCGCGCTGAAGATGGCGAGGATACTGGCCGAGGAACTGCCCGAAGGCGTGGTCAGCATCGTCGCGGGACGCGGGCAGACCGTCGGCAACTACCTGATCAACCACCCGCAGGTCGACATGATCTCCCTCACCGGCGACGTGGCCACGGGCAAGAAGATGCTCGACGCCGCCGCCAAGACGGTGAAGCGCACCCATCTGGAATTGGGCGGCAAGGCTCCCGTCATCGTCTTTGACGATGCCGACGTGGCCGAGGTCGTCGATGGCCTGCGCGCCTTCGGTTATTACAACGCGGGACAAGACTGCACTGCCGCCTGCCGCATCTATGCCGGAAAGAAGGTCTATGACCGTCTGGTGGCCGACCTTACCTCTGCCGTTTCCACCATCGCGCTGGGGAACGAGGATGACAGCACCAACGAGATCGGCCCCCTGATTTCCTTGCGCCAGCGCGACCGGGTGGCCTCCTTCGTCAACCGCGCGCGTGAGGTGAACCATATCGAGATCACCACGGGCGGCGAGGTGATGGATCAGGGTTTCTACTACCGCCCCACCGTCATCGCAGGTGCCAAGCAGGAGGATGAGATCGTCCGCCGCGAGGTCTTCGGCCCCGTTGTGTCGATCACCCCCTTCTCCGACGTGGATACGGCGGTGCAATGGGCCAATGACAGCGATTACGGCCTCGCTTCCTCGGTCTGGACCAAGGACGTGGGCCGCGCCATGGCGACGGCGGCACGGCTGCGCTATGGCTGCACCTGGATCAACACGCATTTCATGCTGACCAATGAGATGCCGCATGGCGGGTTGAAACAGTCCGGCTATGGCAAGGACATGTCGGCCTATGCGCTGGAGGATTATACGGTCGTCCGGCATGTGATGATCAAGCACGGCTGATCCGGTAGAGCGCGGGGCAGGGATGCCCCGCGCAAGCCTTTCCTGTCGCCTCCCGCGCGTGCCGCGCGTCCGGCTCCGCTGTTCAGGGGGGCGTTCCGCCCCCTCTTGGCCTGACGGCCAATTCACCCCCGGAGGGTATTTTGGCCGGGACGAAGACCACGGTTCATCTTGCCGCTGCCCTGCCTGCCCAGCGCCCGGTTGCCCAACACCCGGTCAGCAGGTAACCGCCTGTCGGTGCCTCCCAGTCCAGCATCTCGCCACAGGCGAAAACGCCGGGCAGAGCGCGCAGTTCCAGACTCTCGGTGAGCGCGGCCTGCGTTGCGCCACCGGCGGAAGAGATAGCCTCGGCGATTGGCCGGGGGCCTGTCAGGCGCAACGGCAAGGCCTTGACGGCCCGGCCCGGATCAATCCCGCGCCCGAATTCCATGATCAGGGCCACCGCCGCGGGCGAAAGGCCAAGTTTGCGAAGGCGGTTCGCGAGCGTTTCGCCCGGTTTCATCCGTGCCAGTCGCGCGGCGATCGCAGCACCGTCGACATCGGGCAGGAAATCGACAGCCAGCGCAGCGCCGTCACGCACAGGGGCCGAAACGGCATAGACGCCACCCCCCTCGATCCCGCGGGAAGAGATCACGAATTCCCCACGTTCACGCAGGTCGTCTGCCAACAGCATTGCGCCCTTCACCGGTTGCCCGAAATGTCGCGACATGTGCGGCGACCAATCGACGCCAAAGCCCATGTTGGCCGGAAGAAACGGGGCGATCTCCACCCCCTTGTCACGCAGCCATGGCACCCATGCCGCATCCGAACCGAGCCGAGGCCAGCTTGCCCCGCCTAGCGCCAGCACCACCACGCGGGGATGCAGGACCCTTGCGCCCTGCGGCGTGTCGAACTGCCAGCCGTCGCCCTGAAACCCCATCCAACGCCAGCGCAGCCGCAACTCCACCCCTGCCGATCCAAGGCGCGAAAGCCATGCTCGCAGGAGGGGGGAAGCCTTCATCGCCACGGGAAAGACGCGTCCCGATGACCCGGTAAAGACGTCCTGTCCCAAGGCGCGGCACCATGCCTTTACCTGATCCGGACCGAAGTCGCGCAGGATGGGTTCAAGCCAGGCTGCGCCATAAGCCGCGAGGAACGCCGCGCTGCCCTCATCCTTGGTGACGTTAAGCCCCGATTTCCCGGCCATGAGAAACTTGCGACCGGCCGAGGGCTTTGCCTCGCAGATGACGACCTGCCGCCCGGCTGCCGCCAATTCTTCCGCAGCCATGAGGCCGGCTGGCCCCGCGCCGATCACCAAAGCATCCATCTTGCCGCATCCATCTTGCCGGAGCCCCGCATTCCGCCATCCTCTGCCGGGAAAGCCCGGAAAGGACAACATGAACCCGACCTGCCCGATCTGCCTGCGCCCCATCCCGCCGGATGTGCCGCAAAGCCTGCATCACCTGATCCCGAAGCTGAAGGGTGGCAAGGGCGGACCAACGGTCCTGATCCACCATATCTGCCACAAGGAGATTCATGCCCGCTTTTCCGAAGCGGAGCTTGCGCGGCAGTTCAACACGCCCGAAGCCATACGTGGCGACCTCCGGATGGAGCGGTTCCTTGCATGGATCGCACGTCGCCCCCCAGAATTCCTGTCGCGTGTTCCGGGCGGGCGACGCGGACGATGAGGTCCGATGAACGCGTCCTTGCCGACGGTGCAGTGCCCGCCTAACCTCTGCCTGCCGTAAATGCCGGGTGCTTGATGCTGATCGCCTATCGCGAAATCGAGGGTCGCCTGATCCGCCTTGCGCCCGAGGCGCCGCTTTCTTCGGCGATTTGGATCGATCTTTTGCGACCGGATCAGGTGGAAACCGCCGCCGTTGCCGCGCTTGGCCTTGATGTTCCGACGCTTGAGGACATGGAGGAGATCGAGGTTTCGAACCGCCTCTATCGCGAGGGTTGGGTCGACTATCTGACCGCGCAGTTGACCGGCCATTCCGAAACAAATGGCCCCATGGCGGGGCCTGTCACCTTCATCCTGTCGACGGCGCGCCTTGTGACCGTGCGCCACCATGACAGCCGCCCGTTCGAGACCTATCCGACGCGGGCCGACAAGGTTGGCCCCACCTGCGCCAATCCGAATGGCATCTTCCTGTCGCTGATCGAGGAAATCGTCGGTCGCCTTGCCGACCTTCTGGAATCGTCGGGCCGCAGCCTCGACCATGTGTCGCGCAGTGTCTATTCGCCCGGAAAACGCGGGCAGAACCAGAAGCGGCTCGAGGTCGCCCTGCGCCATATCGGTCGCGAGGCCGAACTTCTCGGCAATATCCGCCTTGCCCTGCTGACGCTGAACCGCGCACTTGGTTTCTATGCGCAGACCGCCCGCGACAGGATCGGAGATGAAGGGCTTGCGGGCAGCGTCGCCAACCTTATGCGCGACATGGACGCGCTTGAGGTACATACCGACTTTCTTTCGCAAAGGGTGGGCCTTGCCTCGGATGCCACGCTGGGGATGATCAACCTTGCGCAGAATTCCACAGTGCGGATCGTGTCGGTGGTGGCGGTTCTGTTCTCGCCACCGACGCTGATCGCCTCGATCTACGGGATGAATTTCGAGATCATGCCCGAACTTGCGCAACCGCTGGGCTATCCCTCGGCGCTCGTTGCGATGCTCGCCTCCTCGGTGATCGCCTATCTCTACTTTCGTTGGAAAAACTGGCTCTAACCTTGCCGAAATCGGCCAACCCGGAATCTGCCATGCCCTATGTGATGCCACCCGAAACCGCGCCGCAGGATCGTATCTGGATGGCCTTTCCCCGCGAAGGCGCGACGCTGGGCGAAACCACCGTCGAACGCGAGGCAGGCTATGCCGCCTGGGCAGCCGTCGCTCATGCCATCGCCGAATACCAACCCGTCACGATGATCGTGGACCCGAGCGAACGCAGCCGCGCAAAACGCATGCTTTCTGCCGGAATAGAGACGGTTGAGCGCGTGATCGACGATTTCTGGCTGCGCGACTCCGGCCCTACCTTCGTGCATGCCGAGGACGGATCACTTGCCGCCGTGGACTGGATCTTCAATGGCTGGGGCGGAGGCGACTGGACCTCGGCCACGCATGACAGAGGCCTCGCCGCCTTCATCGCCGGCCTGCTGGGCGTACCTATCGTCCCATCGCTTTTGGTGAATGAAGGGGGCGGTATCCATGTTGATGGCGATGGCACCATCCTGCTGACCGAAACCGTCCAGCTTGGCCCCGAGCGCAACCCCCATGCCGATGCCGCAAGGGTAGAGGCGGAAATGGCGCGGACTCTGGGTACGGAAAAGACGATCTGGCTGCCCCGCGGCCTTGCGCGCGATTACGAACCCTTCGGCACGCGGGGCCATGTGGACATCGTGGCCACCTTCCCGTCTCCGGGGAAGGTGCTGGTCCATGCACAGCCCGACGAAGGCCACCCAGACCATGCCACGATGCGCGAGATCCGCGAGATCCTTGCCGCCGCGACCGATGCCAAGGGGCGAAGGCTGGAGGTGATCGACCTGCCCGCCCCCGAGACCCTGACAGACGCGCATGGTTTCGTGGACTGGTCCTATGTGAACCATCTGGTCATCAACGGTGCCGTAATCGCCTGTGCCTTCGACGAACGGAAGGCCGATGCCCGTGCCGCCGAAATCCTTTCCACCGCCTATCCCGGTCGCCGCATCGTGTCGGTCGATGCCCGCGAACTCTTTGCGCGGGGCGGCGGCGTCCATTGCATCACACAGCAGCAGCCAAAGCCCCGCACATGAACATCGTCGAAGCCTCCCTCGCCGACCTGCGCGCTGCGCTGGATGACGGACGCACCACCTCGGTCGCATTGACCGCCGCCTATCTGAACCGCATTGCCGCCGATGACCGGCACGGCGCGCGGCTGAATGCCGTGCCCGTCCTGAACCCTGCGATGTTCGAAGAGGCCCGCGCATCGGACCTGCGCAGAACGCGCGGGGAAACGCTGGGCCCGCTGGACGGCATCCCCTACACCGCCAAGAACAGTTACAAGGCCAAGGGCCTGACCGTCGCCTCGGGCTCTCCCGCCTTTGCGGACCTCGTCGCCAGCGACGATGCCTTCGCGATTGCACGTCTGCGAGCGGCGGGGGCGGTGCTGATCGGGCTTACCAACATGCCGCCCATGGCCAATGGCGGGATGCAGCGCGGCGTCTATGGCCGCGCAGAAAGCCCCTACAATGCGGACTACCTGACCGCGGCCTATGCCTCCGGTTCCTCCAACGGATCAGGCACGGCCACTGCGGCCAGTTTCGCGGCTTTCGGTCTGGGCGAGGAGACATGGTCGTCGGGCCGCGCGCCTGCCGCGAACAACGGGCTTTGTGCCTACACGCCGTCGCGCGGCGTCATTTCGGTACGTGGCAACTGGCCGCTGGTGCCCACGATGGATGTCGTGGTTCCCCATACCCGCAGCATGGCGGATATGCTGCAACTCCTCGACATTCTCGTGGCGGATGATCCCGAAACACGCGGTGACCTCTGGCGCAGCCAGCCATGGATCGCCATCCCGAAGGCAAGCGAGATCCGCCCGCACTCCTATCCCGCATTGGCGGAAACCGCCTCGCTTGCAGGCAAGCGCATCGGGGTTCCGGCGATGTACATCAATGCCGACCCCCTTGCTGGCACGGCGGATGACCCCGGCATAGGTGGGCCGACGGGACAACGCATCGTCACCCGCCCGTCCATCCTTTCCCTCTGGCACCGCGCGCGGCAGGCGATGGAGGCGGCGGGGGCCACCGTCATCGTCACCGATTTCCCCGTGATCACCAATTACGAGGGCGATCGTCCCGGCGCCCCCACCCTCCGCACGCGCGGCCTTGTCCCGCCCGCCTATTTGAAACGCGAGATCATGGATCTTTCGGTCTGGTCTTGGGACGATTTCCTTGCCGCCAACGATGACCCGACGCTGAACCGCCTGTCGCACGTGGATGGCAGTACGATCTTTCCCCTGCCCAAAGGCGCGCTGCGTGACCGATATGACGGCTTCGATGACGATATCGCCACCTATCCCGCCTTTGCCGCCGCGCATCCGGTGACGGATTTCCGCACCATCCCCCACCTTGCCGAAGGCTTTGCCGCGCTGGAGGAAACGCGCCACCGCGATCTGGAAGAGTGGATGGATGCCCTGCGCCTTGATGCCGTGGTATTTCCTGCGGTCGCCGATGTGGCGCCCGCAGATGCTGACAGAAACCCCGACTCTTTTGAAAAGGCCTGGGCCAACGGCGTTTGGGTGGCCAATGGCAACCTTGCCATCCGGCATCTGGGCATCCCCACCGTGACCGTCCCGATGGGAGTCATGGAGGATACCGGCATGCCCGCTGGCCTGACCTTCGCCGGACGTGGCTGGGAGGACAACGCCCTTCTGCAAATCGCCTGCGCCTTCGAGGCGACGGGGCACTATCGGCAGCCGCCGTCACGCGTTCCGGACGAAACCCTCGCCGGTTCCTTCCCCCTCCCGAAGGACCAGCGCCCTGCTCCGGGCCTCTCTGTCACGGTGGAGGACCTTGCGGATGGCAGGCAGCAGGTTACCGTCCATCTTCAATCACATGCGGCGCTGACACGATTGCGGGTGAATGGGCAAACCATGCAGGGAACGTCTCTGACCTTGCCAAAAAACACGCACATCCACAGCGAATGGCAAGCGCCCTATGGCCCCATCGTCGTCGCGGAATTCGAGGATGGCACCGCCGCCTTCGCCGCCCTCTAGACCGCTACACCGTCGCGCCAGACGCCCTGCAGGTTCCAATCAGGCGACAGATGCACCATGTCTGCCCGCGCACCGGGGCGCAGATGCCCCAGATCGTCCCGCCCGATCACCGCTGCGGGAACGGCGCTTGCCATGGCAAGCGCCCGCTCCTCCGCGATCCCTACATCCTTCACGAGGACCTGCACCGCCCGTGGCAAGGTCAGGTCGGCCCCAGCCAGCGTGCCATCCTCAAGCGTCAACCGCCCCTCCGCCCGCAAGATCCGCCGCCCGCCCAAATGGAACTCTGTCAAATCCGTCCCCGCAAGGGCCATGCAATCCGAAACAAGGAAGACCCCCTCGCGCTTTGCCGCCAATGCGACGCGCAGCGTCAGCGGGTCGACATGGATGCCATCCGCAATCAGCCCTGCAAATCCGCCCGCCGCAAGAACCGCACCCACCATGCCCGGCGTGCGATTGCCCATCTGGCTCATGGCGTTGAAAAGATGCGTCGCGCAACGCGCGCCCGCCGCCATCGCCGCCCGCGCCACGTCTGCGCTGCAATCGGTATGACCCAGCGAAACGATCACGCCTGCCGCTGCCATTGCGGCGATCTGGTCCAGCGTCACCGATTCCGGAGCGACTGTGACCATCAGCGCAGGCAACTCTGCCGCCGCCTCTATCACCAAGGCCAGATCACGCGCCTCCATCGGCCGGATCAGGGCAGGATCATGCGCCCCCTTTCGCCGCAGATCCAGATGCGGCCCTTCCAGATGCAGGCCCAGAAAACCCGGCACCTGCGCCTTCGTGGCCGCAATTCCCGCCTCGACCACCCGCACCGTCGCATCATGGGTATCGGTGATGAGCGTCGGCAGGCATCCCGTCGCGCCCAACCGTGCCTGAACCGCGCAAACAGTTTCCAACACTGCCAGGTCGCAACTTGCGTCGATGGCAACGCCACCCGACCCATTCACCTGCAGGTCAAGGAATCCCGGCGCGATCACGCCGGCGCCAAGATCCACCACATGCCCCTCGGGCGGCCCAAACCCGATAACGCGGCCCCCTTCCACCAAAAGCGCGCCATCACGGAACTGCGCCCCGTCGAATACCCGTGCCCCGGTGAACGATACCCGCCCCATCACACCGTCTCCGTCACCTTGCGCAGATGGGGCGGCGTGTCGGGATCAAACCCTCGCCGTCGAGCCAGCGCCTCGACAAAGCCGTAGAAACCAACCGCCAGAACCAGTGGCGCGACCAGCGGATGCAGACCACCGACCGAGGGCAAGGTTACGCAACCCTGCGCCGCAGCCCCCGTCACGAAGACATCCGCCCCCTGCGCCGCCAATCGCTCTGCCGTCTGCACCACACCCGCATGCGCCGCGTCCTCCACCGCCAGTGCCAGCACGGGGAAATGCGCCTGCACGATGGCCGACGGCCCGTGCAGGACCTCTGCCGCCGAGTAGGCCTCGGCATGCAGGCCGCAGGTTTCCTTCAGTTTCAGGGCGCATTCGTTCGCAATCGCGAAGGCAGGCCCGCGCCCCAGCACATAGCCCTGCTGCGCCCGCGCCATCCGCGCGGCAAGCGGCGACCAGTCAAGTGCCAAAGCAGCCTCGAATGCCTGTGGAATCGTCTCTATTGCAGCCAAAAGAGGCTCGTTCTGCTGCCATTCTGCAACCAGCGCCAACCCGGCGACCACCGAGGTGACGAAGGTCTTGGTCGCCGCAACAGACTGTTCCACCCCTGCCTGCAACGGCAGGCAGTGGGCCGACACCTGCGCCATCGGGCTATCGGCGAAATTGGTGATCGCCACCGAAAGAGCCCCACCAGTGCCCGCCGCGCGGATCATTTCCACGATGTCCGGGCTGCGACCCGATTGCGAGATCCCCACGCAGGCCGCCCCGCCCAACCGCAGGGGGCGGCCATAGACCGATGCCACCGATGGCCCCACCGATGCCACCGGCACCCCCGCCAGCAATTCCACCGCGTATTTCAGATAGGTCGCCGCATGGTCGGAAGAGCCCCGCGCCACAGTGACGATAAGTCCCGGATCGATTGCACGCATCGCTGCCGCCGCTGCCCGCAACGCCCCCCGCGATTCCATGAGGAATCGTCTCGAAACCTGCGGAATCTCGCTTACCTCGCGGGCCATGTAACTGGTCATCGTCAGTTCCTTTCCGCTTCGGGTGCCAGCTTCAGCTCCACCGCGAAGTCATAGGCGTCGCCCCGGTAGAGCGACCTTGTGAATTCCACCACCCGCCCGTCCGGCAGGTATCCGACACGTTCGATCCGCAGCCCCGCCGCGCCGGGCGGCACATGCAGCAATTCCGCATCCCGCGCGCCCAGATTGGCCGCGGAAATCCGCTGCACCGCCCGCACAGGCCGCATCCCCCGCGCCTCCAGCACCGCATAAAGTGACGCTTCCACCGCCTCCGGCTCTGGCAAGACCTGCGCAGAAAGCGAGGCGCGTTCAATCGCCAGCGGCACCCCGTCCGACCGCCGCACTCGTTCCAGCCGCGCGACACGGTCCCCCGCGCCCAGCCCCAGCGCCATCACATCTTCCGGTGCTGGCGCATGCAGCCCGCGCGCCAGCCAGACGGATTCCACACTCTTTCCGCGCCGCGCCATATCTTCGGTAAAGCTTGTCAGCAGGCTTAGGGCCTGTTCCAGCCGCTCCACCCGCGCCGCGACAAAGGTTCCCGATCCGCGCTTTTGCACCAGTTGCCCCGATGCGACCAAGCCTTCAACCGCCTTGCGCACCGTCACCCGGCTCAGCCCCGTCATCGCCGCCATGTCCCGCTCGGGCGGCAGGCTGTCGCCCGGGCGCAACCGGCCCGAGGTGATGGCCTCGCCGATCCGCCGCTGCAATTGCAGGTAAAGCGGCCCGCTGCCCACCTCTTCGAACCCGTCGGGGGAAAAGATCTGCTCCATCACGCCGCCTCCCGCGCCAGCATCAGCGCGCCGTCAAGCGCGGTGCCAAGCGCCGCCTGAATCGGGAATCGCTCCGCCATCCGCGTGGCAAAAACAGTCCCTAAACCGCCCAAAAACACCACCGGCAGGTCATCCTTGCCACGCAGCAGGCCCACCGCCTCGGCCACATCCGCCTCGGCCCGCGCCATCACCGCCTGCGCCGCCGGATCGCCGCTTTCCACCACCCGCGGGGCCAGCGCCGCGAAATCCGCAGGCCGCGCCCGCAGCGAAAAGGCCACCACGCCATCCGGCCCGCCCATCTCGTCCACCAGCGCGGCCAGCAATGGCGTCACGTCGCCGAACCCGTCCAGCGCCCGCAACGCCGCCGCAAGAACCGCCCGCCCGATCCAGGCCCCGCTGCCCTCATCCCCCAGAACCAGCCCGCGCCCGCCGATCTGCCGGATCACGCCGCCACGCTGCACCGCAAAGACCGAACCGGTCCCCAAGGCCGCCACGACACCATCCCCCGCGCCCAGCGCCCCCTTCACCGCCGTGATCCCGTCGGTCACAACCGACATCCGGCGAAAGGGCAGGGCGTCGCGCAGCCGATCCGCGGCCCCCGCCGCATTCGCCCCCGCCAGCCCCAGCCCCGCCGCCACAACCTCACCCCCGCCCGCCGCCGCAATCGCCGCCTGCGCCGCTACAAGAATGTTCCCTGCGGCCCCGCTGGCATCCGAGGCGATATTCGCAGGCCCCGCCGCCCCACGCCCAAGGATCAGGCCCGCGGCATCCGCCACGGCCGCACGGCACCCCGTGCCGCCCCCATCAATCCCCAGAAAAAGCTGCATGGCGAATCCCTTCACCCATAAAGATACCAAAACAATACCAAATGGAAAGGACCTTTGCGAAAACGGGCCAAAAACTGATGCTGCACCTGCAAAACGCAAAGACGCT
The DNA here is from genome assembly GCF_051132405.1 of Tabrizicola sp. M-4. GTDB lineage: Bacteria > Pseudomonadota > Alphaproteobacteria > Rhodobacterales > Rhodobacteraceae > Paragemmobacter. Next base: position 3,823,262 of record NZ_CP128606.1, read on the forward strand.
TTACAATTGGTATTAGTTTGGCATTATCAGGGAAACAGGAAGGGAATCACATGACAGAGCGCCCGACAGAGGCCCGTCACCCCCAATCCGCAGGGTTGCACGCCCTGCCGGGAACGGCTGCCCTGTTGCATCTGCTGGATGCCCAGCTTGCCGCGCTTGCAGCCGTGCGCGCGGCCATTCCGATGATCGACGCCGCCGCCACCGCCGCGGCAGACAGCCTCCGCGCCGGTGGAAAACTCGCCTATGCAGGCGCCGGATCCTCGGGCCTCATGGCGCTGGCCGATGCGCTGGAACTGGCCGGAACCTTCGGCATCCCGCCCTCGACCTCGCCCATCCTCTTTGCGGGCGGCACGGATGCCCTGCTGCACATGGTTGGATCGGTCGAGGATGATCCGGCACTGGCCGAAGCCGACTTCCGCAAGGCGGGGCTAACCAAGGGCGACACCATCCTCTGCCTCTCTGCCTCCGGCTCCACCCCCTACACGCTGGTCATCGCCGATCTGGCGCGCAAGGCGGGGCTGACGGTGGTCGGCATCGCCAACGTTCCGGGGTCGAAACTGCTGGAACAGAGCCACATTTCCATCCTTCTGGACACCGGACCCGAGGTCGTGAATGGCTCCACCCGCATGGGGGCGGCAACGGCGCAGAAGGTGGCGCTGAACATGCTGTCAGTGCGCATGGGCATCCTGCTGGGGCATGTGCATGACGGCTACATGGTCAATCTCCATGCCGACAACGCGAAACTGATCGACCGCGCCGCCCGCATCGTCTCGGGCATCTCGGGGCGCGATATGGAAACGGCGAAACACGCGCTCGGCCAGACCGGCGGGGCGGTGAAACCGGCGGTGCTGATCGCTGCCGGAGCCTCGCGCGACAAGGCGCAGGCGCTTCTCACGAACAGCGGGGGGGCACTCGGCCCGGCCCTTGCCGCTTTGAACGCATAAGGCCACCAACTGGGAGAGACCAATGACCAAGACCTTCCGCTTCGCCCTTCTCGCCTCCACCCTTCTGGGTGGCGCGGCATCGGCACAGGATGTGACGCTGACGATCGAAAGCTGGCGCAACGACGACCTGACGATCTGGCAGGACACCATCATCCCGGCTTTCGAGGCCGCGAACCCCGGCATCAAGGTTGTCTTCGCCCCCACCGCACCGGCGGAATACAACGCCGCCCTGAACTCCAAACTCGCGGCAGGCAGCGCGGGCGACCTGATCACCTGCCGCCCCTTCGACGCCTCGCTGGAACTCTACAATCAGGGGCATCTGGCCGATCTGACGGGTCTTGCCGCCATGGCCAACTTCTCGCCCGTCGCGAAATCGGCATGGCAGACGGATGATGGCGCGGCCACCTTCTGCGTGCCTATGGCATCGGTGATCCACGGCTTCATCTACAACAAGGACGCTTTCGATGCGCTGGGCATCGCGGTCCCCACCACCCGCGACGAATTCTTCGCCGCGCTGGACAAGATCAAGGCCGACGGCACCTACATCCCCATGGCGATGGGCACCAACGACCAGTGGGAAGCCGCGACGATGGGCTACAACAACATCGGCCCGAACTACTGGAAGGGCGAGGAAGGCCGCCTTGCCCTGATCAAGGGCGAACAGAAGCTGACCGACGCGCCATGGGTCGCCCCGTTCGAGGAGCTGGCCCGCTGGAAGGACTATCTGGGTGACGGGTTCGAGGCCCAGACCTATCCCGACAGCCAGAACCTCTTCACCCTCGGCCGCGCGGCGATCTATCCGGCGGGTTCCTGGGAAATCGCGGGCTTCAACGCGCAGGCGGGCTTTGCCATGGGCGCCTTCCCGCCCCCGGTCGCGGCAGCGGGCGATACCTGCTACATCTCGGACCACACCGATATCGCGATCGGCATGAACGCCAAATCGCCGAATGCCGAGGCCGCGAAGACCTTCCTCGAATGGGTCGGCAGCGCGGAATTCGCCGCGATGTATGCCAATGCCCTGCCGGGCTTCTTCAGCCTGAACTCCACCCCGGTGGAAATGCAGGATCCGCTGGCGCAGGAATTCGTTTCCTGGCGCGGCAAGTGCCAATCGACGATCCGCTCCACCTATCAGATCCTGTCGCGCGGCACGCCGAACCTTGAAAACGAAACCTGGAACGCCTCGGCCAACGTGATCCGTGGCAGCGAAACCCCGGCCGACGCGGCGAAGCGCCTGCAGGACGGTCTGGCAAGCTGGTACGAACCGCAGAAATGATCTGCAAAGGCCGGGGGGCCACATCGGCCCCCCGGACCCCCCCCCATTCCCAAACCGACAAGAGGGCGTCATGGCACGACGGAAACCCTTCCGCTGGCATATCGGCGTATTTCTGGCACCTGCCGTGCTGGTCTACACCGCCATCATGATCATCCCGCTTTTCGGGACGCTGAACCTGTCGCTCTACAATCTCGACGGCCAGAACCGCATCTTCGTGGGCCTTGCCAACTTTGCCACGCTTTTCGGCGATCCGCGCTGGTCGGACGCGTTCTGGAACGCGCTGGGCAACAACCTGTGGTTCTTCATCATCCATATGCTGGTGCAGAACCCCATCGGCATCCTGTTGGCCGCGCTTCTGTCCAGTCCAAAGCTGCGCATGGCGGCCTTCTACCGCACTGCCATCTTCATCCCCACGATCCTCTCCTTTGTGATCGTGGGCTTCGTCTGGAAGCTGATCCTGTCCCCCATCTGGGGCATCGCGCCGGGGATGCTCGATGCCGTCGGTCTGAAATTCCTCTTCGCACCGTGGTTGGGGAAAGAGGAATACGCGCTGACGACCCTCGCCCTCATCTCCGTCTGGCAGTTCGTCGGCATCCCGATGATGCTGATCTACGCCGCCCTCCTCTCCATCCCCGATGACGTGATCGAGGCGGCCAAGATGGACGGCCTGACCGGCTGGTCCCAGTTCTGGAAGATCAAGCTGCCGCTGATCCTTCCCTCCATCGGCATCATCTCCATCCTCACCTTTGTCGGCAATTTCAACGCCTTCGACCTGATCTATGTCGCCCAGGGCGCGCTGGCGGGCCCGGATTTCAGCACCGATATCCTCGGCACCTTCCTTTACCGCACCTTCTTCGGCTTCCAGCTGCAACTGGGTGATCCCCATATGGGAGCGACCATCGCCACCGCCATGTTCGCCATCATCCTCGTGGGCGTGTGCATCTATCTGTTCGGCATCCAGACGCGGCTGCGCCGCTATCAGTTCTGAGGGGTCCGCCATGTCCAAGACCCGCACCCATGCCGGACGCAGCATCGCCGCCCATGCGATCCTGCTGACCTACACGCTGATCGCGCTGTTCCCGGTCTTCGTCATCGTCATCAACAGCTTCAAATCCCGCCGCGCGATCTTCGCCGAACCGCTGATGCCACCGATGCCGGGCAACTTCGACCTCGTCGGCTATACCACGGTGCTGGAGCAGGGGGATTTCTTCCAATACTTCCTGAATTCCATGACCGTGACGGTCGCGAGCCTGTTCTTCGTCCTGCTCTTCGGGGCGATGGCGGCCTTTGCCCTCTCGGAATACCGCTTCCGGGGCAACCTGCTGATGGGTCTCTACCTTGCGTTGGGCATCATGATCCCCATCCGCCTTGGTACGGTGGCGATCCTCGAATTGATGGTTTCGGCTGGTTTAGTGAATACTCTGACCGCCCTCATCCTCGTCTACACCGCCCAAGGCTTGCCCCTTGCCGTCTTCATCCTGTCGGAATTCATGCGCTCCGTCTCAGACGATCTGAAGAACGCCGGAAGGATCGACGGCCTCTCAGAATACCGCATCTTCTTCACCCTCGTCCTGCCACTGGTCCGCCCCGCCATGGCCACCGTCGCCGTCTTCACCATGATCCCGATCTGGAACGACCTCTGGTTCCCCCTGATTCTCGCGCCCAGCGAAGAAACCAAGACAATCACCCTCGGGTCCCAAGTCTTCATCGGCCAGTTCGTCACCAACTGGAATGCGGTGCTGTCGGCCCTGTCGCTGGCCATCATCCCCGTTCTGGTCCTCTACCTCATCTTCTCGCGCCAACTCATCCGTGGCATCACCGCCGGAGCCGTCAAATGACCCCCATCCGAACCCTCGTCGCCGGTCTTGGCACCATGGGGCGCAGCCATGCGCTGGCCTATCACCGCAACCCGGCCTTCGATCTGGTCGGTCTGGTGAACCGGTCCGAACCGAAGCTGGACCCCGAAATGGCGGGCTACAGCATCGAACCGGATTACAAAGCGGCTCTAACAAGGCTGAAACCCGACCTCGTGAACATCTCCACCTATTCCGACAGCCATGCCGATTACGCCTGCATGGCGATGGAACAGGGCGCGCATGTCTTCGTCGAAAAGCCGCTGGCGACCACCGTCGCCGACGCCCGCCGCGTGGTGGATTGCGCCCGCGCCAACGACCGCAAGCTTGTCATCGGCTACATCCTGCGCCACCACCCGTCATGGATGCGCCTTATCGCCGAAGCGCGGGCTTTGGGCGGCCCCTACGTCTTCCGCCTGAACCTCAACCAGCAATCCTCGGGGCCGACATGGGAAGTCCACAAGACCCTGATGCAGACCACCTCTCCCATCGTGGATTGCGGGGTGCATTACGTCGATGTCATGTGCCAAATCACCGACGCCAAACCGGTGGAGGTGCGGGGGATGGGCCTGCGCCTGTCGAACGAGATCGCGCCGGACATGTACAATTACGGCCATTTCCAGGTGCTGTTCGCCGACGGCTCCGTCGGGTGGTATGAGGCGGGATGGGGACCGATGATGTCCGACACCGCCTTCTTCGTGAAGGACGTAGTATCCCCCAAAGGCGCCGTGTCGATCCGCATGCCGGAAAGCGCGCGGTCCGATGACCACGACACCCACACCAAGACCTCCACAATCCGCGTCCACCGCGTGGGCCGACCCGACGAGGACCTGAGCATGGCCGACGAACCCGGCCATCAGGACCTGTGCGAACGCGAACAGGCCTACATGGCCCGCGCCATCACCGAAGACATCGACCTGACCCGTCACATGGAAGACGCGGTCCAATCCCTCGCCATCTGCCTTGCCGCCGACGAAAGCGTCCGGTCCGGCAAGCCCGTCAAACTGTAAAGGACCTGCCCATGGGTGCGCTGACGCTGTCCAAAGTCACCAAATCCTTCGGCAAGACCGATGTCATCAAGGGCGTCGACCTGCATGTGAACGAAGGCGAATTCTGCGTCTTCGTCGGACCCTCCGGCTGCGGGAAATCCACCCTCCTGCGCATGATCGCGGGACTGGAGGATGTCTCCTCCGGTACCGTCACGCTGGACAGCCGCGACATCACGGATGAGGCACCGGCGAAACGCGAAATCGCCATGGTCTTCCAGACCTACGCGCTCTATCCCCACCTTACCGTGCGGGACAACATGTCCCTCGCGTTGAAACAGGCCGGCGAACCCAAGGCGCAGATTGACAAAGCCACCGCCCGCGCGGCCTCCATGCTCGCCCTCGAACCCTATCTCGACCGCCGCCCCGCCGAACTGTCGGGCGGCCAGCGCCAGCGGGTCGCCATCGGCCGCGCCATCGTCAGGACGCCGAAGCTGTTCCTCTTCGACGAACCGCTCTCGAACCTCGACGCCGCGCTGCGCGTGCAGACGCGGATCGAGATCGCGCGCCTCCACCGCGAACTGGGTGCGACGATGGTCTACGTCACCCATGATCAGGTCGAAGCCATGACGTTGGCCGACAAGATCGTCGTCCTGCGCGCCGGGATCGTGGAACAGACCGGCTCCCCGATGGAACTTTACAACAACCCCGCCAACACCTTCGTCGCGGGCTTCATCGGCAGCCCGCAGATGAACTTCCTGAAATCTGCCGCGCTGGGCGAGCGCGGCGACACCACCGGCATCCGCCCCGAACACCTGACCCTGTCACGCGACCACGGCACCATCCCCGGCACCGTTTCCCATGTCGAAAAACTGGGCGGCGAAACGCTGGTCTATGTCCGCACCGATCCCCACGGCCTGCTGACCGTGCGCCTGTTCGGGGAACATGATTACAGCGTGGACGAACCCGTCCACCTGTCCCCTGACGCCTCCCGCGCCTTCCATTTCGATGCGGCAGGCCAACGCCTGCGCTGAGTCTTTTCCGCCATATCCTGCCGCCCATCTGCGGCATTCCACGACGGACTGATTCGAAAACACTGGAATCAGCACCCGAAAGGGGGTATGCGTTTTTGCAAGGCCCACCAAAAGGGCCAGTCAAGAGCGGTGCGCCGGCACATTTTCCGGCGGTTGAGGCGGAGTGATGTAATGAGTTCGGCGATTGATTTCGCCGTCCGCACGGCAGCGGGCGGCACGACCTATGGCAATGTGGCGGGGCCGGGCGGCGGCAGCTTCATCCAATCCGGGATGGGCGACAGCCTCTCGCTGAACATCAGTCCGCAATCGGTTATCGGATACAAACAGTCCGGCAGCGACTTGCTGATCGAATTGTCAGACGGGCGCACCATCACAGTGGCCGATTGGTTCGACGCCGCCGATGTGCCAAAGCATCTCTATCTCTCCTCCGATGGCATGATTTCCGAGGTTGCCCTGTCGCCGGGCATGAACGGAACGCTGATCCCCGGCTACTCCCTCGCCGCAGGCGGCGAAAAGTGGAGCCCGCTCGACGACCTTCGTTTCGGCGACAGCGATCCCGTCGTCGCCCTTGCAGGCACCGGCGAGGATGATCCCGCCGGAATGGGCATCTTCGCCCCTGCCCTCCTCGGCCTAGGCGGCGCTGGCGCGGCGGGCGCCGCGATCATCGGCGGCGGCTTGATCATCGGCGGTGGCGGAGGTGGCGGTGGCGGTGGCCCGACCTATACCCGCGCAATCGCAGGCGAAGGCACCAGCACCACGATCACCACCAACACAACCGATCCGACGATCACCGTCACAGGCACGGGAATCCCCGGCGACAGCGTCGCCGTCACCATCGGCACCCGCAGCCAGACGGTGACTGTCGCCCCTGATGGCACATGGACGGCGGGCTTCTCCGGCCCCACCCTGCCGCTTGACGGCACGCACACCGTGACCGCCACCTTCACCGGCGGCGGCACGACAACCACGCTTACCGGCGGTGGTTTCGTCATCGACATGACGCCCCCCAACGTCGCAGCCACCTCTGGCACGCAGTCGACTGGCGATGTCGAAAACCTCGAAGAATACGCCAACGGCGTCACGCTCTCCGGCACCAGCGAGGCCGGCGCAACGGTCAATGTCACCCTCGGCACCCCCGGCACCCCCGGCGCGATCACCCGGCCCGCCACAATGAACCCCGATGGCACATGGACCATCACCTTCACCCAGCAGGAAATCGCGGGCGGAGAGCGTAGCCAGACCGTGACCATCGTCGCGACCGACCGCCTCGGGAATGTGGGTACCCCGCTGACCGAAACCATCGTTCTGGATACCATCGCCCCACCGCTTTCGCTGACCTCCGTCGCGGGCGACAATGTGGTGAACAAGACGGAAAGCGAATCCGCCGTACTCATCGGCGGAACCGCGACGCCGAACACGACCGTAACCCTGACGATTCAAGGGATGGCCGCCCCCATCACCCTCACCGCGAATGGCGACGGCGTCTGGTCCCATTCCATAGCTGCAAACACGCTCACCGATGGCACCTACAGCTACACCGCCCGCACCGTCGATGCCGCTAGCAACCCGACCGAACGATCCGGCTCCTTTCGTGTCGACACGCAGATGTCCGTCGCCATCGACGCGGGCTTCGCGGGTGACAACGTGGTTAACCTGCAGGAATCGCGGGGCACCCTTACCCTCACCGGCACCGCCCCCGCCGATGTCACGCGGGTAGAGGTGCAGTGGTTAGGCCAAACCTACCAAGCCACCCTGAACGGCAACGGCACATGGTCCGTCCCATTCCCAGCCGGGGTAGCCGCCGCATCACAGATGTCGGAAATCCGCGTCACCGCATGGGATGCAGCCAACAACAGCCACTTCACAACGCGCCCCGTCCGGATCGACCTCGAAACCGCGCTGACCGTCGAACAATCCCCCGTTGGCAGTGACCAGATCCTTTCCGGGGCCGAGCAAACCGCAGGCTTCACCCTCGACGGCACGGGCGAGGCAGGCGCGCGCATCTTCCTGAACCTGAACGGCAGGGACTACGGCCCAGCCCTCGTCGCCGACAACGGCACTTGGTTCTACAACTTCACCAGCGCCGATCTGCAGGGCCTTACCCATGGCCAACAGGCCACCATCACCGCCTATGCCATCGACGCCGCCGAGAACCGCAGCAGCACGCCGGATGTGACCCGCACCTTCACCGTTGACACACAGATCGGCAACTTCACCTTCGACGCGCCCGATCTGCAACTGGGCGCCACCCCCGACAGTCCACGCGACGCTGCAGTCCTGAACGCCACCGAACGCAGCGGCGGCCTGCCCGTTCAGGGCACCGTGGAACCGGGTGCCACCGTCACCATCCATGTGGTGGAAACCAACAAGTCCTACACCATCCCAGCCGACCAGACCCGTGGCGGAACCTGGACCTTCAACCTTCCCGCCGAAGCCCTGCCGCAGGGCGCCGCGCAGACGGCAACCATCCGTGCGACGGCCACTGACGCGCAGGGCAACACAACTCCGCTGCCGCTGGAACGCAGCATCGCCATCGACACCGTCGTCGCCAATTTCAACGGTGCCGACATCCGCCTTGGCACAGGCACGGACAACATCCTGAACGCCCGCGAACATGCCATCGGCCTTCCCGTCGAAGGCCGGGCCGAGGCGGGCGCGACGGTGAGCGTCACACTGCGCAACCCGATCACCAATCAGGTCCATACCCTGACCGACGTCGCCGACGACAACGGAAACTGGTCCGTGAACTTCACCGCGGCGCAGATCCCCACAGGCGAACTGAACGGCAACCGCGCGGTTGCCATCTCCGTCACCGCCACCGATACGGCGGGGAATGTCAGCGGTCCCTTCGAAAAGACCATCGACGTGGACACCATCGCCCCGTCAACGCCGCGTGTTTTCGGAGCTGAGGATGTGGATGGCGGCTACCGTGGCATCACAACGTCTGCCACAACAGATCAATACAGCTTCTTCCGCGTGGGTGCGACCGGGGCACCCGAAGCCATCACGGCCCGCGAAACCTTTGATGCGGACTTTAACGAAGATCGTTTCTCCTTCCTCAACGGCCAAATTGTTCCCGACGGAAGCTACCTCGTGATCAACACCCGCGACGCGGCGGGGAACGATGCGAATACCCTCTTCATCAAGAACACCTCCACGGGCGTAGAGGTGAACCTGAACCGCGAGGGGCTCGAAACCTTCGACTTCTCGGCCATCGACCTGACCCGCGCGCCCAATGCGCGGCTGACGATCACGGCAGACCAGCTTGAATCGCTCACGGGCCCCGACCAGACCCTCATCATCAAGGGCGACGGCAACGACACGGTCACGCTGCGCGATGTCAACGGCCAACCCGTCCGCGAAACGATCAACGGTCAGGCCTACGACATCTACACCCTTGGCGATTCCGGCGCGCGCATCCTGCTGGAAGATGACGTCCACAGGTTGGTGATCTGACGCAAGCGCCATGATCCCCCGCCGCCGCCCATGCCCAACCCCATCGGCCAAAGCGGCCCCTGCCGCTCCCTCCCCGCTTTTCGCAAGGGCGCTCTTGGCCGTGGCGGTGCTTCTGTCCGGCTGTCAGGGCGGGTTGCAGCCGCCCGGCCGGGCCGCCCAAGGCGCAGGTTTCGCACCCTCTGACCCTGCCCTCCTCCAACGGCTTTCCCCGGATGGAAGCACCGCATCTCCCATCATCGCCACGCTGGCCGCGCGGCGCAGCCTCTTGCCGCCCAACGGCACCTTCGCCCGCATCGCCTCTGCCGTTCAGGCCAACAGCCCCGGCGTCGAACCCGCCGAACTCGGCCTTGCGCGCCTGCGGGCCGAGGCAGCATCGCGCAATATCTGGCCCAGCGTCACCCCCACGCTGACGCTCACCTCCCTGTCCGGCCTCGCCGCGCAACTGGTGATCGACCAACCCCTCATCGACCATGGCCGCCGCAAGGCCGAACGCGCCCGCGCCGCCGCCGAACTCGACCTTGCAGCCGTCACCCTTTCCACCCGTCAGAACGCCCGCGCCTTCGAAGGCTTGTCGCTTTACCTCACCGCCGAACAGTCCCGCGCGCAGGGCGAAATCGCCCGCCGCGCGACCGCGCGCCTTGCCGAATTCCACGGCATTGTCACTGCCCGCATCGAAGGCGGCCTGTCCGATCGCACCGAAGAACAGATCATCGCCCAATCCCTCGCCGAAATGCAGGCCACGCAGGCCAGCGACGACGAATCCCGCCGTCAGGCATTGGCAGATCTCGCAGCACTCTCCGGGCAGGCCCTTCCCGTCACCCTCTCCGGCCTCGATCCCCTCCCCGACGCGCCGAACAACGACGCCCTCTCCATCCTCCGGGCCGAGGCCGAGGGCGCGCGCCTTCTGGCCGAGGCGCGCATCACCCGCGCCAATGCCCTGCCGGGCCTTTCCGCCAATGCCACCCTTTCCGAGGATGGCGTGACCCCCGGCCTTTCCGCAGGGGGTCTCCGCCTTGGTCTTGGCAACCGCGCCGTGCTGCAGGCTGCCGGGGCCACACCCAACCTCGTCGCCCGTCAGCAGGCCGAAGCCCGCCAGACGGCAGACCGCCGCCGCATCGAATTGCAGGGACGCATCGCCCAACTCCGCACCCGGCAGGCGCAGGGGCAGGCCGTGCTGCGCCAGACGCTCGGCAATCTCGACCTTTATGCCGAACAATACCGCATCGGTCGCCGCAGCTTGACCGACCTCACCTCCCAGACCGCCGCCGCCGCGCGGCTCGAACGGGATCAGGCCGCGCTCGTCTACGAAATCGCCCGGCTTCAACTGGAACTCGCCCGCGATGCCGGTGCCCTGATCGATGGGGCGCGGCTGTGACGACAGGCCAATCCCCGCGCGTCATCTCCTTCGACATGCACCCCGCGCGGGCCGCCCAGCCTGCCCCGAACCTCTTCGCTCCCGCCGCTCCGCCACAGGCCCCCGCAACCCTGCGCGCCCGCGCCGAACTGGCCTCGGTCCTTTCCGCCCGCATCGGAGGCAAACTGCTCACCTCCGATGTCGTCGACTTGCTGGTCACAACTGGCGCACCCGAAAAGCCGGGGCTCGACCACCTCTCAGCCGCCTTCCGCCGCGCGGGCTACTCCGTCGCGCTCGATCACGACCCTGCCCTCGGGGCGCTTCCGGCGCTGGCCGAGATGTCGACCGGCCAAATCGTCCTGATCCTGTCCCGCGATGCCGAGACGGTCACCCTCTTCGATCCCACTACTCCCGACCGCACAGCCGATGTCCCACTTTCGGAATTCATCCCCCACCATGGCGGCTGGGTCCTGCGTGCCCGCCTTCCCTTCGCCGAAGTAGAGGCCCGCCATGCCGAGCCAGAGGCCATGCCCCACTGGTTCTGGTCCGAATTCCGCGCCCATCGCCGCCCCATGGCCGAGGTGGCAGCGGCCTCCCTCACCGCCAACATCCTTGCCACGGCCATCGCGCTCTATGCGCTGCAGATCTACGACCGCGTCATCCCCAACCAGTCGGAATCCACCCTCTGGGTCCTCACACTGGGCGCGCTCTTGGCCATCGCCTTCGACGGGGCACTGCGCATCGCCCGCGCCGCACTGATGGACAATACGGGGCGCAAGATCGAACTCTCCGTTCAGGACAGGTTGATGCAGCGCCTGCTGGGCATGCGCGCCGCCCCCGGCGAACGCCAGCCCTCACAGGTCTTCGGCGCGATGCGCGATTTCGGTTCCGTCCGCGAATTCTTCACCGCCTCCACCATCGGAACGCTGGCCGACCTGCCCTTCCTCATCATCTTCCTCGCCCTTGTTGCGATGATCGGCGGCAATCTCGTCTGGGTACTGGTTCTGGGCGGAGTCATCATGGTCGCCCCTGGCCTCCTGCTGCAATCGCGGATGATCGCGCTCACGAACTCCACGCAGGGTGCCAACACCCGCGCCGCGAAACTGCTTTACGAAGCGGTCTTCGAACATGAAACCCTGACCACCCAGCGCGGGCAGGACCGCATCCGCCGCCTCTGGGGGGAACTGGTCGCCCTGTCCGCCTTGCGCGCCTCGGACCAACGGCACCTGACCACGCTCCTGTCCTCATGGGCGCAAGGGGTGCAGCAGGCGACCTACATCGCTACCATCCTGATCGGCACCTACATGGTCTTTGCGGGCAGCTTCACCGTGGGCACGATCATCGCCGTCTCCATGCTGACCAGCCGAACCCTCGCCCCCCTTTCCCAGCTTGCAGCGACCCTCGCCCGCTGGTCGCAGGTCAAGGCTGCCCTCAAGGGGCTGGAGGCCATCGCCGAGGCGAAGCAGCAGGAAGATCCCGCCCGCCGCTACATCCGCCGCGAAACCGTCACCGGCAGCTTCGACCTGCGCGAACTGACCTTCCGCTATGCCCCGGACGCCGCCCCTTCGGTGGACGTCCCCGCACTGGCCATCCCGGCAGGGCAGCACGCGGCCATCCTTGGCGCAAACGGTTCGGGCAAGTCCACGCTGCTCAAGCTGCTCGCGGGCCTCTATGAACCCGGCGGCGGGCGCATCATGCTGGACGGGCTGGATATCGGCCAGATCCACCCGCGCGACCTGCGCCGCCATGTCGGCTATCTGGGGCAGGAGGTCCGGCTCTTTTCGGGCAGCCTGCGCGACAACCTGATCCTGTCGGATCTTGAACGCAATGACGACCGCCTTCTTGCCGCGCTGGATTTCGCGGGTCTCGGCCCCTTCATCCGCAGCCATCCCCACGGCCTCGATCTGGAGATCCGTGAAATGGGCGAGGGTCTCTCCGTCGGCCAGCGCCAGTCCATCGGCTGGGCCCGCCTCTGGCTGCAGGACCCGCGCGTCGTGCTGCTGGACGAACCCACCGCCGCGCTGGATCAGACGCTGGAAACCACCCTCATCTCGCGCCTATCGCATTGGCTTCAGGGACGAACCGCGCTTATCGCCACCCATCGCGTGCCGATCCTCTCGCTCACATCCCGCACGCTCATCCTGCAGAACGGCCGCCTTGCCGTGGACGGGCCCCGCGATGCCGTCCTCGCCCATCTCGCACGGGCCGCAAAGTGACGCTGTCCACCTTTGATCCCCCGCTGCAGCGCACCGCCCCTTCGCGCACCGTGCTGCTGATCGGGGCCACCGTCGCCGCCTTCCTCCTTTGGGCGGCCTTCGCATGGGTCGAAGAGATCGTCCGCGCACCCGGCCAGATCGTCCCTTCCTCGCGCCCGCAGATCATCCAGAACCTCGAAGGCGGGATCCTCGCCGAACTCAACGTCGCCGAAGGCGACACGGTGGAGGCAGGTCAGATTCTGGGCCGCCTGCACGGCACGCAATACCAATCCGCCGTCGACGACCTGACCGACCAGATCGCCGCGCTGGACATCCGCCGCCTGCGGCTGGAGGCCGAGATCGCCGGGCAGGACGACTTCGCCACGCCCGAAACCCTTGCCGCGCGCGTGCCTGACATCGTTGCCTCCGAACGCGCCCTCCTAGCCGCCCGCCGCACCGACCTTGCCTCCCGCCTGCAAGGCGCCCGCGCCGTTCTGGCACAGGCCGAGGAAGAGGAAGACATGATCCGCCGCATGGCCGACCGCGGCCTCGCCCCGGAAATCGAACTGACCCGTGCCGAAAAGGCCCGCGCCGATGCCCGTGCCCGCCTGGACGAGATCACGACGCAGGCGGAACTCTCTCGCGCCGACGACTACGCCAAGACGCAGTCAGACCTCGCCTCGCTGCGCCAAAGGCTGAAGCTTTCGCAGGACCAGCTTTCCCGCACCACCCTCACGGCGCCGCTGCGCGGCATCGTCAACCGCATCGCCGTCACCACCATCGGCGGCGTCGTCCGCCCGGGCGAAGAGATCCTGCAGATCATCCCGCTCGACAGCGGCCTCTTCGTCGAGGCAAAGGTCAAACCCGCCGATATCGCCGCTCTGCGCGAGGGCCAGACCGCCACGGTGAAACTCTCGGCCTATGACTACACGATCTGGGGTACCCTGCCCGCGACCGTCACCTTCGTCTCGGCCGATACCTTCCGCGACGAGCGGGCACGCGACGCCGAACCGCATTACCGCGTCACACTCCGCGTCGATCTCGGCCAGTTGACCGAAAGGCAAAAGGGCCTTTCCATCCGCCCCGGCATGCAGGCCGAGGTCGAGTTCCAGACCGGAGGCAAGACGATCCTCACCTATCTGACCAAGCCGCTCTGGCGCGGGACGGAAGCCTTGCGCGAACGGTGACGATTTTTCTGCGAAAAATCGGTTGGGCGCGTTCCGCGCCCTTCCCCCGTATGAACGATGGGGTTTCGTTCGCAAGGAACGCAAAAAGCGGCGGCAACAGGCGGCAAACCGCTTGTGAACCGCCCCAAAACGGCTAATTTCCGTATCCCCGACCGGGGCAAGAGCATGGGATGGACCAGATGAAACTCTCGATCGAACGCGGCACGCTGCTCAAGGCGCTGGCACAGGCGCAATCCGTCGTGGAACGCCGCAACACCATCCCGATCCTCGCCAATGTCCTGATCGAAGCCGACGGCGCACAGGTCAGTTTCCGCGCCACCGACCTTGATATCGAGGTCGTGGACCGTGCCGCCGCCATGGTGGAACGCCCCGGAGCCACAACCGTCTCGGCGGTGATGCTGCATGAAATCGTGCGCAAACTCCCCGATGGCGCGTTGGTCAACCTGTCCGAGGACGGCGCATCCGGCCGCCTGACCATCACCGCAGGCCGCTCCACCTTCAGCCTCGCCACTCTGCCGCGTGAGGATTTCCCGGTCATGGCCTCGTCGGAATACACGACGAACTTCTCGGCCAAGGCCGCCGATCTGCGCCGCCTCTTCGACAAGGCGAAATTCGCCATCTCCACCGAAGAGACGCGCTATTACCTGAACGGCGTCTACATGCACACCGCCACCGGCGAAGACGGCCCTGTCCTGCGTTGCGTGGCGACCGATGGCCACCGCCTTGCCCGCATCGACACAACCCTTCCCGAAGGCGCGCAGGGCATGGCGGGCGTGATTGTCCCGCGCAAGACAGTGGGTGAACTGCGCAAGCTTCTGGACGAGGATGATGCCTCCATCGCCGTCTCGGTTTCCGAAACCAAGGTCCGCTTCGCCACCCCGGCCATCACCCTGACCTCCAAGGTCATCGACGGCACTTTCCCCGATTACACCCGCGTCATCCCCACCGGAAACACCCGCCGACTGGAGGTGGACGCGACCGAATTCGCCAAGGCCGTCGACCGCGTCGCCACCGTCTCTTCCGAACGCTCGCGCGCCGTGAAACTCTCGCTCGACGAGGATCGCCTGATCCTCTCCGTCAACGCCCCCGACAGCGGCGCGGCAGAAGAGGAACTCGCTGTCGCCTATGGCGATGAGCGCCTCGAAATCGGCTTCAACGCAAAATACCTTCTGGAAATCGCAAGCCAGGTCGACCGCGAGAATGCCGTCTTCCTGTTCAACTCCTCCGGCGACCCGACGCTGATGCGCGAAGGCAATGACACCAGCGCGGTCTATGTCGTGATGCCGATGCGGGTTTGACTTTCCCTGCATGCCAAAGTCAAAGCCCCGCCCTGCGCGGGGCTTTCTTGTTCGCGGCCCCACTTGCCGCTAATCGGTTCGCATGGCGCTGACGATCTCCACCCTCACCCTCTCCCATTTCCGCAGCCACCGCGCCGCGCGGCTGGAACTGGACGGGCGGCCCGTGGCCATTTCCGGCCCGAATGGCGCCGGTAAGACCAACATCCTCGAAGCCGTCTCCCTCCTCTCCCCCGGTCGCGGCCTGCGCCGTGCCGCCACGGAAGACCTCGCCCGAAAACCCGATGCCATCGGCTGGAAGATCCGCGCCGAAACCACCGCCCCCTTCCACGAATTGGAAACCTTCGCCGAAGGCACCGATGCCCGCCAGACGCGCATCGACGGCAAGGCCGCGCCGCAGACCGCCCTTGCCCGCATCCTGCGCGTCCTCTGGCTCGTCCCAGCGATGGACCGCCTGTGGATCGAGGCCGCCGAAGGCCGCCGCCGATTTCTTGACCGCCTCACCCTCAGCTTCGCCCCTGACCATGCCGAGGTGACACTCGCCTTTGAAAAGGCCATGCGCGACCGGAACCGCCTGCTGAAGGACATGGTGCAGGACCCACATTGGTACACCGCGCTGGAATCGCAGATGGCCGAGGCCGCATCCCAGATCACCGCCAACCGCCAGCACGCCCTTGCCCGCATCGCCGCAGCGCAGGCGGGGGCGGAAACCGCCTTCCCCGCCGCTGACCTGTCGCTGATCGGCCCCGAGGGCGAAGACATCCCCGAAGACCTCGCCCCCGCCCTTGCCGCGAACCGCCGCCGCGACATGGCCGCCGGGCGCACACTTCTTGGCCCCCACCGTGCCGACCTTGCCGCGATCTACACCGCCAAGGGGGCCCCTGCCGACCAATGTTCCACCGGCGAACAGAAGGCACTGCTGATCTCGCTCATCCTGGCCAATGCCCGTGCGCTTGCCGCCGATCTCGGCTCACCGCCCATCCTGCTGCTCGACGAAGTCGCGGCCCATCTCGACCAGAACCGCCGCGCCGCCCTCTATGACGAAATCTGCGCCCTTGGCGCGCAGGCCCTGATGACCGGCACGGAACCCGGCCTGTTTGACAGTCTGGGAAACAGGGCGCAAAGCTTCACGGTCGCAGAGGAAAGCGGCATGTCCAAGGTCACCGAAACCACCGCATCATGACGCCCCAGCGCATCACCCTCATCACGCTCGGCACCCGCGATCTTGCCGCCGCGCGCGCCTTCTACGCCCGCCTCGGCTGGCAGGAACATCCCGAAAGCCAACCGGGCGTCGCCTTCTTCCAACTTCACGGTCAGGCCCTCGCCCTGTTCGGCATGGCCGACCTCGCCAAGGATCAAGGCCGCCCCGACACCCCCCTCGGCACGGGTGCCACAACCCTCGCCCAGAACTTCGCCACCGAGGCAGAGGTGGATGCCGCCTTCGCCGCCGCCCTCGCCGCTGGCGCAACCGCTTTGAAGGCTCCGGAAAAAGTCTTCTGGGGCGGCTATTCCGGCTATTGGGCCGACCGTGACGGGCACGTCTGGGAAGTCGCGATGAATCCTTTCTGGCCGCTTTCTCCCGACGGCACCCTCACCCTCCCGGAACAGAAATGACAGTCACCGCCTACCAACTCCTTCTCTATGCAGGCGGAATGGCCGCGCTCTGGGCCGTTCCCGGCCCCGTCTGGGTGGCGCTGACGGCCCGCGCCCTGTCGGGCGGAATGGCGGGCGCATGGCCCTTGGCCGTGGGCGTGGCGCTTGGCGATCTGATCTGGCCGCTCATGGCGATCCTCGGTCTGTCATGGGTCCATTCCGCCTATGGCGATTATTTGACGGTCCTGCGCTGGGTCGCCTCCGTCATCTTCATCTTCATGGGCGTCATGCTCATCCGCAAACCCGCCGCCACGATGAACGCCGACTCGCGCCTGACGAAACCGGGCCTCTGGGCCGGCTTCTCCGTCGGCGTCGCGGCGGTGATCGGAAATCCCAAGGCGATCCTCTTCTACATGGGCGCTTTGCCGGGCTTCTTCGACCTCGGCGCCCTCACCACCCCCGACATCATCGCCATCATCTGCATCTCGGCCTTCGTCCCGATGATCGGCAACCTCGGCCTTGCATGGTTCCTCGACCGCGCGCGCCGCCTGCTTTCCAGCCCTGCCGCCGTTCGTCGCCTGAACATCGGCTCCGGTATCCTCCTCATCCTCGTGGGCCTCGTCATTCCCTTCACCTAGGCCCAATATCTTGTGCCCAAGGCGTGACATTCCCCACCCACCCCGCTATAAATCGCGGGCAATTCAAGGGATGCCCGACGCATGGCCGAAGCCGCGAAGAAAGCCGCCGAATACGGCGCTGATTCCATCAAGGTTCTCAAGGGGTTGGAGGCGGTTCGTAAACGCCCCGGCATGTATATCGGCGACACCGACGACGGGTCGGGCCTGCACCACATGGTCTACGAAGTCGTCGACAACGGGATTGACGAGGCGTTGGCAGGCCACGCCACCGCCGTCACCGTGAAAATCCACGCCGACAGCTCCGTCTCCGTCCGCGACAACGGCCGCGGCATCCCCGTGGACATCCACCCCGAAGAGGGCGTGTCGGCAGCCGAAGTCATCATGACCCAGCTGCACGCGGGCGGGAAATTCAACAACACCGACGACAGCGGCAACGCCTACAAGGTCTCCGGCGGCCTGCACGGCGTCGGCGTGTCGGTCGTGAACGCCCTGTCGGAATGGCTGGAACTGACCGTCTGGCGCAACGACACCGAATACCGCGCCCGCTTCGAAGACGGCGAATGCACGGTCCACGTGCATGAGGTCGGCCCCGCCCCCGGCATGCGCGGCACCGAAGTCCGCTTCCTCGCCAGCGCCAAGACCAACCGCCCCGACGGCACGTTCTCCAACCTCGACTACAGCTTCAAGACGCTGGAAACCCGCCTGCGGGAACTGGCCTTCCTGAACTCCGGCGTCCGCATCATCATCGAAGACGAACGCCCCGCCGAACCCCTGCATACCGAGCTTTTCTACGAAGGCGGCGTGAAGGAATTCGTCAAATACCTCGACCGCTCCAAGCAGTCCGTCATGTCCGAACCCATCTACATGGTGGGCGAAAAGAACGGCATCGGCGTGGAAGTCGCGATGTGGTGGAACGACAGCTACCACGAAGCCGTCCTTCCCTTCACCAACAACATCCCCCAACGCGACGGCGGCACCCACCTGGCGGGCTTCCGCGGCGCGCTGACCCGCACCATCAACGCCTATGCGCAGTCGTCGGGCATCGCGAAGAAGGAAAAGGTCGATTTCACCGGCGACGACGCCCGCGAAGGGCTGACCTGCGTCCTCTCGGTCAAGGTTCCGGACCCGAAATTCTCCAGCCAGACCAAGGACAAGCTGGTCTCCTCCGAAGTCCGCCCCGCCGTCGAAAACCTCGTGAACGAAAAGCTGGCCGAATGGTTCGAAGAAAACCCCGGCCCCGCCAAGATCATCGTCGGCAAGATCATCGAGGCGGCCTTGGCCCGCGAAGCCGCCCGCAAGGCGCGTGAACTGACGCGGCGCAAGACGGCGCTGGACGTCGCCTCCCTCCCCGGCAAACTGGCCGACTGCCAGGAACGCGATCCCGCCAAGTCCGAACTCTTCCTGGTGGAGGGTGACTCGGCCGGTGGCTCCGCCAAACAGGGCCGCTCGCGCTCCAATCAGGCCGTCCTTCCCCTGCGCGGCAAGATCCTGAACGTCGAACGCGCCCGCTTCGACCGCATGCTCTCGTCGCAGGAGATCGGCACCCTCATCACCGCGCTCGGCACCGGAATCGGGCGCGATGAATTCGACATCAAGAAACTGCGCTACCACAAGATCGTCATCATGACCGACGCCGACGTGGACGGCGCGCATATCCGCACGCTCTTGCTCACCTTCTTCTTCCGCCAGATGCCGGAACTGATCGAAGGCGGCTACCTCTACATCGCCCAACCCCCGCTCTACAAAGTCTCGCGCGGAAAGTCCGAGGTCTACCTCAAGGATCAGGCCGCGCTGGAAGACTACCTCGTCGAAATGGGCATCGAAGGCGCCGTCCTCCGCCTGAACGACGGGCAGGAGATCGCAGGCGCAGACCTCGCCCGCGTCGTCGAAGGGGCGCGCAGCTTCCGCCGCGTGCTGGATGCCTTCCCGACGCACTACCCACGCAACATCCTCGAACAGGCCGCCATCGCAGGCGCCTTCGACCCCGGCCGCGCCGATGCCGACCTTCAGGCCGTCGCCGATCAGGTCGCGCGCCGCCTCGACCTCGTCGCCGCCGAATACGAAAAGGGCTGGACCGGCCGCATCACGCAGGACCACGGCATCCGCCTCTCGCGCATCCTGCGCGGGGTGGAGGAACTCCGCACCCTCGACGGCGCTGTCCTGCGGTCGGGCGAAGCGCGCAAGCTCTCCTCCATCACCGCCCCGCAGCGCGAATACTACCGCGATCCTGCCCGCCTCATCCGCAAGGACCGCGAGCAATTGGTGCATGGCCCGACCGACCTGCTCAAGTCCATCCTGACCGAGGGCGAAAAGGGCCTCTCCCTGCAACGCTACAAGGGTCTGGGCGAGATGAACCCCGAACAGCTTTGGGAAACCACGCTGGACCCCGACGCGCGCACGCTCTTGCAGGTCAAGGTGGACGATCTGGCCGAGGCCGACGACATCTTCACCAAGCTGATGGGCGACGTGGTCGAACCCCGCCGCGACTTCATCCAGCAGAACGCGCTGAACGTCGAAAACCTCGACTTCTAGGCGTTCACCAACATCCGGGCGGCACGGTCGAAGGCCGTGTCGATCCGGACGCGGGCGGGGCCGTGGATTCCCGTGTCATCCAAAGCCCGCTGCATGCAGCCTAGCCAGTCCTCGGCATCCTGCACCCGGATTGGAACATGCGCATGAATCTCCCGCAGGTTCATATGCCCATGCTGTTCGGCGTAATACCTCCGCCCGCCAAAGAACCCGCACAGGAATCCGAACTGCTCCACCCGCACATGCGCCAGCCCGTGCCCCTGAAAATGCAGGTCCAATATCCGCGCCCCTTCGGGTGCCGTCTCGATGATGTCGTAAAACCGCTCCACCAGCGCACGCACGACCGGCTCTCCGCCGATCTCTTCCACCACGGTCGTCATGGGGGCCTCCTTCGCTTGCCCCCATCACGCGCGCGAAAGGCCAGAGGGTCAATGCGACACCCGCCCACACGTTCCACGAATCCGACCTTCGGAAACTGGCGATCCCGGCAGGACTTGAACCTGCAACCTTCCCCTTAGGAGGGGGACGCTCTATCCGTTGAGCTACGGGACCGCACGCCCGCCTTGATGCGCGAAAACGCCAGTCTGCGCAACCTTGGGACTGTCAGTAAAAGAAAAAGGGGGAAGTGAATTTTTGGCCCACCACTTCCCCCCTCGGGTCCGTTGCGTCTGGGTTGAGAGCTTGCAGGACGCGCAGGATATGTTTCAGCACTCAGGCTGTTAGCGGTAACATTACCCCAAGATCGTCCCTTGGACAAGGGGGAAGTTTAGGGCTAACAAAGAACCAACCACCGCAGGCAGGACCGACCCCGTGACCAAACCCCCCGTCCTTGACCCAAGGCGCACGCTTACCCTCCGCGACGTCTCCGAGGCCTCGGGCGTCAGCGAGATGACGGTAAGCCGCGTCCTGCGCAACCGCGGTGACGTCTCTGACGCGACCCGCGAACGCGTGCTGGAGGCGGCGCGGTCGCTGGGTTACGTCCCGAACAAGATCGCAGGCGCGCTTGCCTCGCAACGCGTCAACCTTGTCGGCGTGGTGATCCCGTCGCTGTCCAACATGGTCTTCCCCGAAGTCCTCACCGGCATCTCCGACACGCTGGAGGATACCGGTTTGCAACCCGTCGTCGGCGTCACCAACTACTCGCCTGAACGCGAGGAAACGGTGATCTACGAGATGCTGTCATGGCGCCCCTCCGGCATGATCGTCGCGGGGCTGGAACATACCGAAGCCTCCCGCGCCATGCTGGCGCAGGCGGGCATCCCCATCGTCGAGATCATGGACATCGACGGCGAGGCCGTGGACAGCGCCGTCGGCATCTCCCATCGCCGCGCGGGGCGGCAAATGGCCGAGGCGATCATCGCCGCAGGCTACCGCCGCATCGCCTTCTGCGGCACGATGATGCCCTATGACCACCGCGCCAAGAAACGCCTTCAGGGCTTTGAAGACGCGCTCCGCAAGGCGGGGCTGGAACTCGCCGACCGCGAATTCTATTCCGGCGGCTCCGCCCTCCTGAAGGGGCGCGAGATGACGGACACTGTCCTCAAGCGCACGCCCGACATCGATTTCATCTATTTTTCCAACGACATGATCGGCGCGGGGGGGCTGCTCTACTGCCTTGAGAAAGGCATCGACGTCCCCGGAAAGGTCGGGCTTGCGGGTTTCAACGGCGTCGAACTCCTCGACGGCCTGCCCCGCCGCCTTGCCACGATGGACGCCTGCCGCCTCGAGATCGGCCGCCGCGCGGCAGAAATCATCGCGGGCAAACATGAAGGCACCATCGGGGGCGAGGTGATCGAACTCTTCCCCACCCTGCAACCGGGTGACACGATCCGCCGCTAGGCGACCAACCGCCCGCCCGCAAAGCCCGTAATCCGCGCGGTCACGATCTGCCCCTCCGGCTGATCCGCGCCGAACTCCACTTCCGTGAACTGCTCTGTCCGCCCCATGCGCGGCCCTTCCATCAGCACGCGATGGGCAACCCCTACCTGCGCCGCCAGATGCGAGGCCAGCGCCGCATCCCCCAACGCCCGCAACCGCGCCGCGCGCTCCTTGATCTCCGGCCCCCGGACCTGCGGCATCCGCGCGGCGGGCGTCCCCTTGCGGGGCGAAAACGGGAAGACATGCAGAAAGGTCAGCCCGCACTCCCGCACCAGATCGACTGACCGCGCGAACATCTCCTCCGTCTCCGTCGGGAAGCCCGCGATGATATCCGCGCCGAAGACCATGTCGGGCCGCAACCGCCGCGTCTCCTCGCAGAAGCGGATCGCGTCATCCCGCAAATGCCGCCGCTTCATCCGCTTCAGGATCAGATCATCCCCCGCCTGCAAGGACAGATGCAGATGCGGCATCAGGCGCGGCTCCGTCGCGATGGCCCCCATCAGCGCCTCATCCGCCTCGATCGAATCGATGGACGAAATCCGCAAACGCGGCAGATCCGGCACCAGCCGCAAAATCCGCATCACCAGATCACCCAGCCGGGGCTGCGCGGGCAGATCCGCCCCCCAGGACGTCAGGTCCACCCCGGTCAGAACAACCTCGTTGAACCCCTTGTCCACCAGCCGCTTGATCTGCTCCACCACGACGCCAGCCGGAACCGACCGCGAATTCCCGCGCCCATAGGGAATGATGCAAAACGTGCAGCGATGGTCGCACCCGTTCTGCACCTGCACATAGGCCCGATGCCGCCCGAAACCGTCGATCAGATGACCCGCCGTCTCCTTGACGGACATGATGTCATCGACCTGCACCTTCTCGGTCACCCCGATCAGGTCCGGCGCCTTCAACCCCGCCCAAGTCTCCGCCTGCATCTTCTCGTGATTGCCGATCACCCGCGCGACCTCGGGCATCGCCGCAAACGTCTCCGGCTCCGTCTGCGCCGCGCATCCCGTGACGATGATCGTCGCCCCCGGATTCTCCCGCGACAAACGCCGGATTTCCTGCTTCGCCTTCCGCACCGCCTCCGCCGTCACGGCGCAGGTGTTCACGATGACCGCATTCTCCACGCCGGCAGCGGCGGAAAGCTCCTTCATCGCCTCCGTCTCATATGCGTTCAGACGGCAGCCCAGCGTTGCGAAAACCGGCGCGCTCATCCCGCAGCCGCCAGAAACGCAGGCGTCAGCCAGCCGTCAAATACATGCGCAACAGGACCCGTCATCCAGACCCCATCCGCGCGCCAGTCCAGCTCCAGCCGCCCGCCATCCACATCCATCACCACGCGCCGCCCCGTCAGCCCCCGCAGATGCGCGGCTACGGCAGTCGCACAGGCGCCCGACCCGCAGGCCAAGGTGATCCCCGTCCCCCGCTCCCAGACCCGCATCCGCAGGTGATCAGGACCGACGACCGAGGCAAACTCCACATTCGTCCGCGCCGGAAACAGCGGGTCATGCTCCACCGCGCGTCCGCGCCCGGCCACATCAACCGCCTCGGCATCCGGCACAAAGAACACCGCATGCGGGTTCCCCATCCCCACCGCCACCGGATCGCCCTCCAGAGGCAGGTGCTGCACATCCACCTCTCGCGCCAGCGGCACCTCCCGCCAGTCAAGTACGGGCGCGCCCATGTTCACCGACACCAGCCCGTCATCCCGCCGCACCGCCGACAGCCCGCCGCGCGCTGTGACCAGCGTCACCGCCTCGCGCCCCATTTGACGCATCATGTAATCCGCCACGCAGCGCGTCGCGTTCCCGCAGGCCCCCGCGCGGCTGCCATCGCTGTTCCAGAAATCCAGCGCGAAATCCGCCCCCTCCGCATCGCGGATTTCCGCAAGCTGGTCGAACCCGACCCCCCGATTCCGGTCCCCCAACGCCCGCGCCAGCGCAGGCGTCGTCACCGCCCCGCGCCCGCGCGAGTCGAAAACCACGAAGTCATTGCCCAGCCCATGCATTTTCATGAAGGCCAGACCCTCTGGGGCGCGCTTTTCCATCATGCCCGCCCATATACGCCCGCCCCCCAACTTTATCCAGACCCAAGCTTTTTTGCCCTTGACCCCCCCGCGCGCGGCAACTAATCACCCCGCTCGTGGGCCCGTAGCTCAGTTGGTAGAGCAACTGACTTTTAATCAGTGGGTCACAGGTTCGAATCCTGTCGGGCTCACCACTGCAATCCAGCATCGATTGGCACAAGACACGAGACTTCGCGATCACCCTTCGCGTGGTGCGGCGGTCGATGCCCGGATGTCAAAGCGCGGCGTAAAGACATGGTCGCGCGGCGGGATCGTTTCGGATGAGGTGCCCTGTATCCGCTCCATCAGCATCCGGCAGGCCGTGCGTGCCATCTCGTCGATCTGCTGTACGGCGCAGGTGATGCGCGGCGTGATCACGTCAGACCACGGCACGTCATCGATTCCCGCCAACGACACCTCGGCAGGGCAGGCGATTCCCAACTCCCGGCACGCCTGCAACGCCCCTATGGCCATCAAGTTGGAGGCCGCAAGTATCGCCGTCGGCCGGCACTCCGACCGCGTCAAAAGGTGCAGCGCCGCCGCATATCCCCCCTCGCCGGTGTAACGACCCTCGACGATCAGAGCAGGGTCCACCTGCAACCCATGTGCGCGCAGCGTGGCCTCATAGCCTTCACGTCGCCGCTCCGCCGTATAGACACCCGACAATCCGCCGATCCACGCGATGCGACGGTGCCCCAGACGAATGAGATGCTCGGTCAGAACCGCCGCGGCAAGATGATTGTCGGTCCCTACATAATCCGCCTCCAGCCCCTCCAGCCGATGGTCGAACAGGACGACCGGCATCGAAAGGTTCCGGATCAGGTCCAGGTGCGCCTCCCCCGTGCCATGCGGCGACAGGATCACCCCCGCCGCCTTCTGCCCTTCCAGCAAGGTCAGGATCGCCCGCTCCTGCTCCGCAGACGCATGGGTATCGTTGATCACGACCATATAGCCCGCCTCTGCTGCACAGCTTTCGATCTCGCGCAGCAGGCGGCCGAAGAAAGGGTTGGTGATGTCCGCCACAACAAGGCCGATCAACCGCGATTTTCCGCGCTTCAGGCTCTGCGCGATGGGGTTGGCCGAAAACCCCACCTCCCGCGCCGCCGCCTCCACTTTGCGGCGGGTTTCCGCACTGACACGGGAAGGCGCGTTAAGGGCCAGGGAAACGGTGGAGATCGACACCCCCGCAATCCCCGCGACATCTCGGATCGTCGCCACTTATCGAACCCTTTCGATAGTCAGTTCATGCTAATCCTTCCTGCCTGTCCACGGCAAGGTCAATCCGATACCTTCCCTTTTCTTTTATTAAGAGATGATTGCCCATTCAAACTAACATGTCAGTTACTACTTGACAGAATCGTCCTCAAGACACCTCCTACTCTTATCGAAACGTTTCGATTCGAGATGAAGACCGGAACAACCGGCACGGGACGCTGTTGCGTCACCATTCTGTTCTCAGTGGAGGAAAAGGCATGACTGGATTGAAGACTGCCATGCGGGCGCGTGCGGCGCTCGCCGGAATGGCTATTGCCTCGACGGTCCTGCCGTCACTGGCCAGCGCACAGGAACCCGTCACACTCCGGATGTGGGCGCTCAGCGGAACCGGGATCGAGGAATTCTACGCCGCCGCCGAGGAAAGCTTCCAGAAGACGCATCCGAATGTCGACATCGTGCTGGAGGTGCAGGACGGCGAGGCCTACAAGACCAGCCTTCAGGTGGCGCTGGTCGGTTCGGACGGGCCGGATGTGTTCTTCAACTGGTCAGGCGAAGATGCACAGCGCCTGATCCGTGACGGTCTGGTCCTCGACCTCACCGAAGGGGCCACAGCGGATGGTCAATTCGGAACGACCCTTTCCGAAGGCTGGCTTGGCGCTTTCTCCCGCGACGGAAAGATCTATGGCGCACCCGCAAATGCGGTGTCCAAGTACTTCTATTACAACACCGGCTTCTTCGCCGAACACGGCCTGAAACCACCGTCCAGCTTTGGTGGGCTGCTGCAACTTTGCCGCGACATCCGCGCCATCGACCCCGAAATCGTGCCCTTGCCCTTGGGCAATTCGCAGCGCTGGAAGATGAACCACTACATCACCGTCATCAACGAACGCGTCATGGGCAACGATGCCCTGCGCGCCGATTACGCCCTCACTGCGCCGGATGACCAGCTCTTCACCAATCCCGGCTATGCAACGGCATGGGAGAAGGTTCTGGAACTGCAACAGGCCGGCTGCTTCCAGGATGCGCCCAACGCCACGACGCCGGAAGTATCGCGGTCCATGTTCTCGTCCGAGGTGTCGCCCATGATCTTCTGCGGCACATGGTGTGGCGGCATCTTCGACAGCGAGGGTTATACAGGTTATTCGATGTTCCGCTTCCCCCCGATCGAGGGTGGCAAGTCGGACGGCAATTCCAACATGGTCGTCCCCGAAGGCGTGCAGATATCGGCAAAGACCGCGCATCCGAAAGAGGCGCTTGACTGGGCAAGCCACCTTGTCTCCGCCGAGGTGGGTGCCTTGCGGGCGGAACTGCTCAGCGCGATCCCGTCGGATGCGTCCCTGCTGGATCAGGCCAAGGTTACCGAACAGTTCCGCTGGATGGCCGCCGACATGACCTCTCTGGCAGTGCAGTACAACGTCATCGACGTCGAGGTCGAGGCGTCGGTCGCCAATGCCTATCTGGACGCGGGCACCGAAATACTGAACGGCACCATGACCCCGCAGCAGGCCATGGAGTCGATCCGGGCCGCCGCTCTGGCCGCCAAGGCGGCACAGTGACGGCCTGACAACGGGCGGCCCCCTGCGCCTCTCCCTCGCGGGGGGCCGCCCTAGGTCTCTGCCCGGACAGGATCACCATGACACGCAACCCCGACCGACCGAAAGCCGCGCCGATGGGCAAGGCTGCCAGCGCGCTGATCCTGCTCCTCCCGGCGATGGGGCTCTGCACGGTGTTCATCTTCATCCCGGCCCTGCTGGCGATCATCGGTTCCTTCCACAGCTTCGGCATCACCTCGCAGGTATGGGTTCCCGCCGGACTGTCGAACTACAGCCGCGCGATGGCCGATCCGGTCTTCTGGGTCGCACTGCGCAACAACATCTTCATCGTCGTCGGCTCCATCGTACTGCAGGTCGGCTTCGGCACCATCCTCGCGGCGATTCTGGACCGTGGGCTTCCCCGCGGAACGACCGTGTTCCGCACCATCATCTTTGCTCCGATGGTGGTGTCCGCCGTCGCCGTCGCCGTCATCTGGCAGGTGATCCTCGACCCCAACGTGGGCGTCCTGAACACCCTCATCCAATCGGCAGGCCTAACTCCGCCCAAGCTGGGCTGGCTCGGCGATCCGATGATCTCCATGTGGGTGATCCTGCTCATTGCCGCATGGCAATACACCGGCTTCATGATGGTGCTCATCCTTGCCGGACTTCAGGGCATCCCGAAAGAGATCCACGAGGCCGCCACACTGGACGGGGCAAAGGGGATTACAGCCTTCTTCCTCATCACCCTGCCGCAGATCCGCAACGTTCTGGTCGTCGCCATCCTCATCACCACCATCGGCGGGTTCAAGGCCTTCGACCTGATCTACGCAACCACCCTCGGCGGGCCCGCCAACGCGACGCAGGTTCTGGGCACCTATGTCTACCTGCAGGCCTTCAACCTCGGGAACATGGGCTATGCCAATGCCATGTCCGTCATCCTCCTCCTGATCGCGCTGGTCCTTGGTTGGCTGCAGGTCAGGGTGTCGCGGAGGGCCTGACCCATGCCCCGCTTCACCCTCGCCCGCACCCTCGCCTACGGTTTCGTCAGCCTCTGGAGCGTCGCCGTCCTCCTGCCGCTGCTCTGGATGGTTCTGGCCAGCTTCAAGACAAGGCGCGAGATGTTCATGGATCCGGCAGGTCTTCCGGCCGACTGGACCTTCGCCGCCTATGGGCGGGCCTGGAAATCGGGCATGGGGCAATACCTGCTCAACTCGCTCCTCGTGACCTCGGCCACCGTGGCCCTCATCGTCATCCTCAGCGGGATGGCCGCCTATGTCTTCGCCCGGTCGGAAAGCAGGGCGCTGCGCGGGCTCTACCTGCTTATGGTGGTGGCCTTTGCCGTACCGGCACAGGCGGTTCTGGTCCCACTCTATCAGATGGTATCCGCCGCCGGGATGCTGAACAGCCTTGCCGCCATCGTTCTGCCCTACGCGGCCTATGGCATCCCCTTCACCACCATCCTCTTCTATGCCTTCTTCCTCGACTTTCCGCAGGAACTCGAAGAGGCCGCGCGTCTGGACGGCTGTTCCCGGCTGCGGGTGTTCTTCTCCGTCGTGCTGCCATTGTCAGGGCCCGCCGTGGCTTCCGCCGCGATATTTCAGGCGGTGTTCACATGGAACGAATTCCTCCTCGCCCTGCTGATGCTCACCGCCAAAGGGGTCAAGACCCTGCCCGTCGGCGTGGTGCAACTGCGCGGGGAATACACATCGGATTGGCCCGGCATGCTGGCGGGGCTGACCATCGCCGTCGTGCCGATGCTCCTCATCTTCGTCCTCGCCCAGAAATATTTCGTCCGGTCGCTGGCCGGGCTTGGAAAATAGGAACCGCCATGGCCGATCTGGAAATCCGAAATCTGGTCAAGGATTACGGCGCATGGCGGGCGATCAGGGATGTCTCCTTCTCGGCGAAGGCTGGGGAATTCCTCGTGATGGTCGGCCCGTCGGGCTGCGGCAAGTCCACCATCCTGCGGGCCATCGCAGGGCTGGAACCCGTCACCTCCGGTGAAATCCGCATCGGCGGAACCGACATCACCGCCCGCGAACCGGCAGAAAGGGGCGTGGCAATGGTCTTCCAGAACTACGCGCTCTATCCCCACATGACGGTGCGCCAGAACATGGGCTTCGCCCTGCGGGTCGCGGGCCGCCCCCGCGCCGAGATCGACGAGGCCGTCACCCGCGCGGCCCGCATCCTGCGGATCGAGGCGCAGTTGGACAAGAAACCCAAGGCGCTCTCTGGCGGGCAGAAACAGCGCGTCGCCATCGGCCGCGCCATCACCCGCGCACCAGACGTGTTCCTCTTCGACGAACCCCTGTCCAACCTTGATGCAGCCCTGCGCAGCCAGATGCGCATCGAACTGGGCCGCCTCCATGCCGAACTCGGCGCCACCATGGTCTATGTCACCCATGACCAGACCGAGGCGATGACCATGGCCAGCCGCATCGTCGTCCTGAATGGCGGGCAGATGGAACAGGTCGGCCCGCCCCTCGATCTCTACAACCGCCCTGCCAACCGTTTCGTCGCGGGCTTCCTTGGCTCGCCCCGGATGAATTTCCTCTCCGGTCAGGTGGCGGCCCTCTCCGGCGAAACCGCCACGATCCGCGCCCAAGGGCTTTCGGGCGATCTCGACATCCTCCTGTCGGATGGGCAGGGCGTGGCCACGGGCCAGACCGTCACCATTGGCATCCGCCCCGAGGCATTCACCGACGACCTCTCCGACATCACCCTCACAGGCCGCGTCGCCGTGGTGGAAAGCCTTGGCCGTGAAACGCTGCTCTACCTCGATGCCACCCCCCTGCGCGCCTTCGACAGCGAAAGCCTCGACGGCCATTTCGCCATCCACCGCACCCGCCAAACCGATACCCGCATCGGCGATGCCCTCACCGTCGGGATCGCCCCACGCTGCGTCTATCTCTTTGACGCGGCGGATCGGGCCATCGCCTGGCCCGGCATCCACGCCTGACCCCGCCCCCGACAGGAGCCCGATATGCGTTTCCGCCAGATCCACCTCGACTTCCACACCTCGGGCAAGGTTCCCGGCATCGGGTCGCGCTTCGAAGCGAAGGCCTTCGGTCAGGCCTTCAAGGCCGCCCACGTGGACAGCGTCACCGTTTTCGCCAAATGCCACCATGGGTACAGCTACCATCCCACCGAGGTGGGCGAGATGCATCCGGGCCTCAACTTCGATCTGCTCCGCGCCCAGATCGACGCTCTCCATGCGGTGGGAATCAACGCGCCGATCTACACCACCGCGACATGGGACGAACTGGCCGCGACCAACCATCCCGAATGGCGCACTGTCCTGCCAGAAGGCGGCAGCCCGCGCCATGCCGCCGAACCCAACGGGGCAGGCTGGGCCTTCCTCGACTACTCCACCCCCTATCTCGACTATCTCTGCGCCCAACTCGACGAGGTGCTGAACCGTTATCCCGATGGCGACGGCATCTTCATGGACATCTGCTTTCAGCTTCCCTCCGTCTCGGTCTTCGCCCAGCGCCGGATGGACGCGCTGGGCCTTGACTGGACGCTGGAAACCGACCGCCACCGCTTCACAACGCTGATGGTCGAGGAATTCTTCGACCGCATCACCGCCACCGTCCGCGGCCACAGCCCGACATTGCCCCTCTTCTTCAACTCCGGCCACATCCGCCGGGGGGAGCGGGAGCATTACCTGAACCATTACACGCATCTCGAGGTGGAAAGCCTTCCCACGGCAGGCTGGGGCTATGACCATTTCCCGCTGACCGCCCGCTACGTCGAACGGATCGGCCTGCCCTTCCTTGGCATGACCGGCAAGTTCCACTTCGCCTGGGGCGAGGTAGGCGGCTACAAGAAACCCGAGGCGCTGATCTACGAATGCGGCGCCATGTTGGCCCACGGCGCGCGATGTTCCATCGGTGACCACCTCCATCCGACCGGGGCGATCGACGACAGCACGATGCGCGTCATCGCCCCCGCCTATGCATGGGTCAAGGCCCGCGAACCTTGGTGCGAAGGCTCACAGAACCGCGCCGACATCGCCTTTCTCTCCGCCGAGGCCGCCGAGGGCATCGGACTCGTCGGCATTCCGGGACAAAGCGACCACCGTTTCGATGGTCCGGACCACGGCGGGGTGCGCGTCCTTCTGGAAGGGCAGTTCCTCTTCGACGTGGTGGATCTCGACAGCGACCTAGCGGGCTATCGTCTGGTCATTGTGCCTGATGTGATCAAGGTGGACGAGACGCTGCAGTCCCGGCTGGAGGCCTATGTCGCAGCAGGCGGCCGCGTCCTCCTGACCGGGCGATCCGGCATCCGCGATGGGCGCACGGTCTTTGACCTCGGCGCGACATGGGACGGCACCAGCGACATGTCGGGCGGCGATTACGTGCTGCCCATCCCGCCCTTGCGCGCCGAAGGCGTGGACAGTCCGCTTTTCATGTATCTGCCCTCAGAACGCATCCGCATCACCGACGGCACGTCTCTGGGCGTGACGCACGATCCCTACATGGACCGCAGGCCGCGCCATTTCTCGGGCCATGTCAACGCCGCCTCACGACCCGAACCTTCCGGCTTCGCGGCAGGTGTCACGAAGGGCGGCTTCACCTGGCTCGCCCATCCGATCTTCAGCTGCTATCACATGGCGGGGTCCGTCGCGATGCTGGAACTGGCCGAACGGGTGATCCTCCACGCGATGGGCGCGCCCCGCAGCGCCGCCGCATCCCTGCCAAGGGCAGGGCGCGTCACCCTCCGCCACCAGCCGGACCATCACCGCGACATCCTCCATCTGCTTCACGCCACCCCGGCCCTGCGCGGCAACCTGCGCGGCACGAATATCCAGCCGATTCAGGACCTCGTAACCCTGTCCGACATCGCCGTGCAGATCCGCCCGTCCGGTGCCGTATCCTCCGTCATGCTCGTGCCCGAGGGGCAACCGCTCGCCCATCAGATCCGGGACGGCATGCTGCACTTCACGGTGCCCCGCCTTCGTGGCCACCAGATGGTCGAAATCCTCTATGCCGCCGCGCGCTGACTTGCAGGCGGGCCATCACGCGGCTCAGCGCAGCGTAAGCCCGCCATCGACGAAGATCACCTCGCCCGTGGTGAAACTTGCACTGTCCGAACAGAGATAGACCACCGACCCGGCAAGCTCGTCCACCGTCCCGATGCGGCCCATGATCGTATCCCGCCCCCAATGCTCCGACAGCACGCTCGGGTTCTCGGCCAGCACGTCATCCACCAGTTCCGTCCGGATGTAACCCGGCGCGATGGCGTTGACGCGGATATTGTGTTCCGCCCATTCAACGGCAAGGTTCTTGGTCAATTGATGCACTGCCGCCTTGGTCGCGTTGTAGGCCGCGTGGCGGAAAGGCCAGTTCACGATCTTCCCGGACATGGAACCGATATTGACGATACAGCCCGACTTGCGGGCAATCATGCGGCGGCCGACATGCTTGCTGCACAGAAAGACACCCTCCACATTCACCGCGAATGTGCGCCGCCACTCCTCCAGCGAAAAGTCCTCGGCCGGCCCGCCAAAGATTATGCCTGCATTGTTGATCAGGATGTCGATGCGCCCGAAATGGCCTTCCACCTCGGCCACCATGCGCTCCACCTGCGCTTCGTCCGAAACGTCGGCCTGCACCACCATCGCCCTACGGCCCATCGCACGGATTTCGGTGGCGACCTCCTCGGCCCGGTCATGGGCCTGCGTGTAGTTCACCGCCACATCCGCCCCATAGGCGCCAAGCGCACGGGCCAAGGCTGCGCCGATGCCCCGCGCAGCACCGGTCACGAGGGCTGTCTTGCCAGTCAGGTTGAACAGGTCGGGCTTCATGCGGACACCTTGTTTGTGCGGGTTGCGGATTCGGTCTTGCCACTGCGGGCCGGCAAGGTCCCTGCGATATGCTCGGCGGTACGGATCGCTTGTGCCACGATGGTAAGGGATGGGTTGAACCCTGCCGAAGACGGCAGGAATGACGCGTCGACGACAAAGAGATTGTCGATATCCCAGACCCGGCAGAAAGGATCGAGGACCGAGTCACGAGGATCGCGCCCGAACCGGGCCGTGCCGCACTGGTGCATCGAAACCTTGATGTCCATGCGTTGCGTGATCACGATCGGATAGCCGATCCGTCGCATCACCTTGCCCCAATGCGCCACCAACTGCTGATGCGCCGTCAGGTTGTTTGGCGTATAGGCCAGACGGATCTTGCCATCGCCGTCAAGGCTGACCCGGTTCGCGGGATCCGGCAGGTCCTCGGACATGATCCACCAGTCAAGGCTGCGCGAGGCAAAGTATCCCATCATCCGCTCCGGCGCCCATTTCACCCGCGCTGTCAGCATCCCGGCCTGAAGCTTGCCCAAACCCTGCACATTCCCCAGCGGATAGGGCGCGACCTCGTTCTCAAAGTAGAAGTCGTTGATGCAAAGGGTTTTCTGGAACACCACAGGATTGCGGCGGAACGGATGGATGGCCATCATCGCGGTATTGTTGTGGGCCATGTAGTTGCGGCCCAACTGGTCGCTTTCGTTGTTTCCCAGCCCACGCGGATGCTTGTCATTGGCCGACCGCAAGAGCAGCGCCGCCGAGTTGATCGCCCCCGCCGACGAGATGAACCGGTCTGCCGCGATGCTGCGGACCTGCCCGTTATCCTCCACCTCGACCGCGACGATACGACGGCCCGACGGATCGGTCAGCAGACGCCGCACATATGTGTTCAGCACCAGATCGACATTCCCGGTCGCCAGCGCCGGATTGACCAGCCGCATCTCGGCATCGTTCTTCGCCCCCAGACGGCAGGCGAACCCGTCGCAGGTCTGGCAACGGATGCAGGTGCCACCCGGATGCATGTCCACCGCCTGCGGCAGATGGAACGGCCTTATGCCCACCGACCGCAGCCGCTCGGCAACCCCTTCGATCACCGGCTCATGCGGTACGGCAGGATGGGGGAACGGCCCGCTGCGGGGCGGCTCCAGCGGGTCCTCCCCGGCCTGCCCATGTGTTCCCATCAACCGCTCCGCCTCGTCGTAATAGGGTGCGAAATCGGCATAGGACCAGGGCCATGCCGGCGACACGCCCTCATGATGGGCGATCTCCTGAAAATCCCTTTCGCGAAAGCGGACGGTGGCCGCGCCAAAGAACTTCGAATTGCCCCCGACATAATAGAAAGTCGACGGGCGGAACTCCTTCCCGTCCTTGTCGCGCCATGTCTCCGGCGTCGTGAAGGCCTGTTCGTGAAATACCTTCCGCACAGACCATGTATCCGCCTCGCGCGGCAGCCTCCCCCCGCGTTCGATCAC
This sequence comes from Tabrizicola sp. M-4, assembly GCF_051132405.1. Lineage (GTDB taxonomy): Bacteria > Pseudomonadota > Alphaproteobacteria > Rhodobacterales > Rhodobacteraceae > Paragemmobacter. The sequence continues at coordinate 3,857,564 of NZ_CP128606.1, forward strand.
CAGAACCTTGGCCCCCGCCTGCGCAAGGCGGTTGGCCATCGCGCCACCACCCACACCCGCCCCGAGGATGATCACGTCATAGCTGTCGTGAATGGCGCTCATCGCTTACCCAAACCTTCCTGATCGCTCACAGCACGGCCCCCATCGGCCAGGGGACGAACTCGTTGTCGCCATAGTCCAGAAGCTCGCTCTTCGTGGGCGCGCCCGAGGCGACGGCGACCAGCATGTCAAAAATCGCCTGCCCCGCCTCTTCGATGGTCATCTCGCCCTCGATGATCGGGCCGCAGTTCAGGTCCATGTCGTCGGACATGCGGTCATACATCTGGCTGTTGGTCGCGATCTTGACCGTCGGCGCGGGCTTGAACCCCGAAACAGAGCCGCGCCCGGTGGTGAAGGCCACAAGGTTGCAGCCCCCGGCAATCTGCCCCGTCGCCGAAACCGGGTCATATCCGGGCGTATCCATGAAGATCAGGCCACCCGTCCCGATCCGCTCGCCATATCCCACCACGTCCACCAGAGGGGAACTGCCCCCCTTGGCCACGGCACCCAGCGACTTCTCAAGGATGGTGGTCAGCCCGCCCTGCTTGTTCCCGAAGGACGGATTGTTGTCCAGCGTGGCCCCATTGCGATGCGTGTAGTCGCGCCACCATTCTATCCGGTCCAGCAATTTGCGTGCGACCTCGCCACTGACCGCCCGCCGCGTCAGAAGGTGCTGCGCACCATAGATCTCAGGTGTTTCCGACAGCACAGCCGTGCCGCCATTGCGCACCAGAAGATCCGCCGCCACCCCCAGCGCAGGGTTGGCGGTGATCCCCGAATACCCGTCCGATCCGCCGCATTGCAGCCCCAGCGTCAGCGCCGAAAGCGGCACCGGCACGCGTTTTTGATGCCCCATCGCATCGGCCAGCGCGGCCACGGCCTCCACGCCCGCATCAACCGATGCACGCGTGCCCCCGCTGTCCTGTATCGTGAAGGTCCGCAACCGGTCGCCCGCGGCCAGCCCCTGCCGTTCCAGCAGGATCGGGATCTGGTTCGTCTCGCAACCTAGCCCCACCATCAAGACGCCGCCCACATTCGGATTGGCCGCATATCCCGCGATGGATCGCGTCAGCAGCCGATACCCCTCCGACCCCATGTCCAGCGCACAGCCACCACCATGCGTAAGGCCGATCACCCCATCCAGCGCGGGCCAGGCACGCCGCGCCTCCGGTGTCGAGAAATGCGCGGCGATCCGGCGCGACACGGTGGCCGAACAATTCACGGAAGAGATGACAAGGATGTAGTTCCGCGTCCCTGCCCGGCCATCCGCGCGCGGATAGCCGTCGAAGGTGGCCCCGACAGCCTGCTCCATCGGGATGACTTCGGTTCCAATCGCATAGTCGTTTTCCGCCTCGCCCATAGCAAGGTTGTGCAGGTGGACATGCTCCCCCGGCAGGATATCGGCCGAGGCCACGCCGATCACCTGCCCGTATTTCCGCACCGCGTCGCCCTTGGCGATATGTGCCACCGCCATCTTGTGCCCGCGCCGTATGCGGCTGCGGGGCGACGGCAGACCAAGGGCGGAAAGATCCGCCTCCGGCCCGACATCCGCCCGCGCCACCACGACCGAATCCGCCGGATGCAGGCGCAGCAGGGGCGCGGCGCGTGGGGGGGCTGTCACGGTCATTCGTCCTCATCCTCGGTCAGGAAAAGATCGGCATTCTCCGGCGCGAGGCGCGACATCACCATGTACGAGGAATCCAGATGCACCCGCAGCGAAAGCTCGCACCGGTCGGGATCACGTGCCCGCAGCGCCTCGAGAATCGAGGCATGCTGTTCCGTCACCCGCTCCAGATGGCCGGGGACAGGCGTGCTCAGGTGGCGCAAACGATCAAGATGCACCTTAGCCAGATCAATGAAGCGCCAGATGTTCCGCAGCCCGCTCGCATGCGCGATCAGGGCGTGGAACTGGTCATCGACGTCAATATATTCCGCCAGCCGCCCGGTCCGCAGCAGCAGGCGCATCTCGTCAAGATTGGCGTCCAGCGCAGCGATCTCTGGGTCCGTGATCCGGCTCGCAGCCCTGCGGATACCCTCGATCTCCAGCGCGCGGCGGATGATGAAACCTTCTTCCGCCGTCTTGCTCGACAGGCGGCGCACGAAGGTGCCCGACTGCGGAACGATCTTGACCAGTCGCTCCTCCGCCAGCCGCTTCAGCGCCTCATGCACCGGCGTCCGCGAGGCGCCGAACCGCTGGCCCAGCTCCTTTTCCGACAGGGGAGCCCCCGGCGCAACAGCCAGTCTGACGATATCCCGCCGAATCAACTGATATATTTCATCTGACTTTCGCACGGCGTTCCTTGATTTCAAAACTGATATATTTGCCGTTTGTCAGGACGTTATAGGCATCACATGCAAATGTAAACGACAAATTCTAATTGATAGATGACAACAAATATATTAGTTGAAGAGGTGCCTCATCCCCCGCCGAGAGTGGAGACTGCCTTGGCCACCATCACCTATCTCACGCGGATCGAATTCGGCGAAGGCGAGGTCTCGCGCCTTCCGGCGCATCTCGCGGCCCTTGGCATCACCCGCCCGCTTGTGGTCACGGATCGCGGTCTTGTCGCCGCCGGCGTCGCGTCACGCATCATGGAACTGGCAGGGGCAGGGGCCGCCCTCTTCGACGGAACGCCCGCCAATCCCACCGAATCCGCCACTCTCGCCGCACTCGCCCTGTTCCGCAGCGCGAACTGCGACGGCGTGGTGGGCCTCGGCGGCGGATCGGCGCTTGATCTCGCCAAGGCCGTCCGCCTGCTCACCAACCACGCCCCGCCGCTGTCCCTCTATACCGCCGTGTCGGGCGGCATGGCCCGGATCGCGGCCCCGGGCTGCCCCATGGTGGCCATCCCCACCACGTCGGGCACAGGCTCCGAAGTCGGGCGCGCGGCGGTCATCATCACCGATGACGGGCGCAAGTTGGGCATCCTTTCACCGCACATGCTGCCCAACCTCGCCATCTGCGACCCTGAACTGACTTACGGGCTGCCCCCCTTGCTTACGGCGGCCACCGGGATGGACGCCATCTCGCACTGCTTCGAAACCTACATGGCCCCCGCCTTCAACCCTCCGGCCGAGGCCATCGCGCTGCACGGTCTGGAAACCGGCCTCGCCGCCATCGAACGGGCCACCCGCAACGGGCAGGACAGGGACGCCCGGCGCGACATGATGGTGTCGGCGCTTGAAGGGGCCATGGCCTTCCAGAAGGGGCTTGGCGCCGTTCACGCGCTGACCCATCCGATGGGCGCGATCCGCGAACTCAACCTGCACCACGGCACGCTGAACGCCGTGCTGATGCCCGCCGTCCTGCGCTTCAACCGCCCCGTCATCGGCGCCAAATGGGATCGGCTGGCCGCCATCTGCGGGGGCGAGCCCGATTCCCATGTCGCCGCCCTCAACACCCGGCTGGGCCTGCCCTCAGGTCTCGATGCGCTCGGCTTGACGCCCGCCATGCTCGATCAGGTGGCCGAGGCGGCGATGCACGACCATTGCCACGCGACCAATCCCCGCCGGGCCGAGGTAGCCGACTACCGCCGCATCCTGGAAGAGGCGCGGTGATGGACCGGACGCTCGGCATTCGCCCGCTTGGCCGCACGGGACTGCAGGTCACCGAGATCGGTCTTGGCACCGTGCCGCTGGGCGGGCTTTTCGCCCCCGTCTCGGAACCCGCCGCGCGCGAGGTGCTGAATGCGGCATGGGCGGCGGGTATACGTTACGTGGACACGGCACCGATGTATGGCATCGGCCGGTCGGAACGCCTCACCGGCGATCTTCTGCGCGAAAAGGCCGGTGGCGTGCTCTCCACCAAGGTCGGCCGCCTTCTCGTCGCGCCGCGCGCGGGGCTGGACCTCGCCCCCCCGCCGCCACGGAACCCGCTCGATCCCGGCTGGCACAACGGACTGAACTTTCAAGAGAAATTCGACTACAGCCATGACGGCGTGATGCGCAGCTTCGAAGACAGCCGCCAGCGTCTCGGCATGACGGCCATCGACATCCTCCTGATCCACGACATCGGGCGCCTCACTCATGGCCCCCTGCACGATCACCACTGGGCCGCGCTGACCAAGGGCGGCGGCTTTCGCGCGCTGGAGGAGTTGCGCGCCAATGGCGATATCCGCGGCTTCGGTCTTGGCGTGAACGAGACGCAGGCGATCCATGACGCGATGGACGAGGCCGATCTGGATGTCTGCCTTCTGGCAGGCCGCTATTCCCTGATCGACCGGCAGGCGACGTCCCTCATGGAGAAAATGCAGCGTCACGGTGTGGCACTTGTCCTTGGGGGCGTCTTCAACTCCGGCATCCTTGCCGCGCCCAAAGGCGCCAAGGCGACCTTCGATTACGCCGTCGCCCCGCCCGCCATCGTCGCGCTTGTCGATCAGGTGCGCCGCATCTGCGACGCGCATGATGTACCGCTCGGTGCCGCGGCGCTGCAATTCGGCCTCCGCCACCCTGCCGTGTCCAGCGTGGTGCTTGGACTCCGCTCCCTTGCCGAACTGGATCAGAACCTCGGCTGGCATCGCCACCCCATCCCCGATGCGCTGTGGCCGGAAATCGACGCCGTCATCGGATCAGGGGAGTCGTAGGATGCTCAAGACCATCAATCCGCTGTTGACGGGGGATCTCCTGAAGATCCTCGCCGACATGGGCCATGGCGACGAACTGGCCATCGTGGACGCGAACTTTCCCGCCCATCAGATGGGCCGCCGGGTCGTGGAACTTCCCGGAACCACCGCGACGGCGGCCCTCTCGGCGATCCTCGCGCTATTCCCGCTGGATGACTTCGTGCCGGTCCCGATGGGCGTCATGGATGCTGTCGGCCAAAGCGTGCCCATCTACGACGAATTCCGCGCCGAAGGCCGCCGCCACGAAGGACGCGAGATCGGGATGGAACTGATCGAACGCTTCGCCTTCTACGAAAGGGCGCGCGCGGCCTATGCCGTGGTCGCGACGGGCGAACGCCGGCTCTATGGCAATGTCATCATCAAGAAGGGTGTCATCCGTGCCTGAGGTCATCGACGCCCATCAGCATTTCTGGACGGTCGCACGCGGCGATTACGGATGGATGACACCGGATCTCGGCCCGCTCCTGCGCGATTTCGGGCCCGATGACCTGCATCCCTTGATGCAACGCACCGGAGTTGCACGCACCATCCTCGTGCAGGCCGCCGAAACCGAGGCCGAGACGGAATTCCTCCTCTCCATCGCCGCGCGCACCGATTGGGTGGCCGGCGTGGTCGGCTGGGCCGACATGCAGAGCAGCGACTTCCCCGCACGTCTGGCGCATTGGCAGGCAAAGCCCAAATGGGTGGGCCTGCGTCCGATGCTGCAGGAACAAGATCCAGACCGCATCCTTGCCCCGGTCTTTCTGGAAAACCTTGCCCATGTCGCGGCACGGCGGGTGCCGTTCGACATTCTTACCCATGTCCGCCACCTTCCCGCGCTGATCACGGCGCTGGACCGGACACCCGGCCTCGTGGCGGTGATCGACCACCTGTCGAAACCCAGCATAGCCGCGGGCGGCTTCGACGAATGGTCCTCCCTGATAGCCCGCGTCGCGGCGCATCCGGGCATCTCCTGCAAGGTCTCGGGTCTGGTGACCGAGGCGGGGCCGGATTGGACCCTCGATCGCATCCGTCCCTACATCGAAAGGGTGGCCGCGCTCTTCGGCCCGCATCGCCTGATCTTCGGCAGCGACTGGCCGGTCTGCACCCTCGCCGGCTCCTATGCCGAGGTGGTGGCGCTTTCGCGCGGCGTCCTGTCCGATCTCTACGCACCCGAAGACCTCGCGGCGATCTTCGGCGGCAATGCCACCCGCTTCTACGGGGTGGCCTGATGGGATCAGCGATGGAAACCCCCGCATTGCTCACCGTCCGCGGCGTGTCGAAATCCTTCGGCCGCGTCCGCGCGATCGATGGCGTCGACTTCACCCTGCGAGCGGGCGAGGTGCAGGCCCTGATGGGCGAGAACGGCGCGGGCAAATCTACCCTCGTCAAGATCCTCGCCGGAATGCAGTCACCCGACAGCGGCACCATCACGCTGAACGGCAGGCCCGTCACCCTGCCCGACCCCGGCAGCGCCACGCGTGCGGGCATCGCCACCGTGCATCAGGAGCTTTTGCTCTTCGGTGAACTGACGGTGGCCGAAAACATCTTCTCCGGCCACTACCCGCGCCGGGCATGGGGCGCGATCGACTGGCCCGGCATGCGCCGCCGCGCCCGCGAATTGCTGGCCGAACTCGACTGCCACGACCTCGATGTCGATGCCAAGGTCCGGACCCTCTCGGTCGCCATGCGTCAGCGCGTCGAAATCGCCCGCGCCCTCAACCAGCAGGCGAAGGTGCTGATCCTTGACGAACCGACCGCGTCGCTTTCGGAACGCGACGCAGAGAAACTCCTCTCCATCGTCGACCAACTCCGCGCAAGGGGAGCGGGCATCATCTATGTCAGCCACCGGATGAAAGAGATCTTCCGCATCGCCGACAGCATGACGGTGCTGCGCGACGGCAAGCTCGTGGGCACGCTTGACCGGGTCGGCGCGACAGAGGCCGACCTGATCCGGATGATGGTCGGGCGCGAGATCGGGCAGGTCTTCCCGAAACTCCCCGCCCGGATCGGCAAACCCGTGCTGGAGGTGGAGGGGCTCGCCCACGGGCGGCTGGTGCAGGATGCCACCTTCACCGTCCGCGCCGGAGAGATCCTCGGCGTCGCCGGTCTGGTCGGATCGGGCCGCACGGAACTCGCCCATGTCCTTTTCGGCATCACCCCCGCCACGCGCGGAACCATCCGTATCGACGGGAACGAGGTGCGCATCGCATCGCCCCGCGCCGCCCGCGACGCAGGCATCGCCTATGTCCCCGAGGATCGCGGCGGTCAGGGCCTCGTCAAGCCGATGGCGATCCGCGAAAACCTGTCGATCGCCGTGCTGGACCGGCTCTCCTCCTTCGCAGGCTTCGTCCGCAGGGGGAACGAGCGTGAGATGGCACAGGCCGCCTTCGACCGGATCGGCGTCCGCGCCGCGGGCATCGAACAGCCGGTCGGTGAACTTTCGGGCGGAAACCAGCAGAAGGTGGTCATCGCCAAATGGCTGGAGACAGCGCCGAAGGTCCTGATCCTCGATGAACCCACGCGCGGGGTGGATGTCGGCGCCAAGGCCGAGATCCACCGCCTGATGGGCGAGATGGCGCAGCAGGGTCTGGCGATCCTGATGATTTCCTCCGAATTGCCCGAGGTCCTCGCGCTCAGCGACAGGGTGATGGTCATCGCCGAAGGCCGCATCACCGCAATCATCGACCGGGCACAGGCAACACCCGAACATGTCGCGCAGGCGATGACGGCCCAGCAAGCTGCGCCGACACAACGGAAGACCACAGCATGACTTTCGCACCGGACCGCAACGCCACGCCCGCGACGGCCCCGAAATCCCTTCTCACACGCCTCAGGGCGGAATATGGGCACGAATTGCTGGTCGCCGCCGCCATTCTTCTGCTGATCATTGCCGTCGGGGCCTATAACGAACGCTTCATCAGCGCGCGCAACCTGAACTCCATCCTCTCCGGCAACGCCTATGTCGCCGTTGCCGCCATCGGGATGACGATGGTCATCGTCATCCGCGAGATCGACCTGTCGGTCGGCGCATTGATCGGTGTCCTCTCGACGGTCTCCGGTCTGGTTGCCGTCTCAGACGCGCCGCTCTGGATGGCCTGGGCCGCGCCTGTCATCCTTGGCGCGGTCATAAGCGGGCTCACCGGCGTCATCGTCGCCTATGCGGGCATCCCCTCCATCGTGGTCACGCTGGGTACCATGGCCATCCTGCAAGGCGGGCTGATCGCCGCGACGGGCGGCGCATGGATCAACGACCTGCCGCCGGAATACCAGATCGCAAAGCTGAACGTTCTCGGCATTCCCATGCCGCTTGTCTGGGCAATCGCCCTGACCATTGCGGCGGCCGTCTGGATGAAGCTGTCGGTCTTCGGCCGCTCGCTCTACCTCATCGGCGGCAATGCCGAGGCGGCGCGCGCCGTGGGCGTGCCCGTGCGTCGCCGGATCGTGCAGGTCTTCGCCATCCACGGGGCCTTCGCCGGGCTGGCCACGATACTTTTCGCCACACAGCTGCAGGTGATCCAATCCACGGTCCCGCCGAACCTCGAACTGCTGGTGATCACCGCGGCGGTGATCGGCGGCGTCTCCATCCTCGGCGGCGCGGGCACGGTCATCGGGGCCTCACTCGCGGCGATCCTTTTCGCGGTGATTGGCTCCGCGCTCGTCTTCATCAACGTCTCGGCCTATTGGCTGCGGGCCTTCATCGGCCTGCTCATCCTCGTCACCGTGCTGGCCGACATGATCCGACGCCAGCGCGAGATGGCGAAAGGGGGGATGTGACCATGCGCTTCCGCTACATGCACGAAACCGTTCTCGCCCTGATGATCGTGCTGGCCTGCATCGTCATGGCAACCCAGTCGGCACAGTTCCTGACGGGGGCCAACCTCCTGAACCAGGGCCGCCTGATGGCCGAGGTGGCCATCGTCGCCTTCATCATGACCTTCGTCATCGCCAGCGGCGGCATCGACCTTTCTGTCGGCTCCATCATGGGGCTGGCCGCCGTCCTGACCGGGGTGTTCTGGCAGGATCTCGGCATTCCCCTGCCACTTGTGCTGCCCCTCGTCCTGATCGTGGGCCTGTGCTGCGGGCTGTTCAACGCGTTCATCATCACGAAGTTCAATTTCCCGCCCCTCATCGCCACCCTTGGGACCCTCGCGCTCTACCGTGGTCTGGCCGAGGGCATCAGCCGTGCGAAATCGGTGCGCGGCTACCCGGAATGGTTCTCTGTCATTGGTCAGGGAACCATCCTCGGCCTGCCCACCCAGATCTGGATCATCCTGCTCTTCTTCGTCCTCTGCGCCTTTGTCCTCGGCACCACCCGCTGGGGCCGGACGGTCTATGCCATGGGGTCAAGCGAACAGGCCGCGCGCTTTGCCGGCCTCCCCGTCGATCAGACCAAGATGGCGATCTACGCCGCCTCCGGTTTCGCCTCGGCCCTTGCCGGGATCATCTTCGTCAGCCGCGTCTCGACGACGCGCTCCGACATGGGCGTCGGGCTGGAGCTTGACGTGATCACCGCCGTCGTCCTTGGCGGGACCAGCATCTTCGGCGGGCGCGGCACGATCATCGGTACGGCGCTGGGCCTCATGCTGATCCAGACACTGGAAAGCGGTCTTTCCCTTGCCGGGGTCAAGGGCGACGGGACGATCGTCCTGATCGGTGTCGTCCTGATCCTCGCCCTGCTGATGTCGAACCTGTCAGAGCGCCGCATGCGCCACTGACCAACAAGGAATTGGGCCGATGAAATGGCCGGTCCAACTGCCGGATGGGATGTCCACCGGCCAACATGTGGAGGAGTTGTTCAAATGAAGGCAAAGGCAATACTCTTCAGTGCCGCCGCGGCACTGACCATCGCGGCCGGCCCGGCGGCGGCCCAGTGGGTCGGCGGTGACGGCGCGGCCACCAACCCGCTTCCCTGCGACGGATCGGCGGCAACGCTCGCCTCGGTTCCCTATAACGGCGGCATCCCCGCCAATGAGGGCGCCAAGGCAGGGCAGCAGTTGCGCGTCGTCGACGTGCCCAAGCTCGTGGGGATCGGCTATTTCAACGCCACCTCGCTGGGCGTGCAGCAGGCCGCACAGGAACTCGGCAATGTCGAGGCCACGACCGACGGCCCGGCACAGGCCAATATCGACGACCAGATCACGCTGATCGACAACTACATCACCTCGGGCGTCGACGGCATCCTGTTCTCGGCCAATGACCCGGTCGCCATCGCCCCCGTCCTGCGCAAGGCGCTGGAGGCGGGCATCAATGTCGTCGGCTACGACTCAAATGCCGAACCCGACGCGCGCCAATGGTTCATCAACCCCGCCGAATTCAACGGCATCGCGCGCAGCCTGATCGAAGAAATGGCCGCTGCCATCGGCCCCGAAGGCAAGTTCGCCATCGTCACCTCCACCTTCACCACGCCGAACCAGGCCCGCTGGATCGCCGAGATGGAGGCCTATCAAAAACAGTGCTACCCGAACATGACCTGGCTTGAAACGGTCGAGGCGCAGGAAGACAACATCCTCTCCTTCAACCAGGCCAACACCCTCCTGAACAAGTATGGCGATGATATCGACGGCATCTTCGGGATGACCTCGGTCGCCACCCCCGCCGCTGCCGAAGCGGTCACCCAGGCCGGCCTCTGCGAAAGCGTCAAGGTCGTGGGTCTCGCAACGCCGAACGCCATGCGCCCCTATATCGAGGCGGGCTGCGTGAAGAACGCGATCCTCTGGAACCCGGTCGATCTCGGCTATGCCGCGCTCATGGTCTTGCGTGCCGCCGCGGACGGCACGTTGAAACCGGGTGACACCACCGTTCAGGCCGGCCGCCTTGGCGAACTGCAGATCGTCAACGGTTCCGAGGTGCTTCTGGGTTCGCCCTACATCTTCGACGCAAGCAACGTCAAAGACTTCGACTTCTGATCAGTTCCGGGGCCGCTGCAACCCTGCCGCGGCCCCTTTCATGCCATGCGAAGAACAAGGGCATTCAGATGAAGGGATGGGGTCTGCACAGCGGTCTTTGGTCATGGAACTGGACCGTGCCCGAGGCCGAGGCGACGGTTGTCGCGATCCGCGACAGTGGATTGTCCTTCGACAGCATCGAGGTCCTGACGCTGAACCCCGCCGCCATAGATGTCGCCCATTCACGCAGGCTGCTCGAAGGTCTGGGCGTTCCCGTCATCTGCACGCTCGGCCTTCCCGCCGATTGCGCCGCCTCCTCCCACCCGGATCGCGCCGCGGATTTCCTCTGCACCGCGCTGGAGACCGTCCGCGGCATGGGGGCCATCGCGCTCACGGGCCTGACCTATGGCCCGCTTGGCGAACGCACGGGCCGCCCGCCAAGCGAAACCGAACTGGACAACGTCGCCCGCAGCTACCGCATCGCCGCGGAAAAGGCGCGCGCTCTTGGCATGTCCATCGGGATCGAGGTCGTCAACCGCTACGAAAGCCATCTCGTCAACACCGCCGCGCAGGCCGCAGCCATCATCGAACGGGTCGGGGCGGACAATATCTTCATCCATCTCGACACCTACCACCTCTGCATCGAGGAACAATCCCCGGCACAGGCCGTGCAGGATGCGGGCGCCTTCCTGCGCTACATCCACCTGTCCGAATCCACGCGCGGCATGCCGGGGGCGGGCTGTTGCGACTTCGACGCGCTCTTTGCGGCATTGAAGGCATCCGGTTTCAACGGCGGTCTCGTGCCCGAGGCCTTCTGCGAACTGCCGGACGAAATCGCGGCGGCTCTGGCCCTGTGGCGGCCGACCGGGGCAACGCCCGAAAGGATGGTCACTGCCGGAATTCCGTGGCTGCGCCAGAGGGCGCGTGCAGCCGGATTGCCGGTCTGACATGGAACCGGAACGCCTTCCCCGCTCCGGCCGCGGGCTCCGCCATGACTAGGGTGGTGTCACAGTCCGCCGGTCCCGGTTCCGCCCTCACCGGCACCGAGGATGCCTTCCGTCTCTACGAAACCATCCGCCCGCGCCTCCCCGCCGCCGGGCCACCTGGTGCCGCCCTCGCCCTGCCCTCGCTGGAAGAGGTCGCCGATCACGTCGACGGCTTCCTCCTCGATGCCTATGGCGTCCTGAATGTTGGCAACCGGCCGATCCCCGGCGTGCCCGAACGCCTGCGCTCCCTGCGCGGGCGGGGCAAGCGGCTGATCGTCCTGACCAATGCCGCCAGCTTCACCCGTCCGCAACTGATCGCGAAATACGCAAGCCTCGGTTTCGATTTCGCACCTGAGGATGTGATCGCCTCGCGCGACATCGCCGCCGCGCGCATGGCACAGATCGCGCCGGGGGCGCATTGGGCCGCAATCTCGGCGGAAGGGGATCGTTTCGAAGACATTCCCGCCCACGTCACCGATGCGCTGGACGACCCTTCCGCGCTGGATCACTCGGATGCCCTGCTCTTCCTCTCCACCGCGCGCTGGAACGACCACCTTCAGGATCGTCTGATCCGGGCGCTCGAACGTCGGCCACGCCCCCTCGTCATCGCCAATCCCGATGTGATGGCACCCCATGAACATGGCCTCACCATCGAACCGGGGCTCTATGGCCACCTGCTCCTCGACCGCCTTCCTGACCTGCCGGTGACATGGATCGGCAAGCCCTTCGCCGACATCTTCCAGGCGGGCATCCGGCAGGCGGGGATCGAGGCCGGACGGCTGGCGATGGTCGGCGATACCCTTCACACCGATGTTCTGGGCGGCTCTGCCGCCGGATGCCGCACGGTCCTCGCAACCCTCCACGGCGTGTTCCGCGGCATGGATGTCGCCCCTTTCATCGGGGCCTCGGGTCTTGCGCCGGATTTCATGATCCCGTCCCCATGACCGCGGCGCAGCCAGATGATCCCCACACCGACAGGGCCGAACGCTTAATCCCGCCCGTCCTCCTGCAACATCCGCAACGCGGTATCCCCATCCACGATCAGGCCCTTCGCCACCCCGCTCTGCAGGAAGGCCCGCGCCGCGCTCGCCTTTTGCACCCCGGCAACAAGGACCACCACATTCGTCCGCCGCAGGCTGTCGAACCCCAGCGCGATGGTGCGGGCATTCAGCGGATGCGCCACCGCGCGCCCCTCCGCGTCATAGAAGATCCCGTTCGTATCCCCCACCGCCCCCGCCTCGCGCAGGGTCGCCAGATCCTCGGCCGTCAGCATCCCCTGCCGCCGCAGCAGAGACTCCTCCTTCAACTCCCCCAAGGATATGTAGGTGACCGTCGCCGACTCCGCGATGGCCAGCGCCTTCTGCACCGTCTTCTGCGACATCAGCACATGCCGATCCTCCACGCTGTCCGCGATGAAGGGGACGGGCAGAACATAGCCCTCGCCCCCCGTCTGCCGCGCCAGCGCATGGACGACCTCGAAGGGGTTATAGCTGGAATTCGCCGTTAAGGACCCCATCACGCTCACGAACTTCGCCTGCGAGGCGCTCACCCCCGCCAGATGCCGCGTCATCTGGTCCAGCGTCCGCCCCCAACCCGTGCCCACCACGGGCGCGTCGGTGCGTGACAGATGATCCCGCAGGTGATTCGCCGCCGCCATCCCCACCGCGCGCAGGGCAAAGCCCGTCGCCACCCCCTCTCCCTCCAGCCCCAAAGCGGGCGTGCAGGTGCAGAACTCTAGCCCCCAGCGACGCGCGATCTCATCCTCGACGGCCAGCATTCCGATATTGGCGGGGCTGATGTTGATGCTCACCAGCCCCGTCTCGCGCGCATCCTGCAAAAGCTTGTTCACCCGCGCGCGCGTCACGCCCAGCCGCGCCGCCGCCGCCTCCTGATTCAACCCGCCCACATGGTACAGCCACGCCGCACGGGCCATCAGTTCCTCTTCCTCCGTCGGGGTATCGGTCTGGGTCCTCATGTCGCGCTCCCTCGTCGTGACAAATGTATCTTTGCTTGACAGATGTAATTCAAGCGGCATTCTGGCCCATGTCGGGGATGCTCGGCACGAAACATCGGCCAGTACGGAATCTGGTCTCTGGGAGGAGTATTGCGAATGAAAAACCGGTTTGCCGGAACGATCTCTGCTGTCTCCGTGGCAGCCTTGCTGGGCTTTGCGGGTGCCGCGCAGGCGCTTGAAATCGCGTGGGTGCATTCCAACGCCGCGGCCCAGTCCGAACAGCGCGTCAAGGCGGGCTTCGAAGCTTGGCTTGCCGAAAGCGGCAAGTCCGACTGGAACGTCAGCTTCCTCGACAGCGCCGGTTCGGGCGAGGCGACGGCTTCGAACATCCAGGACGCGGCCAACCGCGGCGTGGGGGCCATCATCATCACCATGTCCGACCTGCGCGCCAGCCGCGCGGCCATCGACGCCGCCGTGGCGGCGGGCATCCCCGTCTTCTCGGTCGATAGCGGGTATATCGACGGTGTGGTTGTGGATTTGACGACGAACAACTGGGCCATGTCCTCGGACGTCTCTCCCTATCTGCTGGACGAGCTTGGCGGGAAGGGCAACATCATCTTCCTGCGCATGGCCGAACATCACGGCACGCGCAAGCGCGGTGACGTGATGGAAGACGTGCTGAAGGAATATCCCGACGTCAAGGTGCTGGCCGAACACAACATCGACTACACCGCCTTCTTCGAAGACACGTCGCGCACGATGGAAGATTACGCCGCCCGCTTTGGCACCGACATCAACGCCGTCTGGGCCCCGTGGGACGAACCGGCGCAGGCCGCCATCAACGCGCTGACGGCGGCGGGGATCACCGGGGTGAAGGTGATCGGCATCGACGGCCACCCGCAGGCCGTGGCCGAGGTCTGCAAACCCGACAGCATGATGATCGCCACCGTCTCGCAGCCCTTCGAAGGCATGGGCGCGCAGGTCGGCCAGTGGATCGACGAAATCGTCGTGAACGGCAAACCCGCCGATGACGTGATCCCGTCCAAGACTGTCTACATGGACGCCCCCCTCGTCACCAAGAAGAACTGCCAGGACTTCATGTGATCCCACCCATGGAACCGGGCCGCGATGGCCCGGTTCCCCACAAAGGGCATCAGGGGCCGGCGCGAATGGACATCACCCTTTCCAACATAACGATGCAGTTCCCCGGCACGCGGGCGCTCGACGACGTCTCGCTCACGTTCCACACCGGCGAGGTGCATGGCCTGATCGGCGAAAACGGCGCGGGCAAATCCACCCTCGTCTCCATCCTCGGCGGCAGCCTCGCGCCCTCTTTGGGCAGCATCGCCATCGGCGGCGAAAAACTGCACCTGACCTCTCCCCGCGACGCACTTCTGCGCGGGATCGCCCATGTCAGTCAGGAAGGCAGCCTCGTTCCCGCGCTGACGGGGGCAGAAAACATCTTCCTAGGTGCTGAACCGCGCCGCTTCGGCGTCATCCGCCGCGCCGCCCTGCGCGATGCGGCGGCGCAGGCATTGGCGCGCTGGTTTCCCGATGTGTCCATCGACCTCGACCGCCCCGTGGGCGAACTCCCCATGGCCGACCGCAAGGTGATCGAGATCGTCCGTGCCCTGCGCGGTCAGGTCCATCTCCTGATCCTCGACGAACCCACCGCCACCCTGCCCGCGCGCGAAAAGGAACAGCTCTGGCGCATCATCCGCTCGCTCCCGCCGCGCGGGGTGGGGGTGGTGCTGATCAGCCATTTCCTTTCCGAAATCAAAGCCTTGTCCGACCGCATCACAGTCCTGCGCGACGGTCGCCTGATCGCCACCGAACCCGCCGACCGGATGACCGAGGCGGGGATGGTCGACCTCATGCTCCGCCGCGCCACGGGCGAGGGCCGCGCGGCACAGGCGGCCCGCGCCCCAGTGGGCGGCGACACCGTGCTGACGCTGCGCAACTGGCGGGCGGGGCGCATCGAAATCCCCGACTTCACCCTTCAGGCGGGCGAAATCGTGGGGTTGATCGGCCTGACGGGCGCGGGCCATGTGGGCTTTGCCCGATCGCTCCACAATCCGGCGGGCGTCCATGCCGACGCGTTGACGATCGCGGGCCGCCCCGTCACGCCCCGCGACGTGCGCACCATGCTTGCTGCGGGGCTGGCGCTGGTGCCGGACCACCGCATGGAATACGCCCTGATCGGCGACTGGGACCTGCGCGAGAACCTTGCGATGGTCCACACCACCCACGCCGCCACCGCAGGCATCCTCTCCATCCGGCGCGAGGAAACCGAAGCCCGCCGCGTGATGCGCCTTCTGAACGTCAAGGCACATGGATCGGGGCAGGCGCTGAAAACGCTGTCGGGCGGGAACAAGCAGAAAATCTCCATCGGCAAATGGCTCTACGGGGCCGAAGGCCGCTACCGCGTCATGATCTTCATCGAACCGACCGAAGGCGTGGACATCGGCGCCAAGGCCGAGATCTATGCCGAAATGCGCCGCCTCGCCGCCCAAGGCACCGGCATCCTCATCGCCTCCTCCGATCTGGGCGAGGTGGCGGAACTCGCCCACCGCGTCATCCCCTTCGCGGGCGGAAGGCCCGGCCCCGCCATCATGGCCGCCGACTTCTCCGAAGCCCGCTTCATCCAGTCCATGTCAGGAGCCGCCGCATGACCGACGCTTCCGTCCCCGCCACCCAGCAGCACGACGCCGTGCTGGGCATCCGCAAGGACCTGATCCAGCGCTATTCCACGCTGGTCGTCCTCGTTCTGATGTTCCTCCTGTTCTCGCTGACGGTGGACAGGTTCCTGACCTCGCAGAACCTGCTCAACATCGCGCAGCAGATTTCCATGCTCACCATCGTGGGGGCGGGCCTGACCTTCGGCTTCGCCGCGCGGGAGATGGACCTTTCCGTGGGCTACGCCGTCGGCATGGCGGGCATCCTTGTCCCCCTCATGCTCATCAGCGGGGTGTCGCTGCCCTTGGCCCTTCTGGGTGGCCTCGCCGCAGGCCTTGCCATCGGCGCGCTGAACGCGGTGCTGGTCACCGTGGTCGGCATCCCCTCTCTCATCGCCACGCTGGCGACGGGGTCGATCCTCTTCGGCATCAACTTCCTCTCGACCGGAGGGCGCGCGATCTATGGCGGCCTGCCCGACGCCTATCTCTGGCTGGGGCAGGGGCGCATCGCGGGCATCCCCGTGCTGGCCTTCTTCATGGTCGCCGCCGTCGCGCTCGCGTGGTTCGTGATGGAACGCACCGTCTTCGGCCGCTACATCTATGCCGTGGGCGGCAACCAGAAGGCGGCGGAACTCTCGGGCGTCACCGTCCGCCGCTACCGCGCCGCGGCGCTCATCCTCTGCTCCGTCTTCGCCGTCATCGCGGGCACGCTTCTGGCCGCCCGCCTCGGCTCCGGCCAGCCCAATGCGGGGGAGCGCTACCTCCTCGACGGCCTCGCCACGGTCTTCATCGGCATGACCATGCTGCGCCCCGGCACCGCCACCGTCCTTGGCACCTTCTTCGGCGCGCTCTTCATAGGCACCATCAACAACGGGCTGAACCTCATCGGCATGGACACCTACATCCAGTCCATCGTGAAGGGCGCCATCATCCTCATCGCCGTCGCCATTGTGTCGCGGTCCACGAAACTCAACCTGCTCTGAGAAAGCCATGACCCTCCAACATCCCATCCCGGGGTCGAACACCGACCTGCACAGGCTGTACCAAGAGATGCGGCGCGTCCGCAGCTTCGAGGAACGCGTGGGCGAACTCTTCGTCCGCGGCCAGACCGCAGGCTCCATGCTCCACCTGTCGATCGGCGAGGAAAGCGCGGCCGTCGGCGTCTGCGCGGCGATGCAGCCGCAGGACACCTTCACCACGCACCATCGCGGCCACGGCATCTTTCTTGCGCGCGGGGCGGACCCTTCGCGGATGATGGCCGAAATCGGCGGCAAGGAGGCGGGCTATTGCCACGGCAAGGGCGGCTCCATGCACATCGCCGATATGGGGCTGGGGCATCTGGGGGCCAATGCCATCGTGGGCGGCGGCATCCCCACGGTCGTGGGCGCGGGGCTTGCGGCCAAGCACAAGAAGACCGGGGCCGTCTCGGTCGCCTTCTTCGGCGACGGGGCGACGGGGCAGGGCATCCTTTACGAATCCATGAACATGGCCGCGCTCTGGGGCCTGCCGGTGGTGTTCTGCTGCATCAACAACCAATACGGCATGGGCACCCGCATCGATCAGGCCACCGCCAACACCCGCCTGCACGAACGCGCGCTGGCCTTCGGCCTGAACGGCGAAACCGTGGACGGTCTGGACGTGGAGGCCGTCACCGCCGCCGCCCGCCGCATCGTCGATGCCGCCCGCGCAGGCAAACCCGGCTTCCTCGCCGTGGATTGCTACCGCTTCTACGGCCATGCGCGGAAGGACAAATCCCCCTACCGCGACGCGGCGGAAGAAGAGGCAGGCCGCCAGAAGGACCCCGTCGCCCATGCCCGCGCCCGCCTGATCGCGGCGGGGCTCGCGACCGAGGCCGATCTGGCCACGCTCGACGCCGCCATCGACGCCGAGATGGACGCCACCATCGACTTCACCATCGCCCAGACGGAACCGCCGCTCTCGTCGATGTTCCGCGACGTCTACGACCCCACCGAACCCGAACCCGAACCCGTCCGCACCCGGCTCGACCGCGTGCTGGCGCGCGAATGAAAGGCCACGTCATGGAAATGACCTATCGTGACGCGCTGCGTCAGGCATTGGCGGATGCGATGCGCGACGACCCCGATGTGGTGATCATGGGCGAAGAGGTGGGCCGCTACGGCGGCGCCTATGGCGTGACCAAGGACCTGATCCGCGACTTCGGCCCCGACCGCGTGATCGACACGCCGATCTCCGAACCCGCCATCGTCGGCGCGGCGGTGGGCGCCGCCATGACCGGCCTGCGTCCCGTCGCGGAACTCATGTATGTCGATTTCATCGGCATGACGATGGACCAGCTTGCCAATCAGGCCGCCAAGATCCGCTACATGTTCGGCGGCCAGATCGGCGTGCCGATGGTCCTGCGCACCCAAGGCGGCACGGGCCGCTCGGCCGGGGCCCAGCACAGCCAGAGCCTCGAAGCCTATGTGATGCACACCCCCGGCCTGCGTCTGGCGATGCCCGCCACCGTGGCGGATGCCTACCACCTGCTGCGTCAGGCGCTGACGAAACCCGACCCCGTGGTCTTCATCGAACACAAGGCGCTCTACACGATGAAAGAGGACGTGGACCTCTCCGCCCCCGCCCCGGAATGGGGCAAGGCGGCGGTGCGGCGCACGGGCGATGACCTCGTGATCGTCACCTATTCCCGCCAACTCCACTACGCGCTCGACGCGGCCAAGATTCTGTCGGCCCAAGGCATCGAGGCCACCGTGATCGACCTGCGCACCCTCAACCCGCTGGATTTCGACACCATCCGCCCGCATGTGGAACGGGTGGGCCGCGTCATGGTCGTGTCGGAAGGCGCGATGACCTGCGGGGTGGCCGCCGAACTCGCCGCGCGGATCACCGAGGAATGCTTCGACTTCCTCCACGACCCCGTCCTGCGCGTCGCGGGCGAGGATATCCCCATCTCCGTCTCGACCCAGCTTGAAAGCGGCTCCGTGCCCGGTCCGAAACTGATCGCCGAAACGGCGGGGCGGCTTTTCGCATGACGACGCGCACCCTGACCATGCCCCGTCTGGGCGAGACGATGGAGGAAGGCACCATCGCCGCTTGGCTGATCACGCCCGGCACCGCTTTCAAACGCGGCCAACCGCTGTTGGAGGTGGAAACCGACAAGACCGTGGTGGAATATCCCGCGCTAGGCGATGGCGTTCTGGTGGAAACGCTGGTTGCCCCCGGCGACGTGGTGGCGGTGGATGCCCCCATCGCCCGCATCGACGCCACGCAATGGGAGGATGCAGGCGCCCCGACCCCGCCCGCCCCCGAACCCGCCCCCGACCCCGCCGCCGCCCCAGCGCCCCAACCCACACGCGCCACGGCGACACAAACCTCCGCCCTCCGCGCCACCCCCGCCGCCCGCCGCCTCGCCCGCCAATCCGGCGTGGCGCTGGAGTCGGTCCAAGGCACCGGACGCCGCGGCAGGATCGAGGCGCAGGACATCCCCTCACTCGGCGCGGCGGGCGGGGCGGGCACCGTCCTCCTCCTCCACGGCTTCGCGGGCGACGGGGCGACTTGGGCCGCCCTCACCGCCGCCCTCACCCGCGCGGGGCATAGCGTCCTCGCCCCCGACCTGCCGGGGCACGGAACCGACACCACCACCCCGCAGGGCGTGGACGACCTCCTCTCCGCCATCACCCGCATCGCCGCCACCGCGCAGGGCAAACTCCACCTCGTCGGCCACTCGATGGGAGGCCACCTCGCCGCCCTCTACGCCACCGCCAACCCCGACCGCACGGCCTCCCTCACCCTCATCGCCCCCGCCGGACTGGGGCGGGAAATCGAAACCGCCTTCGTCCACGGCATGGCGACGGCGACCACCGCCGGAGAGATCGCCCACCTCCTCCGCCTCCTCGGGCCCAAGGCCGCGACCCTGTCGCCCGACGCGCTGGAGGCGATGGCGCAGACCCTCTCCCAAGGTCGCCTCACCGCCTTGGCGCAGGCCATCGCGGGCCCCCACGGCCAGCGCATCGACACGCTCGGCCCGCTGTCCCGCCTGCCCGAGCGCATCCCGCTCCGCGTGCTGATCGGGCGCGACGACCGCATCATCCCCGCCGCGCACCTCTTCAACCTGCCGCCCCGCGCGGCGGTGCATGTCCTGCCCACGGGCCACATGCCGCAATGGGACGCGCCCGCCGATGTCGCCGCCCTCATCACAAAGGCCCTGACCCATGCCTGACACCAAGACCGACCTTCAGGCCGCCAAGTCCCGCCTCGCCGCCTTCTCGCGCACGGCCCCCGCGCTGATGCAGGGCTTCGGCGCCGTCAGCCGCGCCGCCACCGCCGCAGGCCGCTTCGACGCCGCCGAACGCGAACTCATCGCGCTGGCCATTGCAGCGGCCAAGGGATGCGAGGATTGTCTCCTCTACCACGCCGAAGCCGCCCGCCGCCACGGCGCGGACGAGGCGCAACTGGTGGAGGCGCTGGAAGTCGCGGTCGAAATGGGCGGCGGTCCGGCGGTCATGTATGCCGCCAAGGCCCTGCAGATCTTCCGCGACCTTGGCTGAGTAAGAGTTAGGGAGGAACCGATGGCCTATTACCTCGCAGCCGATGGCGGCACCGAAAGCCTCCGCGTCCGCATCTTCGACCTTGCGGGGACCTGCCTCGCCTCGGTCGCAGCACCGTATGAGACGAAGTTCTACCCCGGAGCCCGCGCCGAACAGGACCCCGAGGATTGGTGGGCCAGCCTCATCAAGGCCACCCGCGGCGCGCTGCACGAAGCGCAGATCGACCCGGCACAGGTGGAATCGATGGCCTTCGCCACCACCTGCTGCACCGTCGTCGCGCTGGACGCAGAAGGCCGCGCCCTGCGCCCCGCGCTGATGTGGATGGACGTCCGCGCCAGCGCCGAGGCCGATGCCGTGCTGGCCACGGGCGATCCCGCCCTGCGCATCAACGGGGCAGGGCAGGGGCCGGTTTCCGCCGAATGGATGATCCCCAAGGCACTCTGGCTCAAACGCAACGAACCCGACACCTTTGCCCGCGCCACGACGATCTGCGAATATCAGGACTTCCTCACCCTCCGCCTGACCGGAGAACGCGTCGCCAGCCTCGATAACGCGGGCCTGCGCTGGCACTATTCCTCGCGCAATGGCGGCTGGGCCGCGGGCATCCTCCGCGCGCTGGGGATGGAGGAACTGGTGCAGAAATGGCCCGCCCGCGTCCTCGCCCCCGGCGAGGTCGTGGGCACCCTCACCCCCCGCGCCGCAGCCGACCTCGGCCTGCCGCAATCGGTCAAGGTCGTGCAGGGCGGGGCCGATGCGCTGATCGGGATGATCGGGCTTGGCGTCGCGCAGCCCGGCCAACTCGCCCTCATCACCGGATCGTCGCATCTGCAATTCGGCGTCACCTCCGCGCCCCTGCATGCGCCGGGCGTCTGGGGGGCCTATCCCGACATCGTCTATCCCGACCGCTGGATCGTCGAAGGCGGCCAGACCTCTACCGGCTCCATCGTCAACTGGCTCCGCCGCTTCACCGGCGGCACGCTGGACTTGGCCGAGATGAACGCCAAGGCCGCAGCCCTGCCGCCGGGGGCCGAAGGCGTGATCGTGCAGGACCATTTCCAAGGCAACCGCACCCCCTATACCGACCCGCTGTCGCGCGGGGCCATCGTCGGGCTGACGCTGGCGCATGAACCCCACCACGTCTTCCGCGCGATCATGGAGGGCATCGGCTTCGGCACCCGCACCATCCTCGACGCCTTCAAGGCGGGCGGCTACACCTCGAACGAAATCACCGTGGGCGGCGGCGCGACCGCCTCCGACCTCTGGATGCAGATCCATGCCGATACGGCGGGCCTGCCCGTCCGCATCCCCCATTCCCCCGACGCGCCCTCGGTCGGCTCCGCCGTACTGGCAGCCTATGGCGCGGGGCGCTTTGCCAGCATCGACGACGGCATCGCCGCGATGGTGAAACCGGGCCGCGTGGTGGACCCGATCCCCGCCAATGTCGCCGCCTACGAAGACATCTACGCCCGCTACAAATCGCTCTACCCCGCGCTGAAATCCGCCCTCGGGGGCGCGGCGTGAAGGCCTTCGACATATCTGGCCGCCTCGCCGTCATCACCGGCGGGGCCACGGGCATAGGCCGCGCCATAGCCGAGGTGTTGGCCGAAGGCGGCGCGCGCATCGTCATCGCCGACCGCGACCTTCCCCGCGCCGAAGCCACCGCCCGCGATCTGGCGGGCGAGGCGATCCACCTCGACGTCACCGACCCCACCGCCTGCGAGGCCCAAGCCCAAGTCCTCACCTCCCGCCACGGCCCCGCCGATATCCTCGTGAACAACGCAGGCATCGTCCACAACGCCCCCGCGCTCGACATGGGCCTCGACGATTGGCGGCGCGTGATCGACGTGGACCTGAACGGCGTCTTCCACACCGCCCGCGCCTTCGGTCGCCCGATGGTCGCAGCAGGGCGCGGCTCCGTCATCAACATCAGCTCCATCTGCGGCGAAATCGTCGTCCACCCCCAACCGCAGGTCGCCTACAACGCCGCCAAGGCGGGGGTGAACCTGCTGACCAAATCGCTCGCCGTGGAATGGGCGGGCCGGGTGCGCGTCAATGCCGTGGCCCCGGGCTATACCGCCACCGAACTCACCCTTGCCGGACGCTCGCGCCCCGACTGGTTCGACCGCTGGCTCCAGTCCATCCCGATGGGCCGCCTCGCCGACCCGCGCGAGATCGCCACCGCCGTGGCCTTCCTCGCCTCCGACGCCGCCAGCTACATCACCGGAACGGTGCTGACGGTGGACGGCGGCTATACCGCATTCTGACAGGGGGACCCCATGACCAAGCCACGCATCGCACTCGTCACCGGCGCCAGCCGCGGCATCGGACGCGCCATCGCGCTCGGCCTCGCGCAGCGGGGCTTCGACCTTGCTATCAACGATATCGCGTCGCAGGCCACCGCCTTGGACGCCGTCGCAGCCGAGGCCCGCGCCTCTGGCATCCGCGCCATGACCTACCACGCCGACGTCGCCTCGAAACCCGAGGTGCAGGCGATGGTCGCCCGCATTCTGCAAGACTTCGGCACCATCCACGCCGTCGTGAACAACGCAGGCATCCTGCGCGCCTCCGACGTGGAACACTGCCCCGAGGACTACTGGGACAGCGTCATGGACGTGAACGCCAAGGGCACCTTCCTCGTGACGCAGGCAGTCCTGCCCACGATGAAGGCGCAGAACTACGGGCGCATCTGCAACATCTCCTCCATCGGCGGCAAACACGGCGCGCCGGAACAGGCGCATTACTCCGCCTCCAAGGCCGCCGTCATGGGCTTCACCCGCGTTCTGGCGCAGGAAGTCGGCCCCTTCGGCATCACCGCCAACTGCATCTGCCCCGGCATCATCCTGACGGACATGGGCCGCGTGAACCTCGACGACCCCGCGATCCGCGGCGCTTGGCAGGCGAAAACCGCGATGGCCCGCATCGGCGACCCTGACGATGTGGCAGGCCCCGTCGCCTTCTTCTGCTCCGACGACAGCGCCTTCGTCACGGGTCAGACGCTGAATGTCGATGGCGGCATCGTGCTAAGCTGACATCGGGCAAACCCGCCCCTCAGGTCGTCGCCACCACGGCATCCGGTACGATCCCGGACCTTCTGATGTAATTCCGAACCTCTTTTCCGGCAAAAAGCCCGTGATCGGCCACCAGAACCGCCCCCATCCCTGCGGCGCGGCCACCCAGCACGTCGGTATGCAGCGTGTCCCCCACCATCGCCAACCGCTCCGGCGGCAGGCCCGTCCGCGCGCAGACGTCGTGGAACCCATCGGCAAAGGGCTTGCCATACCAATGCGCCACGCCCCCCACGGCATCGAGGATCGCATGGGCAAACAGCCCCGGCTCCTGCGACAGCCCATCCTCGCGCGGGGCGACCAGATCGGGATTCGCCACCACGATCGGGATGGACCGCCGCGCCACAGCCTCCATCAGCCGCGCCTGCAGGGCAGGGGTCCACCGCGCCGAAGACAGGAACAGAACCCCGTCCGCCACATCGAACAGCGACGGGTCCGCCACCGCATCCCCCACCTTGCCGGGAATGTCGGAAAACCCGTCCCCCTCCGCCGCAATCGCCGCCCAATGCGCCCCCGGCATCAGCATCCCGATCCGCGACACGGCGACGTCGCGGCTGGACACCACCTCATCCTCGGTGAAATCGAACCCCAACCGGCGATATTTCACCAAGGCCTCCGCCCGCGTATAGCTCGCCGCATTGGTCAACACGCACAGCTTCTTGCCCCGCGCCCGCAGTTCCGCCATCCGCGCCACCGCGCCCGCAATCGGCGTCTCGCCCACGTTCAACACGCCAAAGGCATCCAGAACGAATCCGTCCCAGCGATCCGCCACCTCGCCCAGATCACGCGCAAAGACAGGCTCCGCCGGAAAACGCGCCACGGGCAAACGCGCCCGCACCGCCTCATAGCGCAGGAACGCCGCCTCCGCGTCCCGCAATTCCTCAGACACTGCAATAACCCCCTTCGATCATCATCAGGGCCCCGTTCACCAGCCCCGACGCGGGCGAGGCAAGGTACAGCGCCATGTCCGCCACCTCCACCGTCTCGCCGAACCGCCGCGCGGGCGTGGCATTGCGCATCGGCCCGCCCTTCTCTTCCTTGCCCCACACCGCCCGGCCCATCGGCGTCAGGATCACCGTGGGGCAGATCGCATTCACCTGCACATTGTGCCGCGCCCATTCCGCACAAAGCGACTTGGTCAGCGCATTCAACGCGCCCTTCGACGTCGCATAGGCCGCATGGTCATCCAGCGCGATCACCCCCGTCTGGGACGAGATGTTGATCACCTTCCCCCAGCGCTGCGCGATCATCGCCGGACCCAGCGCCTGCGCCAGCAGGAAGGGCGCGCGGACATTCACCGCCATCGTCTCGTCCCAATCCGCCAGCGTCAGGTCCGTGGCCGGGGCAATCCGCGCAATCGCCGCGTTGTTCACCAGAATGTCGATGGTCCCCCACGCCGCCAGCGCCTCCCGCGCCGCCGCGACAGGCCCCTCCGCCGTTCCCATCTCCGCCACGATGGTCAGACAGCGCCGCCCCTTGGCCTCCACCGCCGCCTTCACCTCGGCAAGCCCCTCGGCATCCCGCGCCACCGCCACGATATCCGCCCCGGCATCCGCGAAAACGCGGCAGATCTCGAACCCGATTCCCTTCGACGCCCCCGTGACGAAAGCCTTGCGCCCCGCCAGCGAAAACCGCCCCTCCCACTCCGCCATGCCCGTCACTCCAGATTCGTATGCCGCGCGCGCATCGCCTCGGGGGCAACCCCAAGACGATCCCGCAGCATCAGGATCAGCATCTCGAACACCAGATACTGCGCCCCCTCGAACAGCGACCCCATCGGCAGCACGCTCGCCGCCGCGGGCCCCGTATCATCCGCCATCGTCTGCGCCGGAATCACCAGCACCCGATCCGCTCCCGCAGGCACCGCGCCGGAAGGCTGCGCCGTGACGCAGGCCACCCGCGCCCCGGCCCCCTTGGCCACGCCCATCAACCCCAGCACGGTGGAAAAACTGCCCGGCCCCGCGCTGACCACCAGCACATCCCCCGCGCCAACCGGCGGGCAGGACATATCCCCCACCACATGCGCATCCAGCCCCATGTGATACAACCGCATCGCCAGCGCCCGCATCATCAGCCCCTCACGGCCCACGCCGTAACAGACCACGCGCCCCGCGCCCGCCAGTTCTTCCACCATCCCCGCCAGCGCGGCAGGGTCCACCCCCGCCGCCGCGCCCCGCAACTCCTCCGCCGCCCGCGAAACCTGATCCGCGTAACTCATGCGCGCCCCTCCTTCCGCACCGGCAGGGGCAAACTCGCCTCCACCGCCGCCTCCAGCATCCCGCATTCGTCCAGCAAATCCAGCACCGTATACCGGCTGCGCAGGAAGCGCGCGTTCAACGTGGTCCGCCGCAGGTAATCACGCCCCACCCCGATCTCCGCCGCCTCGGCAGGCGCGCCCGCGCGGTGCAGCATGTCCACCATCGCCTCCGGCGTCACCACCTGCCCGCGCAACCGTTCCGCCAGAACGGGCCAGCCATCCCGCACCCGCTCCAGCCTCGCGCGCAGCACCGCGCCCTCGGCATGCTTCGCCCGCACTTCTTCCACCGCCCGCACCGCGATCTCGCCGGGGCCAAAGGCCGCATGCACCGCCGCCACCTTCTGCGCCAGCGTCGGCGCCGCCGCCACCAGCCCCGCCACGTCCAGCCGCGCCAGATCCTGCCCCAGCAACCAGTCGAACAGCCGCAGCGCCATCACGCAGCCCACGGCGACGCAGGCCCCATGGCTCACCCTCTCGCCGCCCCATTTCAGATCATCCATCTCCCACAGATGCGCGATCTGGTGATCCGCCCCGGAGGCGGGCCGCGACGACCCGTGCAACTCCATCGCCAGCCCCACCAGCGTCAGCCCGGTGAACAGCCCCTCCAGCGCGACGGCATCCCCCGCCGCTATGGCATCGGGCGCGCCCAGCCACCCGCGCAACCCGCCCTGCACCAAGGGCCATGCCACATCATCCACCGCCTCGATGCCCAGCGCATCCGCGATGATCCAGTCGCCCCCCGCGGGCACCTTCCCGGCAAGGTCGCCATAGCCCCATCCCGTCATCTCTCCGGGTGCCGCCGCGATCACGTCCAGATCCCCGATCACCGCCTTCGCGGGCTTGCACTGGATCGTCTTCTTGAACCCCTTGTCCGACAAAGGCGACCCGGCCGAGGTATAGCCGTCCATGCTCGCCGCCGTGCCCACGCACAGATAATCCCGCTTCAACCCAAAGGCCGCATGCTTCACCACGTCATTGATGACGCCCGACCCAACGGCCACCGGCACCGATTCATCCCGCGCCAGCACGTCCCGCAGGCTGTTGGCCAGATCGACCGTCGGCTTCAGCCGCGGCTTCGCGCCCATCACATGGGTCCGCACCGCAATGCCCGCCGCCTTCAGCGACGCCTCGACCGCTGCCCCCGCCGCCTTCCACGTATTCTCATCCGCGATGATGCAGGCAGGCCCCTCCCCGAACTGCCGCCGGAACAGGGCACCCGTCTGCGCCAGAACCCCGCGCCCCACCAGAACCTCCGCCACCGTGGCGGATTTCGCCACCGCCCCCGCGATCAGATCAGCCGCTTCCGTCATGCCCCAACGCCCCCCGAGAACAGCGTCACCCCATCCGCGCCAAACAGATGCAACCGGTTCGCCGGAAAGGACAGACCGACCTCCGACCCGTGATCCAGCGCCGTATCCCCATCTGCCCGCACCACGACCTGCCCCGCCGCCGTCTTCACATAAAGATAGGCATCGCCGCCCAGCGTTTCCTTCAGAACAACCCGCCCGCTCATCTCGCCCGCGCCGGGGGCCACCGCCGCCACATGCTCCGGCCGTATCCCCAACCGTACCGCGCCCGCCACCGGCTGCGCCGTCCCGATCACATCCTGCCCGCAGAGAACCCTCCCGCCCTCCGTCCGGATATCAAGGAAATTCATGCTCGGCGCCCCGATGAACCCCGCCACGAATTCTGTCCGCGGACGATGATAAAGCTCCATCGGGCTCCCCACCTGCTCGATCCGCCCCGCATTCAGCACCACGATCTTGTCCGCCATCGTCATGGCCTCGACCTGATCATGCGTCACATAGATCATCGTCGCCTTCAGTTCGGAATGCAGCGCCTCCAGCTCCACCCGCATCTGCACCCGCAGCTTGGCATCAAGGTTCGACAGGGGCTCGTCGAACAGGAACACCTTGGGTTGCTTCACGATGGCCCGCCCGATCGCCACCCGCTGCCGCTGCCCGCCCGACAGTTGCGAAGGCTTGCGGTCGAGGTAAGGCTCCAGTTGCAGGATGCGCGCCGCCTCGGCGATTCGCCGTTCCCGATCCGCCGGGGTGAAGTTGTTGATCTTCATCCCGAAATCCATGTTCTCCCGCACCGTCATATGCGGATAGAGGGCATAGGATTGGAACACCATCGCCACATCCCGCTCTGACGGGGCAAGACTGGAAACATCCCGCCCGCCGATGGAAACCGTCCCGCCCGAAATCGATTCCAGCCCCGCGATGGATCGCAGCAGCGTGGACTTCCCGCATCCCGACGGCCCCACGAAAACCGCGAATTCCCCATCGGCAATATCAAGGCTCACATCATGCAGCGCCTGTTGCGCGCCGTAATGCTTGTTCACCCCGGCCAGCTTCACCTCGGCCATGCGCCGTTCCTCCCTCTTCGCGACACCCGCAATGTGCCCGCCCATTTTTCCCGTTGACAGGATGCGTTGTCGATACATTTATATGCTAGGCGTTACAAATGGAAGTCAACGGTCCAAACGCTCAACCCGCTGGGAGGAAAACATGAAGCTCAAGATGCACGTCAGTGCGCTGGCGCTGGCCGCCACCGCACTTGCCTTCGGCGCGCAGGCCAATGCCTGGACGCTGGAAGAAGCCGCCAAACCCTATGCCGGAACCGAACTCGAGGTGCTGTTCCTCGACCGTCCCGGCTACAACGCCGCGATCAAGATGCTGCCGGAATTCGAGGCCGCGACCGGGATCAAGGTGAACTACACCGTCGTTCCCTATGAAAATGCGCTGGGCGAACAGGTCCGCGACTTCGCGGCGGGCGGCGATCTCGACATCGCGCTGATCGACCTCGTCTGGATGGGCAACTTCGCCGAAAACGGCTGGGTCGTCCCGTCCGAAACCTTCATCAACAACCCGGAACTGGCCGATCCGGCGCTCAACATGGACGACTTCTTCCCCCTCGTCCTTAACGCCTTCGGCTCGTGGAACGGCGTGAACTACGGCCTGCCCTTCGACAACTACTCGGGCCTTCTGTTCTGGAACCGCTGCATGCTCGAAGCCGCGGGCTTCGACAAACCCCCGGCCACCTGGCAGGAAATGATGGATGTCTACGGCCCCGCCCTGACCAAGGACGGAAAATACGCCTACGCCCTCCAGTCCAAGCGCAACGAAACCCAGTCGGCAGACAGCTTCGCCCGCTTCCTCTGGCCCTTCGGCGGGTCCTTCCTGAACGCGGAATTCCGCTCCAACCTGAATTCGCCCGAATCGCAGGCCGGTCTGCAATTCCGTCAGGACCTGATAAAGTTCATGCCCGAAGGCATCGTCGCCTATGACCATGCCGAAACCGTCAACGCCTTCGCGCAGGGCGATGTGGCGATGATCACCGAATGGTCGGCCTTCTATTCCACCGTCGTGTCGCCCGAAACGTCCAAGGTCGCCGACTGCGTGGAAATCGCGCCCGAACCGACCGGCCCCGCTGGCCGCAAGCCCGCGCTGGGCGGCTTCTCCCTCGCCGTCGCGTCGCAGGCGGATGAGGCGGAACAGGCCGCAGGCTGGCTCTTCATCCAGTGGGTGACCTCGGCCGCCAATGCGGGCCGTTACCTTGAAATGGGCGGCGTCCCGGCCCGTCAGTCGGCCTATGCCGACCCGGCCCTTGCCGAAACCTACAAGTTCATCCCGGCCCTCGTGGAATCCTGGAAGGAAGGCGTGCCGGAATTCCGTCCGCGCTTTGCCGAATGGCCCGCTATCACGGAAATCGTGCAGGAATACGGCACCAAGATGATGCTCGGCGAAGTCAGCATCGAAGAGGGCGCCAAGACCATCGGCGAACAGATGGAAGCCGTGCTTCAGGAAGCCGGTTACTATGACGGCAAAAAGCCGCTCGCCCAGTAACCTGCACCTCTGACCACGACGCGCGCCCGCACCTCCCGGAACGGGCGCGCCGATCCCCGGCCCCTCCCTAGGGCCGGGGATTTCCAACCCGAAGGACCGAACCGATGACCGCCAAAGTCAGCCGAAAGACGATATTCGCCTTCCTCGGCCCCGCCGTCTTTGCCCTCCTCCTCGTGGGCATCGCGCCGCTGCTCTATGCGGTCTGGAAAAGCCTGCACAACTTCAACCTCACGAAACAGGCCCAGACGAGATTCGTCGGCCTCTCCAACTATGCCGAGGTGCTGACCGACCTCTCCTTCTGGCAGGCCATGGGCCGCACCGCGACGCTCTTCCTTATCTCCGTCCCGATCCAAATCGCGCTCGGCCTCCTCATAGCCATCGTCCTGCACCGTCCGGGCCTGACCTTCTTCAAGACCCTCACCCGCCTCTCGCTGGTCCTGCCCATGGCCACCACCTATGCCGTGGTGGGCCTCCTCGCGCAGGTCATGCTCAACCAGAAATACGGCGTGGTGAACCAGATGCTCGGCTGGATCGGCATCGAACCGATCAACTTCATCGGCGACCCGACCAACGCCTTCATCGCCGTCATCATCTGGGACATCTGGCAATGGACGCCCTTCGTAACCCTCGTCCTGCTGGCGGGCCTCTCCACCGTCCCGCCGGAGATCGAAGAGGCCGCGCAGCTTGAAACCAAATCCCAATGGCTCGTCCTGCGCTATGTGCAACTGCCCTTCCTCGTCCCCTCGCTCGTCGCCGTCCTCATCCTGCGCACCGCCGACACGCTGAAACTCTTCGACATGCCCTTCACCATGACGCGCGGCGGCCCCGGCTCGGCCACCGAATTCATCGCCGTCCTGATCGAACGCGTCGGCAACCGGCAATTCGACATCGGCCTCGCCTCGGCACAGGCGATCATCATGCTGGCGATCACCATCTTCCTCGCCCGCCTCTACATCCGCTTCTTCTACCGCGAGGTGAACTGACATGGCCGCGCCGATCCAACGCCGCGCCCTCTGGGCCGAAGGCCTGCTGCTGCTGGCCATCGCCACCTTCTGCATCTTCCCCTTCTACTGGATGGTCACCACCAGCCTGAAGACGCAGGTCGTCGCCCTCGAATCCCCGCCCGTCTGGGCCTTCACCCCGACGCTCGCGAACTATTGGGAGGTGCTTTTCGAAGACAAAGTCGGCATCGCCCTCATCAACTCCATCATCGTGGCCGTCTGCACCACCGGGCTCGCCGTCATCCTCGGCACGCCCGCCGCCTATGCGCTCGCTCGCTTCGAATTCCGCGGCAAGCAGGACCTGTGGTTCTGGTTCATCACCAACCGCTTCGTGTCCCCCGTCGTCCTCGCCTTCCCGGTCTTCCTCATCAGCCGCGAGATCGGCCTGCGCGACACCCACCTCGCGCTGATTCTGATGTATCTGACCTTCACGCTCCCCATCGTCATCTGGATCTGCACCGACCAATTCCGCTCCATCCCGCGCGAACTGGACGAGGCCGCGCTGCTTGAAGGCGCCTCGCAATGGCGCATCTTCCGCTCCATCTGCCTGCCGCTCGCCATGCCGGGCGTGGCCGTTTCCTCCATCCTCTCCTTCATCTTCGCGTGGAACGAACTCCTCTTCGCCTACATCCTCGCCCCCAAGGCCGCGAAAACCGCGCCCGCCATGGCGATCACCTTCATGGAAGGCTATGACGTCCCCTACGGAAAGATCATGGCCACCTCGACCCTGATCGTCATCCCGGTGTTGATCTTCGCGCTCATCGCGTCGAAACATCTGGTGCGCGGCCTGACGATGGGCGCGGTGAAGTGATAGGAAACGGATGGCCCGCGCCCCCAAACTGCCCCAGATCGACGCCGAACAGCGCTTCCTCGCGCAGGTGGCATGGGCCTATTACGTCGAAGGCCTGACGCAGGAGAAGGTCGCCGAAAAACTCGGCGCCACCCGCCTCCGCGTCAACAAGGCCCTGTCCGAGGCGCATAGGGTCGGCCTCGTCCGCATCACCTTCAACACCGCCTATGCCGCCTGCTTCGACCTCGAAGCCGCGCTGTGCGAGAAGTTCGGTCTGAAACAGGCCTATGTCGCCCCCGCCCCCGCGCAGGACAGCGACGTGCAGACGATCACCGGCGCGGCGCTCGGCAACCTCCTGTCCGAAATCCTCGCCGATCCTGCGGTGAAAAGCTTCGGCATGTCCTGGGGCGGCACGCTCAACATCGCCACCCGCTTCCTCGCCGCCATCGAACGCCCCGACCTCGAAGTCATCTCCGTCATGGGCGGCCTGACGCGCGGGTCGGACCTGAACAGCTTCGAAATCACCACCCGCCTCGCCGATCTCCTCGGCGCGCAGCACAGCTACTTCACCGCCCCCCTCTACGCCGGCAGCGCCGAAAGCCGCGACACGATCATGCAACTCGACGTCTTCCGCGACATCCTCGAACGTATCCGCGCCGTCGACGCGCTGGCCATGGCGGCGGGCGATCTGTCGAAACGCTCGCTCCTCATGCGCGACGCCCTGCCCAACGGCACCACGATCGACGAACTCCGCGCCGCTGGCGGCGTGGGCGACATCCTCGGTACCGTGATCGACGCGCAGGGCAACCCCATCGACCACCCGATCAACGAAAAGGTCATCGGCATCGGCATCCCCGATCTGAAGGCCATCCCCAACGTGATCCTCGCCGCAGGCGGCGCGCACAAGGTCCCGGTCTGCAAGGCAATCCTTGGCCTCGGCCTGATCGACACCTTCGTGACCGAGGAAAACACCGCCCGCGCGCTGGTGGCCGCATGACCCTGACCATCGGCATCGACCTCGGCACCTCCGGCGTGAAGGCCGTCATCCTGCAAGACGCCGAGAACGTCCTTGCCGACGCGGCCCAGCCCATCGCCGTCTCGATCCCCCATGTCGGCTGGTCCGAACAGGACGCCGATGACTGGGTCGCCGCCGTCTGGTCCTGCCTCGACCGCCTCGCCACGCAGGCACCACGCGAAATGGCCGCCGTCTCCGCCATCGGCCTCTCCGGCCAGATGCTCTGCGCGCTGCTGCTGGACAAATCCCAGAAACCGCTCCGCCCCGCGATCCTCTGGAACGACCAGCGCAGCATCGCCGAATGCGCCGAACTGCTGCAGCGCTGCCCCGATATCGGCCAGCGGACCAACGGCACCCCCGACCCCGGCATCACCGCGCCGAAACTCCTCTGGCTGGCAAAGCACGAACCGCAAATCCTGCGCGATGCACGCATGCTCCTGCTGACAAAGGACTACGTCCGCCTCGCCCTGACCGGCGAAGTCGCGACCGAACCCACCGACGCGGGCGGCACCCAACTCATGGATTGCCGCACTGGCGAATGGGACACCCAACTCTGCGCCCTCGCAGGCTGGAACCCCGACCACCTCCCCCCCGTCACCGCCGCATGGAAAGCCGCCGGAGGCCTCCGCGCACAACTCGCCCAACGCTGGGGAATGCGCGCAAACATCCCCGTCGCCGCAGGCGCGGGCGACAACATGGCCTCCACCCTCGGCGCGGGCGCGGCCCGCCCCGGCGATGCCGTCCTCACCATCGGCACATCGGGCGTCGCCTGCATCGTCGACGCCACCTTCCACCCCGGCCCGCAACGCGCCATCCTCACCTCCGCACACGCAGCGCCCGACACGTTCCTCTCCATGGGCGTCGTCATGTCCGCCACAGCGGCACTCGACTGGACCGCCCGCCTCTCCGCCACCACCGCCGCAACTCTGGCGGGCGAGGCCGAGGCGATGGACTCCCGCAAACTCACCGAAGCCCCCGTCTTCCTCCCCTGCCTGACAGGCATCCGCACCCCCGCCAACCGCCCGCAGGCCACCGGCCGCCTCGAAGGCCTCCACCCAGGCGTGGACCGCGCCATGATGGGCTATGCCACGATGGAAGGTGTCGCCTTCCAGATCGCCGATTGCATCACCGCCCAGCGTGAAGTGGGCGCGATCCCCCAACGCTTCATCGCCGTCGGCGGCGGCACCCGCTCCACCCTCTGGACGACCCTCATCGCCACCGCCATCGGCGCACCCGTGGCCCTCCCCGCGCGGGGCGACATCGGCGGCCCCGCAGGCGCCGCCCGCCTCGCCGCCGTCGCCGCAGGCGCATCGACCGACGTCCTCTCCGCCCCCCTCCCCATGCGCGGCACCGTCGACCCCGACCCCGCCTTGGCCGAACGCCTCGCCCCGCGCAAAGCCCGCTTCGACGCACTGGTGGAAAGCGCAAGGCGCGGCTAGCCTGCGCCCATGAAATTCACGACCTGGAACATCCAATACGGCTTCGGCGCGGACGGGCAATATAGCCTCAACCGCATCGCCGACACGATCCGCACCCGCGACCTGATCGCGTGCCAAGAGGTCGACCGCCACTGGTCCCGCACCAGCCACGACGACCAACCCGCGATCCTCGCCGACCTCCTCCCCGACCACCACATGGTCTACGCCCCCGCCTTCGACATGGCGCTGCCGAACGAACGCACCAAACGCCGCCAGTTCGGCCCCCTCATCCTCTCCCGCTGGCCGATCCTCTGGTCGCGCACATGGCCCCTCCCCAAACGCCGCATGCTCGACCCCATCAACACCCAGACCGCCGCGCTAGAGGCCGTCATCGCCCACCCCTCCGGCCCCATCAAACTCGTCAACCTCCACCTCGCCCATGTCGGCGTGGAAGAGCGGCTAGAACAGATCGCCTTCCTCAAACGGATGCTCGCCAACCCCACCCTTGAGGGCGGCCCGTGGAGCGGCACCGACGACGAACCCTCCCGCAACTGGACCGAGGGCGAAGCCGAACCCCCCAACCCCACCCGCGCCATCTGGGCAGGCGATTTCAACATGGAACCCGGCAGCGCCGAATACCGCGCGCTGGTGACCCAAACCCCCTACCACCCCGCCGCCCGCTACGCCGATGGCCTGATCGACCCCGCCGCAGGCCTAAACCTCCACACCCATGTCAAACAGATCGCAGGCGAAACCCGCCTCCGCCAACTCGACCACATCTTCCTGACCCCCGACCTCGCGCCCAAGGTCCGGCGCATCTGGGCCGAAAACACCAACCCCGCCTCCGACCACCACCCCCTGCACATGGACCTGACGCCATAACGCAAAAGGGCGCACCGTTCGGTGCGCCCCGTAGGGTGTGCGCTCCGCGCGCACCACCCCTCCCGAAATCAAAACGCCAGATCCCGATCCCCTGCCGCATCCTTCACCCGGTTCGGCAACCCCATGACATTCAGCAGGTTCATGAACGGCTTCGGATCCAGCTCCTCCACATTCACCATCGTCCCCACATCCCAGGTCCCATCCGCCACCAGCAAAGCCGCAGCAACCGGAGGCACCCCGGCCGTATAGGAAATCCCCTGCGACCCGACCTCCTCATAAGCCTCCCTGTGATCGGCCACGTTATACAGCATCACCTCGGCAGGCTTCCCGTCCTTCACCCCCCGCGCAATCGTCGCGATGCAGGTCTTCCCCGAATACCCCGGCGCCAGCGAGGCCGGATCGGGCAGCACCGCCTTCACCACCTTCAACGGCACCACCTCCAGCCCCTCGGCCGTCCGCACGGGCTTCTCCGACAAAAGCCCAAGGTTCTTCAGCACCGTGAACACGTTGATGTAATGGTCGCCGAACCCCATCCAGAACCGCACATCGGCTTGCCGGTAGCGCGCCGACAGCGAATGCACCTCGTCATGCCCGGTGAGGTAAGCCTTCTGCTCGCCCACCACCGGCATGTCCCAGACGCGGCCCACCTCGAACATGCTGTTCGACTGCCACTTCCCACCCTGCCAGGAATAGACCGTCCCCGTGAACTCGCGGAAATTGATCTCCGGATCGAAATTCGTCGCGAAATACTTCCCGTGCGACCCCGCGTTGATATCCACGATATCAATCGACGTGATCTCGTCCAGAAACTCATCCTCGGCCACCCGCGCCCAGGCATTCACGACACCCGGATCGAAGCCAACACCAAGGATCGCCGTCACACCCGCCGCCGCACAACGCTCGCGCCGCTTCCACTCATAGTTGCCATACCACGGCGGCGTCTCACAGATCTTGCCCTCATCCTCGTGAATGGCCGTGTCCATATAGGCCACCCCCGCCTCGATACAGGCCTCCAGCACGGGCATGTTCACAAAGGCCGACCCGACATTGATCACGATCTGCACGCCCGTCGCGCGGATCAACGCCGCTACCGCCGCACTATCCATCGCATCCACCGCATGCGCCGCGAAGACGCCGGGAACCTTCATCGCCCCCTTCGCCTGCACCGACGCGATGATCGCCTCGCACTTCTCCACTCTCCGCGACGCGATATGCAGATCGCCCAGCCGATCGTTGTTCTGCGCGCATTTATGCGCCACGACCTGCGCCACGCCACCTGCGCCGATGATCAACACGTTGCGTTTCATGGAAAGCACCCCCTTCAGGAAGGGCCGGACAGACCGGCCCAAGATCAGCCAAGGCTTCAGCCAAGATTCCCGGCAAAATCGGCATAGCCGAATTCCCGCGCCACGGTCATGGAACCGTCCAACTCCTTGATGACGATGCTCGGCATCTTCACACCGTTGAACCAGTTCTTCTTGACCATCGTGTAACCCGCCGCATCCGCGATGCTCAGCCGGTCCCCCACATTCAAAGGCGCAGGGAAACTGAACTCGCCGAACACATCCCCTGCCAGACAGGACTTCCCGCAGATCATGTAGGGATGGTCGCCCGCGACCTCCATCTTCCCCGAAATGCGATAGATCAGCAGATCCAGCATATGCGCCTCGACCGAGGAATCCACGATCGCCAGATCCTTCCCGTTGTTCATCACGTCCAGCACCGTCACCTCCAACGACGCCGCCCCGGTGATCGCCGCCTCACCGGGCTCCAGATAGACCTGCACCCCGAAGCGGTCCGAAAATGCCTTCAACCGCGCCGCCAGCTTGGCCACCGGATAGCCCTCACCCGTGAAATGGATGCCGCCACCCAGGCTCACCCACTTCAACCGCGCCAGCAGGCCGCCAAACTCTTCCTCGATCCGCGTCAACTGCCGATCAAACAGATCGAAATCCGCATTCTCGCAATTGTAATGGATCATGAAGCCCGAAACCCGGTCCATCACCCGCTCGATCTTGCCCGCATCCCATTCGCCCAACCGCGAAAATGGCCGCGCCGGATCGGCCAGATCGAAACCGCTGGTCGAAAATCGCGGGTTCAGCCGCAGCCCGCGCGCGATGCTGGCCGACTGATTGTCGAACCGCTCCAACTGGCCAACCGAATTGAAGATGATCTTGTCGGCATAGCCCACCGCTTCCGCAATCTCATGCTCCGGCCATGCCACGGAATAGGCATGCGTCTCCTTGCCGAACTTCTCGCGCCCCAGCCGCAATTCATACAGCGACGAAGACGTCGTCCCGTCCATATGCTCCCGCATCTGGTCGAAGACCGGCCAAGTCGCGAAACACTTCAGCGCCAGCAGGACCTTCGCCCCCGACCCCTGCCGCAACTCGTCCATCACGGCCATGTTCCGCGCCAGCTTCGCGCGGTCGATCAGATAGAAAGGCGTCTGGATCATCCGAAACCCCCCGGGGCCAAAGGGAAACAAGAGCGCGGGTATTTAGGGGCATACCCCCCCCCGCGCAAGCCCCGTATGCCCCCCGCATGACGCCCCCATGACAGGCCAGGCGCAAACTCCCTCCCCCGCCTTCGGGGGAGGGCAGGGGAGGGGGTCACCCGGGGGTAGGGCAGGGGTCACCGCCAAGCCCAGCTGAAACACACCGTCACCATCCGGTGAACCCACTTGGCACCCCGCAGCCC
Source organism: Tabrizicola sp. M-4 (assembly GCF_051132405.1). Lineage (GTDB taxonomy): Bacteria > Pseudomonadota > Alphaproteobacteria > Rhodobacterales > Rhodobacteraceae > Paragemmobacter. The sequence continues at coordinate 3,895,212 of NZ_CP128606.1, forward strand.
CGCCCCTAGCTGCATCTAATAGATGCATGGTGAAAGGACCGCCAAGATGAAGAAACCCGCCCCCTTCCGCGTCCTCCTGCTCGCCTCCGCCCTTGCCGGGGCCTCCGTCACCCTCGCCGCACCCGTCTTCGCCCATCACGGCTGGTCCTGGGCCGAGTCCGAGGAAACCACCCTTCAGGCCACCATCACCGCCATATCCCTCGCCCCGCCCCACCCCGAACTGACCGTGACGGATGAGGCGGGCCGCGAATGGACGGTCGAACTCGGCAATCCCGGCCGCACCGAACGGGCTGGCTTCACCGAAGGCACGGCAAAACCGGGCGACGCCGTCACCATCCTCGGCAACCGCGCGCTCGACGGCACCCCGCTGATGAAGGCCGTGCGCATCATGCTGAACGGCACGGATTACGACTTCTACCCCGAACGCATCGACGGCTGATGCTCGACCTTCTGGCCGACAGCGCGCTGCCAGCCCTGCTGCGCCGTTCCGCCACGGCCTATCTGCTGGTCAATGCCGCCCACATCCTCGGAATCGCGCTGCTCATCGGCGCGATCATCCCGCTCGACCTGCGCCTCGCCGGGGCCTTCCCGCGCACGCCGCTTCCCGCCATCGCACCGCTCCTGCGCGGCATGGCCTTGGCGGGCCTGACCCTTTCCCTCGTGACTGGAGCGGCGCTCTTCACCACCAACCCGGCGGAATATGCCACCAACCCCGCCTTCCGGATCAAGCTCGCCCTCCTCGCCGCCGCCCTGCTCAATGCCGCCCTCGTCACCCGCAGCAGGGCATGGGCGCAGGTGCTGTCGGGGGCAAGGCCCCCGCCCGCGCTGCGCCTCATGGCCGCGCTGTCGGCACTGCTCTGGCTCTCCATCCTCCTCGCGGGCCGCTGGATCGGCTTCCTCTAACAGCCCCCGCAAAGACCCCCGGCCCGATCCTTCCGCGAAGGATCATCCCCACCACCGACCGGTGACCAAATCTTCGCTGAAGATTTGCCCCCCATGATCCCCGCATGAATTCAATCCGTCAGGACCGCTCAGCCGCCCAAGATGCAGACCCCGCCAAGCCCTTTCTGCGTTAACCTTAACAACCCGGAAACGCAGCGCCCGGGTGTACAGTTTGCGGCACAGGATGCAGCACGGCGGGCGGTCCCTGCAGGCACAGGGGAATGGACAACGAAAGCAAAGGCTTACACCATCCGAATGGCGTCTTTCCCCACCGCCAGCACATACCCCCGCCGCGCGATGGTCTTCACCAGCAATTCGCTGACCAATTGGTTACCAAGCGCGTCCCGCAGCCGCTTCACCCGCGTCGCCCCCGCCGCCTCTTCGCAATCCGATTCGTTCCGTCCGGAGATCACCGCCTCGATCTGCGCCCCGGTCAGAACCTCGTCATCCATCCGCGCCTCGGCCAGCACCGCCAGCGTCTCCAGCGCGGCCTCCGTCAACTGGAACTCCATGTCGTTGATATAGACCGCCCGCCCCTCCCGGCTGATCAACAGGCTCGCCACCTGTATCCCCGACCGCTGGATCGCCGAAATCCGCCGGTTCAGCGCGATGATCGTCACCAGAAACACCAGCGCCGCCACCATCAGCGCGGTGGAAAACACCAGCAGCACGAAGATCACCATCCGGTAACTCGCCAGCACCTCGGAAAACGCCGTCCCCGATTGCGCCAATATCTCCAGCAGCTTGATATCCGCGAAACTCGTCAGATCGTCATTCTCGACGAACAGCCGCTCCACCTTGGCGTTGAACGCATTCGCATCCGGCAGGTTCATGAACAGGAACACCGCCGCCCCCAACAGGATCGCGACAATCGCCGCGATCCCCCCTGCAACGACACGGTTCCCCGCCTTCAGGCTTTCAGAAGCGGAGGAAGTATTCTCCTGCACTCGATTCCCTTTCGCCAAGCCCCTCGGGTCCAAAGACCGACAGCACGTTCAACAAAGTCCAGCCCGCCGCCGCCAACCGGGGCGCAAGCTCGCCCTCGGCCGCGCCCGGCCCGCCGCCACAGGCGGCATCGCTGACCTGCGCCACCCCATAATGCAGGCGCAGGGGATCGTCCTGCTTTGCCTTGTAATCGGCATAGCACTCGGCAGAAGCCTGCCCGGCAAGGGTCGCCAGCACAAGCGCGGCAAGGAAAAGGCGCGTCATCGGATCAACCTCCGTCATTGCCCGCCACTCTGCCCGCGACCCGCCCGCTAGGCAATGACAATGCCCCGCAACACCCCTCCGGCAGGGCTGTTATCCGATAACAGCCCGCCGATATTGCCTGTCCGCCGCCCCCAGCCCCACCCTTCGCTCATCACCGCGGCCCGGATGCAGCATCCCCCGACCGCGCCCACGGAACCAGAAAACGCCCCAGAACAGGAGGCCGCCATGAAACACTCGGACACCCTCGCCGAAACCGTGCTCCTCACCCGGAACCTGCCCCGCCCGCAGGCCGAGGACAGCCGCCGCATCGGTCGCCGTCTGGTGGCGACCGTCGCCGCCGCCGCCAACGCGCTGGGCCTCCTTGCCGGCAGCGCCATCCCCGCCCGCGCCGACAATGGCGATCTGGCCAAGGCGCTCGCCGCCATCGCCATCGTGGGCATCATCGCCAATCAGGCCAGCAAGAACCGCCGCCAACAGCAGCAGCACTACCAGCCCCAACCGCAACCCCAACCCCACCACCAACCCGCCCGCGCGCCCCGCGTCCCCTCGGTCTGCGCCATCGAGATCTCGGGCAATTCCGGCACCGCCACCGTCTATGGCGAAAGCTGCCTGCGCGACGAAGGCTTCGATTATCGGTTGCCGCAATACTGCGCCCGCAGCGCCCGCATCTACGGCCAGAACGACCGCATCTATTCCGACCAATGCCTGCGCGACGCGGGCTTCCGGGTGGGCGGCGCGCGCTACTGACATCGGCGCCGCATCACGGGCGCGGCCTTCCCTTGCCACTGGCCGCGCCCACCTTCGGGGGTGGGGGGGTGAGCAGCCCCCGCCCCCATCCTTTTCCACCTTCCCCGGCCGCGCCCCTTCCGCTACGCAACGGGCATGGCCGCGAAAACCCATCCCGATCTCTCCTTCGAAACCGCCGCCCGCGCGAAGGGCTTCGCCGCCATCTGCGGCGTGGATGAGGTCGGCCGCGGCCCCCTCGCAGGCCCCGTCACCGCCGCCGCCGTGATCCTCGATCCCGACCGCATCCCCGCAGGCCTGAACGATTCAAAAACCCTGACCGAGGCCCGCCGCGCCGCCCTCTTTCCCGCCCTCATGGCCACGGCACAGGTCTCCATCGCCCATGCCAGCGTGGAAGAGATCGACGCCCTCAACATCCTTCGTGCCAGCCATCTGGCGATGGAACGCGCCATTAACGGCCTCTCAACCCGGCCGGATCATGCTCTGATCGACGGAAACCTCATCCCGAAAGGTCTGGACATCCCCGCCACCGCCATCGTCAAGGGCGACGCGCGCAGCCTCTCCATCGCCGCGGCCTCCATCGTCGCCAAGGTGACGCGCGACCGGATCATGGTGGATTTGGCGCAACAATACCCCGCCTACGGCTGGAATGTTAACGCAGGCTACCCAACACAGGCCCATCTCAAGGCGCTTCTAGATTTTGGAATTACCCCACACCATAGACGTTCCTTCAAGCCCGTCCACAACATCTTGTATCAAGATATTTCTGTAACCCCTTGATTCAAAAAAGAATTTGACGGCGAATCGCTCCTGACTCATCTTTGATCGCAACAAGAACGGCGCAACAAGCAGCCGACACGAGGCAGAGATGACGACGAAATCCAAGGCGGCAGAGGCGGCACCGCTTCCGCTCAACCAGATTCTGGCTGGTGACTGCATCGACCTGATGAACAGCCTGCCCGCAGGCTCCATCGACCTGATCTTCGCGGATCCCCCCTACAACCTGCAACTAAAGGGCGATCTTCACCGCCCCGACAATTCCAAGGTCGATGCCGTCGACGACCACTGGGATCAGTTCAGCAGTTTCGCCGCCTATGACCAGTTCACCCGCGACTGGCTCCGCGCCGCGCGCCGCCTGCTCAAACCGAATGGTGCGATCTGGGTCATCGGCAGCTATCACAACATCTTCCGCGTCGGCACGGCCCTGCAGGACGCGGGGTTCTGGATGCTGAACGATGTCATCTGGCGCAAGTCCAACCCGATGCCCAACTTCAAGGGCAAGCGTCTGACCAATGCCCATGAAACCCTGATCTGGGCCAGCCGGGACGAAGCCGCCAAGTACACCTTCAACTACGAGGCGCTCAAGGCCCTGAACGATGGCGTGCAGATGCGCTCCGACTGGGTCATCCCGCTCTGCACCGGCAACGAACGGCTCAAGGACGAAAACGGCGACAAGGCCCACCCCACGCAAAAGCCCGAGGCCCTGCTTCACCGCATCCTCGTCGCCACCACCAATCCCGGCGACGTCGTGCTTGATCCCTTCTTCGGCACCGGCACGACCGGCGCCGTGGCAAAGATGCTCGGCCGCGACTTCATCGGGATCGAACGCGAAGAGGCCTATCGCCGCGCCGCAACCGAACGCCTCTCCCGCATCCGCAAATTCGACGCCTCCGCGCTGGAAATCACCGGATCGAAACGCGCCGAACCCCGCGTCCCCTTCGGACAGGTCGTGGAACGCGGCATGCTCCGCCCCGGCGAGGAACTCTTCTCCATCGGCAACCGCTTCAAGGCCAAGGTCCGCGCCGACGGCACCTTGATCGGCAACGACATCAAGGGTTCCATCCATCAGGTCGGCGCGCATTACGAAGGCGCGCCCTCCTGCAACGGCTGGACCTACTGGCACTTCAAGCGCGACGGAAAGATGATCCCCATCGACATCCTGCGCCAGCAGATCCGCGCCGAAATGGACAGCGACCAGTCGCGCCCGAACTGATCTGACCCCCATCACAGTTACGCCTGCGCCGTGGTCCGCCCGCGGCGCCACTGCCCCGCCATGCCCGTCATGGCGGGGTCTTTTCGCGTCCAAACGCCCGATTAATCCCCCGATAACCTTTTGTGATCAGGATGTTACCGGTCACGCATTCGTGCATTTCCCGGATCGGCACCCCGCAACGCCCGCGCGTTGGCATTTCCGCCACAGCCGTCAAGACCCCCTCACGCACAGCTCACGTGAATTTAATGAACGCTACCGTTCATTTTCTATATTGAATACGCCAGCGTTCAGTATATATCCGTCTCATCGAAACGAAGACAGCAGGCAAGACCATGTGCTGATGACCCGACGAACCGATTGACTGCTCCCTGACGTGGGGCCGCTGCGCCCCGAAAGACTGAATTCACCGCATCGCCGTTGCCGATGGCCGGGCAGACCCCTGCACGGAACGGAGGATGCTTTCCGACTGAACCCCCAAGGAAAGGGATACTATCATGTTCCGCAAACTCACCGCTTCCGCCCTCGTTCTGGCCACCCTGTCGGGTGCCGCCCTCGCCTCCAGCGCCCAGCCGGGCGTCAATGCAGGCGACGTGCAACTCGCCCTCTCGGCTGGCGTGCAGCCCGGCGAATACACTCGCGCCGAACTGATCAACATCATCGAGGCCCGCAAGCAGAACGACGACACCCGTCTGAACTACTTCCTGTCGGGCTCCAACCGCGCCTCCGACGTCAGCCTGAACGCCCCCGGCCTTGACCAGCTTGCCCGCAGCGCAGGCGTCGAACCGGGCATCTACACGGCCGACGAACTGCAGCGCATCATCAAGGCCAAGTCCGACGGCAATGACGACATCGTCCGCTTCATCGTCTCTGGTGAAAACCGCAAGGCCGCCAACCCGGCCGAAGTCGTCACCCCCGGCGAAGCACAACTCGCGGCCCTCGTCGGCGTCGATCCGGCCCAGTACACGCTGGCCGAACTGATCGCGATGCAGCCGAACTCGAACGACTGATCGGTCGCCTGATCCAGTCACCCTGCGGCCGACCGTTCCTCCAGCGGTCGGCCGCTTTTCATAGGGAACACCATGACCAGACCCATCCCGCCTTGCCCCGAATCCGATCCGCGCATAACTTCACGCAACGGTGAGGAATGCGGATTGGACGCCATGGCCCTGCGGTCTCCGGGACGCCCGAAGGATCTTGAAAAACGCGAGTCGATCCTCGACGCCGCGCAGGCGCTCTTTGCCGAACGCGGCATCGACGGCGTCCCGATCGAGGCCATCGCCGCCCGCTCCGGCGTCTCCAAGGTCACGGTCTATGGCCATTTCGGCGACAAGGCGAAGATCTTCGAATCCATCGTCCAGCGCGAAACCGACCGGTTGACCGAACAGCTTTCCCACGCCCTCAACGGCGACGGCACGCTGGAAGATCGCCTCATCTCCTTCGGCGTGGCACTCGTCAACATGCTCACCCAGCCCTGCCACATGGCGCTCGACCGCTCGGTCAGCATGGAATCGCAGCGCAACCCCGCCATCGGCCGCCGCTTCTTCGATGCGGGCCCCGGTCGCGTGCGCCAACTCCTCTCCGCCATGCTGGCCGAGGCCGCCGCCCAGCATCAGGTCACGCTTGACGATCCAGACTACGCCGCCGAGGACCTTCTCGCCCTCTGGCTCGGCTTCAACGCGATGGAACGCCGTTTCATCGGCGGCTGCGTCCCCGACGAAGAAACCTGCCGCGCCCACATCACCCGCGCGGTCCGGATCTTCCTCAAGGCTTACGCCCCCGCCTGATCCGGCGTCCGATGCCCCGGCACAGGGTTCAGCCCCTTGTTGTAGGCGTGCCAGTCCGTGATGTCGGGATAGAACTTCCGCCGCCATGCCCGCACCCGCGGATTCATGATCCGCTTCCACAAGGGCGGGATCATCGCCGCGATGGTCATCACCGGATAGCCCAGCGGCAATTGCGGGGCCTCTTCCGCGTCATAGGTCTGCAACAGCGGAAAACGCCGGTCGGGCTTGTAATGGTGGTCCGAATGGCGCTGCAAATTGATCAGCAACCAGTTCGAGGCCTTCTCGCTCGCATTCCACGAATGGCGCGGCAGCACATGCTCATACCGCCCCTCCCCCAGATGCCGCCGCGTCAGCCCGTAATGTTCGATGTAATTCACCAGTTCCAACTGCCAGACCGCCACCCCCGCCTGCAGCAGGAACAGCCCCACCCCCATCCACCCGCCAAGCGTGAAGGCCAGCAGCAGCATCCCCCCCTGCAACGCCCCATAGCGCCAATAGGGATTGGCCCGGTTCCACCACGGCAGCCCCCGCCGCGCCAGCATCGCCACCTCCGCCGCCCATGCCGACCTGTGGCACTGCACCAGAACGCGCGGAAAGAACCGGTGAAACCCTTCGTTGTACCGCGCCGTCACCGGATCGCGCGGCGTGCCCACCCACAGGTGATGCACCCGCAGATGCTCCGAGCGGAAATGGCTGTACAGCACCATCGCCAGCAACAGGTCGGCGCACCACCGCTCCAGCCGCGATTTCTGATGCATCAACTCATGGCTGTAGTTGATCCCGATGGTCCCCGCGATCACGCCCATCCCGAAAAAGACCCCGGCCTTCTCCCATCCCGAAAGATGCTCCGCCCCCGGCACATACCACAGCATCCAGCACAGCAGCAGGAACTGCACCGGAAACCAGATCAGCGTGATCGCGCGATACCAGCCCAGCGCCGCCTCGGGCGTGGCGGGGTCGGGATTCTCCTCCGACTTGCCGGTGATCCGGTCGAGCACCGTGAACAGCCACCATGTCGACGCCGGCATCAGCAGGACCGCCCACCCCCCGACCATCGCCACCGCGACGGCAAGCGGCACCAGCCCCAAAGACAGCCAGAAGGGCAGGGCGTGCGACGGTTTGGCGATTTCGTCTGCAGGGATCATGACCATTCAACCGGGTAAGGAAACCGGCCGAAAGAATATCCTCGGCGCGGCCTTACTCAAGACGGCGAAAACGCCGCTTCCGTAAGGTCAAAGGCCTTGCGCATCACCGTTGGCAGGTCCGACGGGCGGAAATCGGCCTTGGCCATGAACATCCCGCGACGCGGTTCCACCCCCGCAGCCACCCGCGCGATCCGGCAGCGCAAGATCAGATGGAAATGCGTGAAGGTATGGCGCACCTCCCCCACCTCCTGCCACTCCGCCGCCACAGGCTCCGCACCGCCCGCCCCGTCCCAGTCCGATCCGGGAAAACCCAGCATCCCGCCCAGAAGTCCCCGCTCGGCCCGCCGCTCCACCAGCCACGCGCCATCCGCGCGCCGCGCGATCCACAGGACGCCCTCCCGCACCGGCTTTGCCGCCTTCTCCACCTTGCGCGGCAGGCTGGCCTGCACCCCCTCCGCCCGTGCCCGGCAGGGGTCGCGCCACGGGCAGATACCGCAGGCCGGATTGCGCGGCGTGCAGATCGTCGCACCAAGGTCCATCACCGCCTGCGCATAATCTCCCGGCCTCTCCTGCGGCGTCAGGTCGGCCGCCAGCCGCGTCAGTTCCGGCTTGGCCGTGGGCAAGGGCGTCTCCACCCGCCACAGCCTTGCCATCACGCGCTCCACATTGCCATCCACCACCGTCGCGGGTTCGTCATGGGCAATCGCCGCAATCGCCGATGCCGTATAGGGCCCGATCCCCGGCAGGCCCAGCAACCCGTCGCGCGTCGCCGGAAACACCCCGCCATGATCCCGCACCACCGCCCGCGCGCAGGCCAGCAGGTTCCGTGCCCGCGCGTAATAGCCAAGCCCCGCCCATTCCCCCATCACCGCCGCATCCTCGGCGGCGGCAAGGTCGGCCACCGTCGGCCAGCGCTCGGTGAAACGGCGGAAATACTCCCGTACCGCCGCCACCGTCGTCTGTTGCAGCATCACCTCCGACAGCCAGACGCGATAGGGGTCGGGCTTCACCCCCGCCTTCTTCTCTTCCGGTGGCACCCGCCAAGGCATCGCCCGCGCATGCCTGTCATACCACTCCAACAGCACGGCCGCGAAATCGCTCGCATCCCCGTCACGCATTCTTTACGCCTTTTGTCCAACCCGCGCCCGCGCCCGCATTTCCACCGCCGCGCCCCCTCGCTACAATAGCGGGGCAGGGTGCAAGGACCACCCGAAAGGAACAGATGTCGCGCAAGCCCCTTCCCCCTCCCGATCCCGCCCGCCGGATGCGCGGGTTCGAGGCGGCCTCGGGCTTCCTGCGCGATCCCATCCGCCACGCCTCCGAAAGCCGCGGCTTCGCCGTCGCCCGCCTGCTGACGCATTGGCCCGAAGTCGTGGGCGAAGACCTCGCCCGCATGACCCGGCCCGTCAAGATCGGCTATGGCCGCGAAGGGCTGGGCGCGACGCTCACGCTCCTCGTGGCCTCGGCCCATGCGCCCATGGTGCAGATGCAACTGCCCCGGATCGTCGAAAAGGTGAATGCCGTCTACGGCTATGCCGCCATCTCGCGCATCGCCCTGACCCAGACCGCCGCCACAGGCTTTGCCGAAGGGCAGGCGACCTTTGCCTATGAACAGTCCTCGGCACAGAATACGGCACGGCCCGTCGCACCCGAAATCGCCGGAAAGGCGCGGGACACCGCCGCCCCGATCACCGATCCCGACCTGCGGGCCGCCCTTGAAGCGCTGGCCCAAAACATCTTAACTCGCCGTAGAAATTGAAAAGGCAGACCACATGCTGAAGACACTCGCCGCCGCCGCCACCCTGTCGCTTGCAGCCCTCCTCCCCTTCTCCGCCACCGCGCAAGAGGCCCCCGCGACGGACGCGCCTGCCGTGGAAATCACCGATTTTTCCATGGGTTCCGCCGACGCCCCGGTCAAGATCACCGAATACGCCTCCTTCACCTGCCCGCATTGCGCCACTTTCCACGCCACCGTCTGGCCGCAACTCAAGGCCGACTACATCGACACGGGCAAGGTCCAGTTCACCTATCGCGAGGTCTATTTCGACCGCTACGGTCTCTGGGCCGCCATGGTCGCCCGCTGCGGCGGCGAGATGCGTTACTTCGGCATCGTCGACATGCTCTTCGAACAACAGCAGGAATGGGCCGCTTCGGACGATCCGAACGTCGTCGTCGGCAACCTGCGGACCATCGGCAAGGCCGCTGGTCTTGACGATGCCTCCCTCGACGCCTGCCTCAAGGACGGCGCCAAAGCCGAGGCGATGGTCGCCCATTTCGAAACCAACATGCAGGCCGATGGCGTCGAAGGCACTCCGACCTTCATCATCGACGGCGAAAAGCACTCCAACATGTCTTATGATGACATGAAGGAAATCATCGACGCCAAGCTGGCCGAGTAAGATGCCCGCGCCCCTTGCCGGCATAAAGGTCATTGAACTCGCCCGCATTCTGGCCGGCCCCTGGGCCGGTCAGACGCTGGCCGATCTGGGGGCCGACGTCATCAAGGTGGAGGCCCCCGAGGGTGATGATACCCGCCGCTGGGGTCCCCCCTTCATCGAACGCGACGGCGACCGTTCAGCCGCCTATTTCCACGCCACCAATCGTGGCAAACGCTCCATCACCTGCGATTTCCGCACGCCCGAAGGGCAAGAGGTCGTGCGCCGCCTCGTCGCCGACGCCGATGTGGTGATCGAGAATTTCAAGGTGGGGGGCCTTGCGAAATACGGGCTCGACTGGCCCTCGCTGCAGGCGGTGAACCCCCGCCTGATCTATTGTTCCATCACCGGTTTCGGCCAGACCGGCCCTTATGCCCATCGCGCCGGATACGACTTCATCATTCAGGGCATGGCCGGATTGATGAGCGTGACAGGCGAACCCGATGGCCAGCCGCAGAAGGTGGGCGTAGCGGTGACCGATGTCTTCACCGGCGTCTATGCCGCGACCGCGATCCTCGCCGCGCTGATCCAGCGCGGGGTGACGGGCAAGGGACAGCAGATCGACATGGCCCTGATGGACGTGGCCACCGCGATCATGGCCAACCAGAACATGAACTACCTCACCACCGGCAAGGCACCCGCAAAAATGGGCAACGCCCATCCCAACCTTGCCCCCTATGCCGTCTTCGACTGCGCCGATGGCTGGATCATCCTCGCCACCGGAAATGATGGCCAATACCGCAAGCTCTGTTCGATCCTCGGGCTGGATGCCATGGCCGAAGCGCCGGATTACCTGACGAACGCCGACCGAATCCGCAACCGCGCCGCCATGACGCAGGCGATCACCGCCGCCACCCTGCGCTGGTCCAAGGCCGATTTGCTGCAAGCCTGCGAAGATCACGGCGTTCCCGCCGGGCCGATCAACGACCTGTCCGAGGTCTTCGCCGACCCGCAGGTCATCGCCCGCAAACTGCGGCTGGACATGGGCGGCGTGCCGGGCGTGCGGTCGCCCTTCACCTTCTCGGAGGCCGAGCTTTCCCTCGATCGCCCCGCCCCGAAACTCGGCGAACATCAGGACGAGGTGCTGGGCTAAAGGCCAAGCCTGCCCAGCGCCCGTTCCAGCTCCGTCACATCCCCGAAATGCAACCGCACCGGCAGCGTCAGCACCTTCTGCCGGAAGGCCGCAGGCAGCCGCACCGCATCCTTTTCGGTCGTCACAAGCTGCGCCCCCAGCGCCCGCGCCTCAAGCTCCAGCCGCGCCATCAGCGCATCGGTCAGCGGCTGGTGATCATCCAACGCCACGCTGCGCAGCACTTCCGCCCCCTCGCCCTTCAGCGTGGCAAAGAACTTCTCGGGATGCCCGATCCCCGCAAAGGCGATGACGCGCAGCCCTGCCCAGTCCATCCCCATCCGCAAGGGACGCAACTCCCCCCGCAGATGCGGCAGATGGATGTGCTTGCCCCAGACGGCAACGAACGCCTCCTGCGCCGCCGCGTCCCCGATCGACAGCAGCAGGTCCCCCCGCGCCAGCCCCACCGGAACCGGCTCGCGCAGGGGTCCCGCAGGCAGGCAGCGGCCATTGCCGAACCCGCGCTGCGCATCCACGACGATCACGCTCAGGTCCTTCATCACCGACGGGTTCTGGAACCCGTCATCCAGCAGGATCACCCGCGCCCCCGCCGCCTCTGCCGCCCGCACCCCGGCGGCGCGATCCTTCGCCACCCAGACCGGCGCAAAGGCAGCAAGCAGAAGCGGCTCATCCCCAACATCCGCCGCGCGGTGCCGCCGCTCCTCCACCCGCACTGGTCCCTCCAGCCGCCCGCCATGCCCGCGTGACACGACATGCGCCGCGATCCCCCGCGCCGACAGATGGCCAAGCAGGGCAATGACCGTCGGCGTCTTCCCCGTCCCGCCCGCGTTCAGATTGCCCACGCAGATCACGGGCACCCCGGCCCGTACCCCCGGCCTACGCAACCGCCGCGCCGTCGCCGCCGCATAGGCAGCACCGAGCGGGGAAAGAAGCCGCGCCATCAGGGCGGGCCGCTCCGGTGGCGTGAACCAGAAGGCTGGCGGGCGCATCAGCCTTCGCCATCCATGATGCGCCGGATCAGGGCCAGAACGCGCTCCGTCACCTCTGCCCCGTCGGAGGCCACGGCCCACGCCGCCTGCGCCAGACGTGCCGCGCGATCCGGCGACAGAAGGTCACCCAGCGCCTCGGCCAGATCATTCGCCGATCCCACCGCCCGCGCCGCCCGCGCCGCGCCAAGCCTGCCGAAGATCGTGCCGAACTGTCCCGGACGTGGCCCGTAAAGAATGGCCGAACCCAGCGCCGCCGGCTCCAGCGGGTTCCGCAGGCAGCCATTCCCGGCAAGGCTACCCCCCAGGAAGGTGACAGGGGCCAGACGATACCACAGCCCGAATTCGCGATCCGAATCCGCGATGAAGACCTCGGTCTCGTTGTCAGGCTCCTCCTCCTCGCCACGCAGGGCGATGGTCCATCCCTCTTCCTTCTCCATCCGCTGCGCCAAAGGCTGCACCCGCGCCGGGTCCTGCGGCACCACGATCAAAAGCAGCCGATGCGCAAGTCGCAGGGCAGCCCGATGCGCCGCGATCACGGCCGCCTCCTCGGCCTCGGGCAAGGCGGCTGCCAACCATACGGGCCTCGTCGCAAACTGCCTTGCCAGCGCGTCACGCTCTGCCTCCAGGTAGGGAAGCGCCACGCTCTCTTCCTCCAGACGACCCGTCACCTCCACCGCATCGGGCGTGGCACCCGCCTTGCGGAAAGCACGCGCCGAAGGTTCATCCAGCGTCAGCACGGCCCGGAACTCGGCCAAAAGGCCGCGCGTCAGTCCGGGATACCATCCGTCCCGCTCCTTGATCAGGCTGGGCGCGCGTCCCGCCACCATCAGAAGCGGCAGCTTCCGTTCGATGGCCTCATGCAGAAGGGCAGGTCGCAATTCGCCCTCGGACAGCACCGCCAGTTCCGGCCGCCAATGATCGAGGAAGGCAGCCGCCTCGGCCGGGGTATCGGCGGGGGGCGGTTCGATCAGAATGCGCGTCTTGGTCTGCAGCGGATCGGGGCAGGTCAGGACGACGGTCACGCCATCATCCTCCACCAGCCGCCGCCCCAGCTCCAGTTGCGCCCGCGCGGCCTCGGCCCCCGGCGCATGCAGCCAGACCAAGGGCCCGGCAGGACGTGCCGGGCGCTCTGGCCGCGTCTGGGTCTCGCGGCGATTGGACAGATTGTAAAGGGTCAGGCCAAGGGAATAGGCCATGTCGGGCTGTCGTTCAGTTGTTCAGCGCTTCGGTCGGTGATCCCGGCTGTTCCTCGTCGCGCAGGCGATGGATATGGGCAATGAAATAGCGCATGTGCGCGTTGTCCACCGTGCGCTGCGCCTCGGCCTTCCATGCCGAGAAGGCAGAGGCATAGTCGGGGAACATGCCGACGATGTGGATCTTCGAGACATCCCTGAAGACATTCTTCTCGGGAGTCACAAGCTCGCCCCCAAAGACGAGGTGCAGGCGTTGGGTCATTTGTTTCGGCTCCGGGAGGTGAGAGTCGTTCGATGCGCATGCAGGGTAACGGGGCGGGGCGCAGGGTCAAGCCTGCCTTGGGATGGCCGCAAGAGGGCAGGGACAAAGCATCGCTATACATTTCCCGCTTTTTCCCCTATGCCCCCCTGACGGCCCGAGGATTCCGGGGCAGGCGGCGGTTTTGGGAGGCCGGTCCTGCAATGGGGAATGAGGTGCCGGTGCAAGGTACTTCACGGGCGCAGTGCCGCCCCTTTGGGACAAAACATGACAGACAAGATGATCGCCGCGCCTTTGGCAGCGGCCCTTTCGGCCAAGGGCTATGATGCCCTTACGGCCGTGCAGACCGCCATGCTGGCGGAAGACGTGGCGGGGCGTGACCTTCTGGTTTCCGCACAGACGGGGTCTGGCAAGACCGTCGCCTTCGGCCTTGCGATCGCGCCCGATGTTCTTGGCGGTCAGGACCGCCTTCTCTTCGCCGACAAGCCCCTTGCCCTGATCGTGGCCCCGACGCGGGAACTCGCCTTGCAGGTCCGGCGCGAATTCGAATGGCTTTATGCCGAGGCAGGCGCGATGCTGGCCTCCTGCGTGGGCGGGATGGACTATCGCAACGAACGACGGGCGCTGGAACGCGGGGCGCACGTCGTCGTCGGCACACCGGGCCGCCTGCGTGACCATATCGAACGCGGATCGCTGGATCTTTCGGCTGTGAAGGCCGTCGTTCTGGACGAGGCGGACGAGATGCTGGATCTGGGCTTTGCCGAGGATCTGGAATTCATCCTCGCCGCCGCCGCCGAAGAACGCCGGACGCTGATGTTCTCGGCCACCGTGCCGAAAGAGATCGAAAAGCTGGCAGGCACCTTCCAGCGCGACGCGCTGCGGATCGCGGCGCAGGGCGAGGCGAAGCAGCATATCGACATCGAGTACCGCGCGCTTTCGGTGCAGGCGCGCGACAAGGAACACGCGATCTTCAACCTCCTCCGCTTCTACGAGGCGCAGACGGCCATCATCTTCTGCAAGACGCGGGCGAATGTGAACCATCTCTTCGCGCGGATGCAGAATCGTGGATTTCAGGCTGTGGCCCTGTCGGGCGAGTTAAGCCAGTCGGAGAGGATGCACGCGCTGCAGGCGCTGCGCGACGGACGGGCACGGGTTTGCATCGCCACCGATGTGGCCGCGCGCGGGATTGACCTGCCGGGGCTGGAACTCGTGGTTCACGCCGACCTGCCATCGAATTCCGAAACGCTGCTGCATCGGTCGGGCCGCACGGGCCGCGCGGGCCGCAAGGGTGTTTCGGCACTGATCGTGCCGCCCGCCGAATTCCGCAAGGCCCAGCGCCTTCTGGCCGGGGCAAAGGTCGTCGCTGAATGGGGCAAGGCCCCTGGCGCGGACGAGGTCCAGGAACGCGAGGACGCGCGCCTGATCGAACATCCCATGCTTGCCGAGACCGTCGGAGACGAGGCCGAGATGGCGACCGCGCTCCTGGACCGGTATGGTGCGCAGCAGGTTGCTGCCGCCTTCATCCGGTTGTGGCGCGACGGTCGCTCCGCGCCCGAGGTGCTTTCCGACAGCCTTCCGCCGCCCGCCGCCCAGCCGCCGCGCGAAAGGGGTGAGTTCGGGCCGTCAGTCTGGTATCGCCTTTCGGTCGGCCATACCGGCCGGGCCGAGGCGCGCTGGCTTTTGCCGAAAATCTGCGAGACGGGCAGCATTTCCAAGGATGGCATCGGCGCGATCCGGGTGCAGCAGGACCATACCCTCGTGCAGATCGCCGAACCTCTGGCCACACGTTTCGGCGCGATGGTGGAAATCGAACCCGGCCTGATGATGGAACGCATGGAGGGCGAGCCGACGATGGAACGCCCGGCACGCCCGGCGCCCAGCACAAGGCCGGAACGGCGCGTATCGCCCCGCCCCGTCCAGACCGAGAAGGCCGAACGTCCGGCCTATTCCGGCAAACCGCCCCGGATCGTCGAAGAGGATGACATCGAAGCGGCACCGGTTGCTGAACGCCCGCGCAAGCCCCGCGCCGAACCCGAGGCCGAGGCGCGCAAACCCTATGCCCCGCGCGAGGAAGCGCCGCGCAAACCCTACACCCCCAGGGCCGATGGAGTGAAAAAGCCCTACGCACCCCGCAAGGATGCCGACCGCAAACCCTATGCGCCGCGCCCGAACACTGAGCGAAAGCCCTACGCACCTCGTGAGGATCGCGCCGACACAGCCGATCGCAAACCGCGCTGGAAGGCAGAAGGCGGCCCCAAATCGGCCGGTTTCAAATCGCATGGCGGCGGTGCCGAACGATCGGGCGGCTATAAGAGTCATGCCGCGGAAGGCCGCCCCGATGGGGAACGGCCAGCAGGCCGAGCGACGGGTTACAAGTCGCACGGATCGGCATCCGGGGCCGAGAAGCCCAAGGGCGATTGGGCAAAACCCAAACCCCGCCGCGACGATGCTCCGGCAGAGGGATGGAAACCCAAGGGGGCCGGGAAACCCGCCTACAAGCCGCGCGCGGCGGAAGGTGCAGAACAGCGGCCCTTCCGTGGCAAGCCGGAGGGGAAGCCGGGCAGCAAACCTGCCGGAAAGCCCTTCGGAAAACCGGCGCCCCGTCCCAAGCCCGCCGCCCCGAAAACGGATGCGCGGGACACCTCCAAACGCTTTGTTCCGCCGAAGAAGAAATGAACCGGCGCGGCGGTCCCTTCTGCACAGGGGCCGCCGTCCGACCCTTCCATCAGGAAAGGTGCGCCAGCAGATCCCGATGCAGGCCCGGTGCCGCGGCAATGAGACCATCCGCCTTGGCCACCTGCCTGTTGAACCGCAACGCCGCGCCGTGCCTGTCAGTCACACATGCCCCGGCACGGCTGGCGATCAGGCTGCCCGCGGCGATATCCCACTCCCATCCCTGCCGAAAGCTCAGCATTCCGTCGAAACGGCCTTGCGCCACAAGGGCAAGGCGATAGGCGACCGAGGCACGGAAAGCGCGCTTCACATCCGGCACGCCACCCGGCCAATGTTCGGGTTTCATGTTCGCGGCGGGCGTAAGGATGGTTGCGCCATCGGCCCCTGCAATCCGGCTTGCTGTAATCGGTGCATCATTGAGCGTCGCGGGGCCATCGACACAGGCCGCGAACATCCGGTCCAGCGCGGGCAGGAACACGACACCAGCCGTGACCTGACCGTTCCGCGCGATGGCGATCGAATGGCTGAAGCTGTCCTCACCCGCGATGAAGGCCCGCGTCCCGTCGATGGGATCAAGGATGAAGACATGCTCCCGCGTCAGGCGATCCGAGGTGTCGGGCGTCTCTTCAGACAGCCAGCCATAGGCGGGCCTCGCAGTGCGCAGGGTCTTTTCCAAAGCATCGTTCACGGCATGGTCGGCCTCGGTCACCGGGCCTTCGTCGCCCTTCTCCCAGACCTTCGGGCTGCGCTTCCAATAGTGCAGGGCGATCCGCCCCGCTTCGCGGGCGGCGCGGACAAGAAGGGCAAGGTCGTCCTCAGGCCCCGGCAATCGTCAAACCATCGATGAGGCATGAGGGAACGCGCGTCGACAGATGCGCCCGCGCATCGTTTGCAGGGATCAGGCGCAGCAGCATGTCACGCAGGTTCCCGGCGATGGTGCATTCGTTGACAGGATGCAAGATCACGCCACCCTCGACCCAGAACCCAGCCGCCCCACGCGAGTAATCTCCCGTGGTCGGGTTGATGGTGGACCCGATCATCGACGTCACCAGAAGCCCAGTGCCCATGTCGCGGATCAGATCGTCAAGCGTCCTGTCTCCGGGCGAAAGGTCGATGTTCGACGTGGCGGGCGAAGGCGGTGAAGACGTGCCCCGTGCGGCGTTCGCCGTGCTTTGCATCCCCAGCTTGCGCGCTGTTGCAAGGTCCAGCGTCCAGCCCGTCAGGATGCCGTCCTGCACGATGGCGCGGCGCTGCGTGGGCAGACCCTCACCATCGAAGGGGCGCGAAGAACCGATCCGCGGGCGATGCGGATCCTCGATCACTGAAAGGCCGGTGGGCAGCACTTGCTGCCCCAGCGCGTCGCGCAGCCAGCTTGCCCCGCGGGCGATGGCGGCCCCGTTCACCGCAGAAAGCAGATGCCCGATGAGGGACGAGGCGATGCGTTCGTCGAATAGGACAGGATATGTCCCCGTCACCGGCTTGGTCGCGCCCAACCGCGCAAGCGCCCGCTCCGCCGCAAGGGCACCGATCCCTTCGGCGGCCGGAAGGTCGGCCTGGAATGTGCGCGACTCGCCTGCCCAATCACGCTCCATCCCGGTGCCCTGACCGGTGAAGGCGACAGCCGTCAGCGAACGAGAGGTGCGGCCATAGCCACCCGAAAATCCGTTCGTCGCAGCAAGGTGCATTTCGCGGGCGGAATATCCTGCCGTTGCCTCCACCTGCGTGATCCCGGAAACCGCCATCGCCGCCGCCTCGACCCTGCGGCAGTCGGACTCAAGCGTTGCGGCATCGGGTTCCGGGGTCGGATCCGTCAGGTCCAGCGCGGCGAGATCCCAGCCGCGCGCGATCTGCGAAGGGTCTGCCAGGCCGGCATAAGGGTCTTCCGGTGCCTCGCGCGCCATGGCAACCGCCCGCTCGGCCAGCGCGGTGATCGTACGGTCCGAGATGTCGGAGGCAGACACGCATGCCTGACGTCCACCGAACAGGACACGCAGTCCGATCTCTGTTCCCTCGGCCCGCTCTGCCTGTTCCAATGAGCCTTTGCGCAGATCGATAGTCTGAGAGGTGCCGCGCACCGCAAGGGCATCCGCCGCCTCGGCTCCGGCCTTCCTGGCCGCATCAAGCAGGCGTTCCGTCAGGGAGTCGAGCGAGATGGTCATGGCGGTTCCTTCCGGTCTGCGCCTTCGAGGTAGTCCGATGCATATCGCTGCGCAAGCATCGGCAAAGGAAAAGGCCCCCGTCGATCCGACGGGGGCCTCGATGCTGCACAGGTTGTTACTGCAATTGCTGACCGTTCGCGAAGAAACCGCCGTCCTTGAATTCCAGCGTCGAGGAAAGCTCGTCCTCGCCGGTCGCATTGGCGAACATCGACAACATCATGCGGAAGCCCATCACCTGATCCTCGGGCAGAAGGCCCATCGCCACCAGCTTGTCCATCAGGGTGTTGCCACCCACCAGCTTCAGGTCGATCTTGCCCGTGGGTGCAGGCATCCCTCCATAGGTGACCAGATCGGTATTGTCGAAAGTGAGGGCACCGTTGCCCGTCAATTCCGCACCGGCGATCTTTGCGCGCAGTTCGTTGATGTCGAGCGAGTTCAACTCCCCCGGTGCCTGATCACCCAACGCTTCCATCGCGGCAGGGTCCATCAGATCGGTCGTCAGGGTCGCGGTGCCCTTCGTATCGATCACGATCGTCGCCGGGTCACGCGGAAGCTGCCCTGTCGGATCGAACATGCCCCAGATCTCATCCGAGATCGTCATGTCCACGATCTTGGTCAGAAAGGCAAAGTCGGCGGGGGCCTCGGTCGCACCGACCGGCATCAGGAAATCGAAGGCGGCTTCTGCATAGGCGAGGTTGATCTGCGGGAAGGGAATTTCCGGCCCCGACATCGAGAGTTCCGCCCCGGTCGCGCCACCGGAATAGGAGAGACTTGTCGCATCCATCGAGAAACCGATGGAGTTCGTCGCGGATTTCCCGGTGATCTTGGTGACACCGGTCGCGTCGGTCACTTCCATGTCGTAGGTCGTTGCCCCGGTGTTGATGGTACCATCTGACGCGAAGCCTGCCTTCAGGGCGGCGGCCATGTCGGCCATCGCCGCTGCAGACAGGAAATTGCCATTCGTGGTGGCCTCCATGTCCGCCATAGTCACGTTGACTTTCAGCGTGGAGGGACCTGTTTCCCCGTCAGCCGGGGTGGGATCGGGGTCGGTGCCATTGACCGTGAGGACCAGCGATTGCGCGGTGAAGCTGGAATTCAGGGCCGTGCTTTCATTCTCACCCGGAACGATCAGGTACTTACCTGCGACATTGGAAAGCTTAGCCTCTGCTGTGACATCCACGGCTTCGGCATCGACACCTTCGATGCTGGTCAAGGCAACGGTGATCTCGGGGCCCGAGAAATCATAGGCCGTCTCGGCTTTGTCGCCGCTTGCGATTATCGACAATCCGGGCTGGCGGACCTCGATGGTCAGTGAGGTGGGTCCTTCGCCTTCCTCTGCAGGTGCGATCGTCAGGTTGAAGGGATAGGTTTCCGACATCGTCACGGCGACCGTTCCGTCGCCCTGATCGGTGAAGCGCAATTCGTCAATGCTGCCTTCGCCCGTGACGCCTTCTTGCGCGATGGCCATCTTCATGCCGGTAACGACAAGGGTATCCCCGTCCCGCTCGACGCTCTCGGTGGTTACGGTCTGTCCGCTGCTTTGCGAGAAGGCGAGCCAGTTCTCCCAGACCTGTTCGGGCGTGACTTCGGCAAGTGCCGGTGCAGCACATGCAATTGCCACGGCGGTTGTTCCCGCCAGCGTGCGAATGGACATAATGAACCTCGTTTCGATGCGTTTAACCCTTTGCGGCGGAGCATCCTCCCCCCTCGCGGCAGGGTCAAGGGATTACATTCCCCGTCATCTCCGGGCTATGACGATCATCGGATGGAACCGTGGCAAGAAGAAGGACAGGCGATGAAGGGTAAGACAGTCGTCATCACAGGCGCCAGCCGGGGAATCGGGGCAGCAGCGGCCCGCACCTTTGTCGCCGAAGGGGCGCGGGTGGCCTTGCTTGCCCGCTCTGCCGGACAGATCGAGAGCCTTGTGTCGGAACTTGGAACGGCGGCCATCGGTTTTGGTTGCGACGTTTCGGATTGGGCCTCGGTCCGTGATGCCATGGACGTGGTAAAGGCGCGGTTCGGCGGGATCGATGTGCTGATCAACAATGCCGGGGTGGTGGACCCGATTGCCCGTCTAGCGGATGCGGACCCGGCAGATTGGGGGCGGACACAGGACATCAACCTGAAAGGTGTGTTCCATGGAATGAAAGCGGTCATTCCGGTGATGCGCGCCCAAGGCCGCGGCACGATCATCACGGTGTCGAGCGGCGCAGCTGTTCGGGCACTCGAAGGCTGGAGCGCCTATTGCGCGTCGAAGGCGGGCGCCCTGATGCTGACGCAGGCAGCACATCTGGAGGAAGGAGCGCATGGCATCCGGGTGCTGGGTCTGTCGCCCGGAACGGTTGCGACAGAGATGCAGGTGAAGATCAAGGCTTCCGGCGTAAACCCGATAAGCCAGCTTGCATGGGAGGATCATATACCGCCGGAATGGCCGGCGCGGGCGCTGGTGTGGATGTGCGGTGATGCGGCGGATGAATGGCTTGGCCGGGACGTGTCGCTGCGGGACGAAGGCATCCGCCGCGCTGTGGGTCTGATCGCATGATCCGGGTGGAGGATCGTGGTGCCGCGCGTCTTGTCACGCTGTACCGCCCGGACAAGGCGAATGCGCTGACGCAACTGATGCTGGCAGAGTTGGATGCGGCGGTCGCAAGGGCGGCGGCAGATGGCGTTTCCGTCCTGATCCTGACCGGGCGGGGAAAAGTCTTCTCAGCCGGGGCGGATCTGGATGGCATGACGCAGGGCCTTGGTCAGGCACCGGAATGGGAGGTGCTTTCGCGTCGGATCGCGCATTATCCGGGACTGACCATCGCGGCATTGAACGGAACGCTGGCGGGCGGGGCCTTCGGGATGGTTCTTGCCTGCGACCTGCGTGTCGCCGTGCCAGCCGCACAGTTCTTCTATCCGGTGATGAAGCGCGGCTATCTCCCGCAGCCGTCCGATCCGGCGCGGCTGCAGGCCCTTGTCGGCCCGGCGCGGGCGCGGCAGATCATCCTTGCCGGTCGTCGGGTCACGGCGGATGAGGCGCTTGCCTGGGGATTGGTCGATGTGATCGACGAAGATGTGGTGGAGGCCACCCTGGCATTGGCGGCCGATGCGTTGCAGGCCGATCCTGCCCATGTGCGCCGCATGAAAGCGATGTTCTAAGCGTTGCCGGTAAGATAGGCCGCAATCGGGGCGTTTTGGCGCGTGGTTCGGGCGTGAAGGTCCTCTATCGGCATCGCTTCCCGCTTCACGAATTCGGTGAACATCTGGTTCAGGTTGTTGAACACAAGTTGCCCCACCGCTTCTGCGTCGATACCGGGCCTTGCGTAGCCAAGAACCTGCAGGCGCCGGACAAGATCACAGACTTGCCGCGACAGAAGGGCATCAAGTTCGGTGTAGCGGTCGGAAAACGGCGTAGCGGGGGCCTCGATCGAAATGGCCATGGCCGTACGCCACATCTCCTTGGACAAGTAGTGCAACGAATGGTCATAGTAGATGCCGATAAGGGAGGAAAAGGCCTGCGCCACATCCTTGGGCGGGTTGTCGACCACCGCCTTCCCGGCTGACAGGACCTCTTCCACCTCCATCGATACGATTGCCAGCAACAGATCTCCCTTGTTCGCAAAGTAGTTATAGAGCGTGCCGACCGAAACCTCGGCCGCTTGCGCGATATCCTCTATCCGGATCGCCCCATAGCCGGTTTCCCGGAACAGACGCGTCGCGGCCTCAAGGATGCGGCTCGTCCGGTCCGCCTTCTGTCTTTGACGCAATCCTGCCATGGCAATCGTTCATGTTTCGCCCGAATTTTGACATTGACTTCAAAATTGAACGAACTCAATTCTTTTCTAGCAGCGCCCGACAGAGGCAGCCCGACACCCCGACATGGAGATGAGAATGGCCAAGAACATGACCCTTCCCCTGACCGCGCTTGCCCTTTTGGCGGCCGCGTCACCGTCTTTCGCTCAGGAATTGAATGCCCTTGTCTGGTGCGACCACACGGACCCGGCGCTGATCGAGCCCTTCGAAGAGAAGTTCGGCGTCACGGTAAACCTAAAGGAATACGAAGGGACTGCCGCTGGGCTGCAGATACTTGAACAGCCGCAGCCGGGAGAATGGGATGTTCTGGTGATAGACGCGGTGGACGTGAAACGCGCGGTGGAAGGGGGATTTCTTGCCGAACTGCCGCCCGAGGAACTGCCAACGCAGGACTTCTTTCCCGAGGTCGTGATGGCCGAGAACAATACGGTCGACGGCAAGACCTATGCCGTAACCGAAAAGTTCGGCTACAACACCATCTCCTTCGACAAGACGAAGGTGGACCCGGCGGACATGGAGGACATGGCCGCGCTTGTCTCGGGTAAGTACGACGGGCGGATCGGAATCTACGATTATTATCTACCGGTGATCGGTCTGGTGGCGCTGAGCCAAGGCATAGACACGGCGGATATCACGGCCGAGAACCTTGGGTCTTTGAAGGAGCCGCTGTTCAATCTGCGAGCGGCTGCAAAGCAGGTATCGGATGTGGTGTCGGCGCAGACGGCCCTTGCGACCGGCGAAGTGGATATCGTCGTGGGCGGCGGCGAATGGCTGACGGCCGTCCTGGCGGCAGACAATCCGAACCTTGACTGGACGATCCCGAAACAGGGTGGCCTGCGCTGGGCGCAATCCATCGGTGTGGTTGCGGGATCCACACAACCCGATCTTGCGATGGAGTTCGTGAAGTACATCGTATCGCCGGAGGGTCAGGCACGGCTGGCAACGAGTTCCTGCTACTGGGGCATGCCCGCGAATGCAAAGACGGGCGATGCGCTCAGCATGGAGCAGCGCGCCGTGCTGCGCTGGAACGAGCAGACAGAATATCTAAAGCGGGCGCAGCTTTACCCCATTCCGGATGCGGCGCTGGATACGGCCATGCAGAACATGTGGACCGAAATGCTGAACCAGTGACGACGTGAGGCTGGAGGCGGCAGAAAGGCGTATGGGTTGGGGCCTTGTGGCCCCTGCCCTGCTTTGGACGGCAGCCTTTTTCATGCTGCCCTTTGCCGCCATGGTGGCGCTGTCCTTCGCGCATATGGAGGGCCGCGAGGTGGTGCGGGGGTTCGATCCGGGAAATTACGTCCGCATTTTCACCGACTGGACGATGCTGAAGGCGCTGTTGAACAGCCTTGAGATCACGGTAGTGGTGACGGTGGTATCGGTCGTGCTGGCCTATCCCTTGGCGGCGATCATCGCGTTCCGGGTGCCTGTGCGGTGGCAAAGGTTGGCGCTGCTGCTGGCGGTGCTGCCGTTCTGGACATCCTATGTGGTGCGGTCCTATGCGTGGCTTCTGGTGCTGGGGCAGAACGGGGTGGTGAACAAGGCGCTGCTCTGGGCCGGGGTGATCGGTGAGCCTTTGGAGATTGCAGCGACGCGGACAGCGACCGTGATCGGGTTCGTGCATTTCTTCGTCATGCTGCTGACGCTGACCATCTATGCCAACCTGATCCAGTTGTCGCCCAACTACGCGCGGGCGGCGGCGGACCTTGGGGCGGGGCGGTGGCAGACGTTTCGTCATGTGATCGTGCCCCTGACCTTGCCGGGGGTGGTAACGGGGGCCTTCCTGACATTCGTGCTGTGCATCGGGGATTACATCACGCCGCAAATCTTGGGCGGGAATGCGGAACTGACGCTGCCGCAGTTGATCATGTTGCAGATGGGGCGGAGCGGGAATTTCCCGCTGGCATCCGCCCTTTCTGTCGTTCTGATGGCGGTGGTGACGCTGGCCTATTTCGCGTCCAGCCGGTGGCTGCGGCTGGATCGGGTGTAGCGATGCGCGCGTTGTCATGGGCCTATCTGGCCGTTGCCTATGCCTTTGTCTTTCTGCCGGTGGTGGTCCTGGTGGCCTTTTCCTTTCAGGATGGGCGGCTGCCCGTGCCGCCCTTTCAGGGTTTCACGCTGGATTGGTATGGGCGGGTGCTGGGCGAACGGGATCTGATGGAGGCCTTGGTGAATTCGGCGCTGGTGGCGGCGGTTTCGTCACTGATCGCGCTGATATTGGGGTTTCTGGCGGCCCATGCCTTGGCCCGAGTGCGATTGCCGGGATCGGTGCTGATGCGCGGCGTGCTGATCGCGCCTATGACGGTAAGTTACCTGATCATCGCGCTGGGTCTGCTGACGGTGTTCAATCAGGCGGGGGTGCGGCTGTCGCTGTGGACGGCGGGGGTGGGGCATGTGGTGATCAACCTGCCTTTGTGTTTCGCCATCACCTATGCGGCGATGGGGGATCATCAGAAGAACGCCGAACGCGCGGCGCGCGATCTGGGGGCACCGGAATGGAAGGTGCTGTTGCTGGTATCGGCCCCGATGCTGGCGGCGCCCTTGGCGGCGGCCTTCTTCCTGTCGGTCACGTTCAGTTGGGACGAGTTCATCATCGCCTTTCTGCTGACGCGGTTCGACGTGACGCTGCCGGTGGAGATCTGGTCGATGCTGCGGTCGGGGATTTCGCCCGCGACCAACGCGGTGGGGTCGCTGGTCTTCCTCGTGTCCGTGACGCTGGTGGTCCTGCTGGAGGTTTTCGTGTTTCGGAGGGTGAAATGACGGCGGGCGTATCCATCCGCGCGGTGACGCAGCGATACGGGACGGCACTGGCGCTGGACTCCGTCGATCTGGAGATCGCGCCGGGGGAGTTCGTCGTGCTGCTGGGGCCTTCGGGATGCGGCAAGACCACGCTTTTGAATATCATCGGCGGGTTTGCCGAGCCGACATCGGGCAGCGTGCTGATCGGCGGGCGGGATATGGGCGGCGTCGCGCCCAAGGATCGGCCGACGACGACGGTGTTTCAGGATTATGCCCTGTTTCCCCATATGACACTGGCCGAGAATGTGGGTTTCGGGCTGCGGATGCGTAGAGTGGCAAAGGCGGCGCGGGACGCGAGGGCGGAGGAGATGCTGGCGCTGGTGGGCCTTGAGGGGCGCGGGGCGCGGCGGCCCCACGAACTGAGTGGCGGGCAGCGCCAGCGGGTGGCGCTGGCGCGCGCCTTGGCGGTGGAGCCTGATGTCCTGCTTCTGGACGAACCTCTGGGGGCACTGGACCTGAAGCTTCGGCGGGCGATGCAGGATGAATTGAAGGCGATCCAGCGCCGGGTCGGGACGACCTTCGTCCATGTGACCCATGATCAGGAAGAGGCGATGGCGATTGCCGACCGGATCGTGGTGATGAACGGCGGGAAGATTGCGGATCAGGGCCCGCCACGCGAGGTCTATCTTCGCCCGAAAAGCCTGTTCTCGGCCGGATTCATGGGCGAGGTGAACAAGGTTCCCGTGCAAGGCGGCGAGGCGGCCTTTGGCCCTGTGGCGGTGCCGGACGGGGTGTTGTGCATCCGGCCAGAGGCGATCTCCGAGGGAGGGGCGCTGCGCCTTGGCCCCTGCCGGGTGGTGGAGACGGTGTTCTTCGGCACGCATCTGCGGGCGCATGTGGCACCGATCGCGGCGCCCGGATTGCGGCTGGTGGTGCATCTGCCGCAAGGGGCAGAGGTTCCGGCCGGGGCGGTGATGGACTTGGGGGCCACGGATTTTGTGGTGCTGGAGGCGTGATGGAACGGATGGGGCCGGGGGAGTGGTGGCGCGTGCGGTCGGTGGGTGATGGTATCACCTGGATCGACGAACCGCATGTGCGGGAATTCTATCGCTGCAACGTCTGGCATGTCCGGGGGCGGGACCGCGACATGCTGGTCGACAGCGGGATGGGGGTCGTCGCCTTGCGGAATTGGGTGCCGCTGGTCACGGAGCGGCCCTTGGAGGCGGTGGCGAGCCACACGCATTTCGACCATGTGGGGTGCCACCATGAATTCCCCTGCCGCTCCTGCCACGGGGCAGAGGCGCATCTTCTGCGCGCCCCCACGCGGGAGAACACCTTTGCCGACAAATATGTGACGGACGAGATCTTCACCGCGCTGCCGCCAGAGCCTTACCAATCGGCCACCTATGCGGTGCAGGCCGCGCCCGCGACGCGACTGCTCTGGGATGGCGATGTCGTCGATCTGGGCGACCGCCAATTCGAGGTGATCCACACACCCGGCCATTCGCCGGGGGGCATCGCGCTGTGGGAGGCGGCGACGGGCGTGCTGTTTTCCGGCGACATCGTCTATGATGGCGAACTGATCGAGGGGACCACGACGCAGGAGCAGGACCAGTACATCCGGTCCATGGAGCGGCTCTTGGCCCTGCCCGTTCGGGCGGTGCATGGCGGGCATTTCCCGAGCTATTCTGGAGAACGGCACCGGACGATCATCCGGGATTGGCTGGAAGGAAAAGGCAGATGAAGACGTTCAACCAACCCCTCGGCGGGAACGAGATGGCGCGTTTCGGCGGGCCTGCCACGATGATGCGCCTGCCTGCGGCGACCTCGCCCGACGGGCTGGACGTGGCTTTCATCGGGATACCGATGGATCACGGTACCTCCAACCGCTCCGGCACCCGGCTTGGCCCGCGCCAGATCAGGGATGAAAGCCGGATGCTGCGCCCCTACAACATGGCAACAGGCGCGGCGCCGTTCGATCATCTGCAGGTCGCCGATCTGGGCGATGTGCCGATCAACACCTTCGACCTGAAAAAGACGGTGGACATCATCACCGACCATTACCGCAAGGTGCTGGCGGCGGGGGTAATTCCTCTGACGCTGGGCGGCGACCATACGCTGACATGGCCGATCCTGCGGGCGATGAAAGAGAAATACGGGCCGGTCGCCCTGATCCATGTCGATGCCCATGCCGACATCAACGAACACATGTTCGGCGAGACGGTGGCCCATGGCTGCCCGTTCCGCCGCGCGTGGGAGGATGAATGCCTGATCAATGATCGCGTGTTCCAGATCGGTCTGCGTGGCACGGGTTATGCGGCGGATGATTTCGACTGGGCGCGGGGGCAAGGCTGGACCGTGGTGCAGGCGGAAGAGTGCTGGGGCAAGTCACTGGTCCGTCTGATGGAGATCGTGCGCGACCGGATCGGCGAACTGCCGGTCTACATCAGCTATGACATCGACAGCCTCGATCCTGCCTTCGCGCCGGGAACGGGAACGGTGGAACCGGGGGGGCTGTCCACATGGCAGGCGCTGGAGATCATCCGGGGCTGCGCTGGGCTGAACATCATCGGCGGCGATCTGGTCGAGGTATCGCCGCCCTATGATCCGTCGGGCAATACCGCATTGATCGGAGCCAACATCCTCTACGAAATGCTCTGCGTCCTTCCCGGCGTGCCGCAGCGACCGTCGCGGTTTTCCGGCCTGACCTTCTGACGGCCATGGAAAAGGCCCGGCATTTCTGCCGGGCCTTCCTCATTCCGCCACATGCAGGGTAGGAGCCCCCCGCGTCGGAGGCCGCCCATCCATGCGCGCCTCCAAGACATTGATCCGCTCCGCAAGAACGATGGCCGAGGGTTCCTCCGGTTCGGCCTCCTTGGGGCCGATGACCTTGCTGAACATCCGGACAAGGAACCGCGAAAGGTCATCCATGATCAGGAAGAAGGCCGGAACGATGACCAGCGACAGCACGGTCGACACGATGATCCCGCCGATCACCGCCGTCGCCATGGGCGCGCGGAACGACCCGCCTTCGCCAACCCCAAGAGCCGAAGGCAGCATCCCCGCCGACATCGCGATCGAGGTCATCACGATGGGCCGCGCCCGCTTGTGCCCTGCCTCGATCACCGACTCGAACCGAGACATGCCCTGATTGCGCATTTCGATGGCGAAATCGATCAGAAGGATCGCGTTCTTCGTCACGATCCCCATCAGCATAAGGATCCCGATCAGCACCGGCATGGAAAGCGCCGAACTGGTCAGGATCAGTGCAGCCGCCACCCCGCCAATGGCAAGCGGAAGCGACAGGAGGATCGTGAACGGCTGGATCACCGATTTGAACAGCAGGATCAGCACCGTCAGCACCAGCATCAGGCCAAGGATCATCGCATTTCCGAAGGCGGCCATAAGCTCCTGCTGCACCTCCGCATCGCCCGCCTCCTGCACGCGGACGCCGGGGGGCAGTTCAACGCTTGCGATGATCTCGTTGAAGCGGGCGGTCGCGGTCCCCAGCGCCACGCCCACGGGCAGGTTGGCCCCGATAGTCGCACGGCGTTCACGGTTGAGCCTGTCCACGGTCGACGGGCCCTCGGCGATGGCAATGTCGGCCACGGCCGAAAGCGGCACAGTGGCGCCCGTTCCCGTGGTAAGCTTCAGCGCGCCGATACGGGTCAGATCCTCGCGGCTGGCGTCGTTCAGCCGGACGCGCACCGGGATCAAACGATTGTCGATCGACAATTTCGCCAGCGCGGCATCCACGTCCCCGATGGTGGCGACGCGCACGACTTCGGCGATCTGGGCGGTGGTGATGCCCAGACGTGCCGCTTCGTTCGCGCGGGGGGATATCTGGATTTCCGGGCGTGGCAGCGCGCCTTCCGACGCGACGTTCGCCAAAAGCGGATCACCCGAAAGCGCCTCTTCAAGCCGTGCGACAGCGGTATTCAGATCCGCCTCGTTATTGGCAAGGATGGAGAAAGACAGGTCGCGTTCGCCCCGGTCGTTCAACTTGAACGCGCGTATATCGGGCACGGCGGCCAGACGCTTGAAGATTTCCGCTTCCACCTCGTTCTGCGGGATGCTGCGACCCGTATTCTCGACATCGGGGACGACAAGGCCCACGACCGGAATCGCGTTGGCGATCTGCGACAGCTTCAGAAGCAGCGAGTGATCCAGCCGCTGCAGCAGCACCGTCACCGAGGCGCGGCGGATGTCGCGGTCACCCGTCGGGGACGAGCCGCCAAGGACGAAGACATTCTCCACCCCTTCGACCTCGCGGATGATTTCCACCATCTTCTGGGTCGTGCGGTCGGTTTCGGCCAGCGTCGTGCCGGGTGGCAGTTCAACCGAAATCGGGATGCGGCTGACATCTTCCGGCGGGATGAAGCTGCCGGGCACCTTCAGCATGAAGTGGATGGAAACGGCCAACACCGCTATCGCGCCAACCAGCGTCAGGTAGCGGGCTGGAATGAAAAGGAAGCGGCCCGATGTGGTGGCGCGGACGATCCGAAGATAGCCCTTCATGATCGCGCCATCTTCGCTGTGCTTTTCCTCGGCATCCTTGGCGCGCATCAGATAGGCGGCCATCATCGGCGTGATCAGACGCGCGACCAGCAGCGAGAACAGCACGGCAATCGCGACCGTCAGGCCGAACTGCCGGAAATACTGCCCCGGGATACCGGGCATGAACGAAACCGGGACGAAGACCGCGACGATCGTGAACGAAGTCGCGATGACCGCGAGGCCGATCTCATCTGCGGCATCGATTGCCGCGCGATAAGGGGTCTTCCCCATGCGTATGTGTCGCGCGATGTTCTCCACCTCCACGATCGCGTCATCCACGAGGATGCCTGTGGCCAACGTGATGGCAAGGAAACTGACGAGGTTCAGCGAGAAACCCAGAAGATCCATCACATAGAAGGTGGGGATCGCCGAAAGCGGCAGAGCGACGGCCGAAATCAGGGTTGCCCGCCAGTTTTTGAGGAAGGCAAGAACCACGAGGACAGCCAGTATCGCGCCTTCGATCAGGGTATGCAGCGCGGCTTCGTAATTGCCATAGGTGTAGAATACGGTTTCATCGACCAGCTTGATCTGCACTTCGGGATGGGCAACCCGAAGCTGGTCAAGTTCGGCATTCACCACCTCGGCGACCGAAACCTCGGACGCACCTTTGGCGCGGAACACGGCAAAGGTCACGACCTGTTCGCCGTTCAGCCGGGAAAAGGATCGCAGTTCTTCATAGGTGTCGTTCACCTGACCAAGATCCGACAGGCGGACATGGCGGCCCGAAGGCAGCGCGATGGTGGTGTTGGCCAACCGCTCCACCGTCTGGGCATCACCCAGCGTCCGGATTGCCTGTTCGGCGGCCCCCAGCTCGGAACGGCCCGATCCGAGATTGGCATTTGTCGCGCGCAATTGGG
The DNA here is from genome assembly GCF_051132405.1 of Tabrizicola sp. M-4. GTDB lineage: Bacteria > Pseudomonadota > Alphaproteobacteria > Rhodobacterales > Rhodobacteraceae > Paragemmobacter. The sequence goes on from NZ_CP128606.1 coordinate 3,925,778, forward strand.
CGTTCACGGCGCTGGCGGTGATGCCATAGCTGTCCAGCTTGACGGGGTCGAGTTCGACGCGGATCTCGCGTTCGGCCCCGCCATAGCGGTCCACCCGGCCGATGCCCGGCTGGCCCTGAAGGCTGCGGGTGATGGTATCATCGACGAACCAAGACAGTTCCTCGATCGTCATGTTCGGGGCGGATACGGCAAAGGTCATGATCGCCTGACCTTCCACGTCGATCCGGGTCACGACGGGAGCCTCGATGGAACCTGGCAGGTCGCCGCGAATCTGGTCGATCGCATCCTTGGTATCCTGCACCGCCTTGTCGGTGGGCACTTCCATGCGGAATTCGACAACCGTGGTGGAAGTCCCGTCAGTGACGGTTGAAACGACGTTCTTCACCCCCGTGATGCCCGCAACGGCATCTTCGATTTCCTTGGTGACCTGCGTCTCCAGTTCGGCCGGTGCAGCGCCCGACTGGTTCACCGTGACGGCGACAAGCGGCACGTCGATGTTCGGAAACCGCGTGATCGGAAGCGTGTTAAAGCTTTGCCAGCCAAGCACCAGCAAAAGAACGAAGGCCAGAAGTGGCGCGACAGGGTTACGGATGGACCAGGCTGAAAAGTTCATCGCTTACTCCGAAATCAATTCGTCGCCGCAGGAACAGGGTTGATCCTGTCGCCGTCGCGCACGAAAGCCCCTGCCTTCGTCACCACTGTGTCACCCGGCGTCAGACCTTCGAGGACCTCGACCCAGCCGCCATCGCGGATGCCGGTCTTGACCAGAACGCGCGAAACCGCTCCGTCCACGACCTTCATCACCGTGCTGCCCCCGACCGAAGATCCGACCGCCGTGACCGGAACCGCAACGGTCTCCCGTTCCGCGACAAGGATCTCTGCATCCATGAACATGCCCGCCCGCACGTTGTCCGGCGTGTCGATGGTGATCCGCGCGCGCCCGAGGCGGGTCGCGGTATCGATGGTCGGCTCCACCAGCCGAACCGAACCCGCCAAGGGCTCCGGCGAACCGACCGCAACCATCCTGACCGGCTGCCCCGAAGCCACACGGATCAGATCGATCTCGGCCACATCGGCAGACAGTTCCAGCGCGCCATCGCGGATCAACGTGAACATCGGCTGCCCCGCGGCCGAGGCGACGGCCCCGACGACAGCATTCCTGTGCGTGATCTCACCCCCGACCGGGGCCTTAACGTCCGTTCGCGAAAGCTGCAGGTCAACATTGGCGAGTTGGGCCTCGACAAGCGCCACCTGCGCCTTCGCCGCCTCCAGCGACTGCTTGGCCACGGTCACCCGTGCTGCCGAAGCAATCGCATTCGCGCTGGCCTGATCGGCCGCCGCTTGCGAAGCGGTGCCCTGTTGTTGCAGCGCAGCCGTCCGTTCGTTCACGCGCTGCGCCTCATCGGCGGCCGCCTGCGATTCCAAAAGCTGCGCTTCGGCCTGTGCAATCGTGGCGCGGGCCGAAGCCAGCGATGCCGTATACTGGCTTTTCTGCAATTCCAGCGTCGTCTTCGACAGCGTCGCAAGAACCTGCCCCGCAACGACCCTGTCACCGACATCCGCCAAAAGCGTTTCGATCGGCTGTCCTTCGATCAAGGGCGCGACTTGCACCTCCTCGACCGGATTGACGAGGCCCGACACGATCACGCGGTCCCGCAAAAGGCGGTTTTCAACCACCGAAACGGTGATCGCCGGAAGCGAGGGCGCCTCGGCTGCGGGCGCAGCCTCCTCCTCGGCAAAGACGGGCGCCGAAAGGGCGGTCAGGGTGGCAAGGGCAAGCAGGACACTACGCATGGGTCAACCTTTCGGTCCGTCGGATTCGATTTCGTCAAGAACGCGGTTCACTGTACGGATCAGAAGCTCCGTCAGATGACCCTGCTCTTCGGGGGTATGGGAACGATGCATCGCGCTTGCCTTGATCATCATGACAAGCAGGATGGCATGCGGGGCGAATTTCACGCGGGCTTCTTCCGCCGAGATGCCGCAGACCCGCGCGAAGACGATGGTCAGATAGCGCGTGACCTCGGTTTCCATCTGCCGCTTGATTTCGGCCAGTTCGGGCTTGCGCAGGGCGGCAGCCGTCATCTCTGCCCAAAGCTGCCCGTCGCCGCCGCACTGATCCAGCTCGATCCGCTGCCTCAGAGCGGCGCGAAGGGTGATCATCGGCTCGGGGCTGTTGATGATCTGGCTGAACTCCTGTTCGACCTCGGCAAGGTCGCGGGTCACCAGCGCCGCAACGATGGCGGCCTTGGAGGGGAAGTAACGGTAGAAGTTCCCGACGCTCATGCCACAGGCACGCGCAAGATCCTGCATGGAGGCGCCGTCGAAACCCTTCTCTGCAAAGGCAAGGCGCACGCCTTCGAGGATCTCGACGGCGCGATGTTCGGCTTGTGGAGGAGTGCGGTCTGGCTGATTCACGGGATTCGGCATGAGAATGAACGTTCATTCACACAAGTAGAAACACTGTCTCGCACGTCAAGCCCCATTTTCAACGCGCGCGACCCCGCTCTACGGACCGTTACATGAAGCTTTGGCAGAAGTTGGGCACATCAACAGCTGCTCATCGGAATCCAAAGACTGCACCGCAGCGAAGACCCCCAAAAGCGACCGCACCGCTTCAAAAGTGGCAAACAAGCCACATTCGTTCCAAAAGTGGTCGGAAACTTGGCAAGAACTGGGTGTGATGCGACGGATTGGGAGCTTCTCACCGTTCACCACAGCATTTAGCTGCCTTTGATCGTGGCAATTGCGATGATTCGAAGCCCAAGCCACGTGGCAACACTTTCAACCTGAGGATAATTTTCAACCATTGCGTGTTTACCGACGCTTTTGGGAACCATTGGTTACCGATCTTGTCCAAGCTTTGTCTGTAGCGGGGCGGAAAGACGGCCATAATTTGACCTTCCCGTGCCGAATGAGTTAACGAAAGTTAATGCCTGTCCATCCGAAGGGATGGTGGCTCATTCAGGAGTTCGGTCATGAACACGCGCAAATTTCGGCAGGTTCCGGCAAAGACCATTTTTGGCGCGATCGGCGCCGCATCCGTCCTTATGGGAACACTGTTCATTCTTCCGCCCTCGGCGGATGCTCAGGTCCGTACCATCCGCCTGCCCGAGGACATGTGCGATGTCCTGCGCGAGCGACCCTTGAACGAACGGATATTGAACGACATCCGTCAGAGACCGGATTTTGTGCGTATCCTTGAATACGTCGAACAGACCTGCAGCGACGTTTCGGGCCTGCTGATCGGCCCGACCGGGACGATCCCGACACCTGCAGCAGCACAAGGCGGCGGTGCAGGCTTTACAGAAGGTGGTACCGGCACGGAGACGGGCACGGGTACGGAGACGGGTGCGGGCACGGGGACTGGAACGGGCACGGGCACGGGCACGGGGACTGGAACGGGCACGGGCACGGGCACGGGGACTGGAACGGGCACGGGGACTGGAACGGGTACGGGGACTGGAACGGGAACGGGGACTGGAACGGGAACGGGGACTGGAACGGGCACGGGGACTGGAACGGGCACGGGGACTGGAACGGGTACGGGTACGGGGACTGGAACGGGAACGGGAACGGGGACTGGAACGGGCACGGGGACTGGAACAGGAACAGGAACGGGAACGGGCACCGGTAGTGCCGGAAGCTTCGGCGGCGGTACCGGCAACGATGCGAGTTTCGGTTCTTTTTGATTGAGGCACCTTAATCCTTTGTAGGATTGGGCCAATTTTCTAAAGCAAGAAAGCCCGCACCAATGTGCGGGCTTTCCTTTTGCCGCGATTAGCTGCCGGCGAAGATGCCCCCGGCCAGGACGGACCCCCATCGATGGGGTTGCCTTGGGTCCTGCATTCGAAGGAAGGTGTATCCCGTTTTCTGCCAGGAAACGATCCGGTTGGTCAGGTTGTCGAGGATCAGGTCCCCATTTTCCGTGCGGACAACCAGAACCGCGTGGGATTGCCGGTTACGATCCAGAACAGCCGCAATCAGCAATTGCTCTGGCGCGAAACCAGCCCTGATCAGTTCCTGCTTCTTGTAGATCGCATAATCCTCGCAATCGCCGCCGCGCTTGGTCGGCAGCGCCCAACGTTCGGCTATGCGGTACTGGTCCATGTCGCTGATCGGACGGATCGAGCGGTTGGCGCGATTGTTGATCGCACGAATGACCTCCAACTCGGCTTCGCCGATCTGAATGGTGCGACCCGCCTTGGCGCAGGCCCAGTCATAGGTGCTGCACAGATGGGACGCACCGTCCGGCGGCGCGGACTCGCCCTTTATCGGCACGAATGCGGCATTCGGGCGGCGCGCGTCGATCGCCAAAGAGGGCGTCGCCATGGCAAAACCCATCAGCAGGGCCAGCGCGGCCATGCCCAATCGGCGGGCAGACCTATCCTTACGTCTTTGTTCAAGCAGCAGCATGGAGCTCCCCCGAGTTCCGGCAGACAGATGCAAGGGGCAGCTAACGTGTGCTAAGGGGCGGCGATGCGGCGGAACATGGGCATTTTTGGACAAAACACCACCTTAGGCCAAGTAACCCCGACCTTCGGATGCTTCGGTCGCGGGGCAGTTTGGCCTATCGTTGGCGATCGGCGCGGATCGGGTCGAAAAGAAGGCGAAGGCCGTTCAACACCACCAGAAGCGTGCCCCCTTCGTGCCCAAGAACTGCCAGAGGCAGCGGAAGTTCGAAGAATGCACCGCCAATCACTAGGACGATCATCGCGCCCAAGGCGAAGGTAAGGTTCTGGCGGATGATCCGTGCCGTCCTGCGCGCAAGCCTCTGCGCCTCGGCAAGCCTTTCCATGTTGTCCGACAGGAGGGCCACCTCGGCCGCCTGCAAGGCGACCTCGCTTCCAGCGACGCCCATGGCGATTCCCACATCTGCGCGCGCAAGCGCCGCGGCGTCGTTTACGCCATCACCGACGAATGCAACCCGCCCTTCCTTGGCCAGTGAATCCACCAGATCGACCTTGTCTCCCGGCAGAAGGTCGGCATGGATATCATCCGCAGAGAAGCCAAGCTTTGCCCCAACCGCAAGTGCCACGGCACGGCGATCCCCTGTCATCATCACCAACCGACGGTTCCCCACGGCACGCAAAGCCTGCAAGCCAAGACGCGAGGTTTCCCGCGGAGTGTCGGCAACGGTAAGGACGCCCTCCAACCTTGCACCCCGACCGACATAGACGACCGTTTCTGCCCCATCCCGGACGTCTTCGATCCTGTGATCCCCGCCATCGGCCCCCATGCGCGAAACCATCCGGAGATTTCCGGCCCAGACGGTCTCGCCCGCCACCTGCCCGATGATCCCCTCGCTCGGGCTGGTCACGACGGCCGTGACCTCGGTCGCGTGAACACCTTTCGCTTCCGCCGCACGCCGGATGGCTTCGGCAATGTGGTGTTCCGAATGCGCCTCAAGCCCTGCGGCGAGGGATAGAAGCGCAGTCTCGTTTGCCCCAAGGGAAATCAAACGCGAAAGCTCCGCCTTTCCGGTGGTCAGCGTACCGGTCTTGTCGAAGGCGAAGGCCCTGACATCTGCCAAAGTCTCCAGCGCGGCACCGCCCTTGAACAGCACTCCACCCCGCGCGGCGGCCGAGAGGGCGGAAAGGATTGCGGCAGGAACCGAGATCACCACCGCGCAAGGGCTTGCGGCGACAAGGACGGTCGCGGCTCGATACAGCGCCTCATCGATCTGAAGCCCGATCCTTATGAAGAAAAGGAACAGAAGCACTGAACCGACCAGAACAGCCACAGTGTATCGCTGGCCAAACCATTCCGAGAAGCGCTCGGAAGGTGCCTTCATCGCCTGCGCTTCAGTCACCAAGGCGATCATCCGGGCAACGGTCGACTCGGCAAGCGACTTCTCGACCCTAAGGGCAAGAACGGCATTCAGATTGACCGTCGCCTCACTGAGCCGTGCGCCCGGCGATTTGCGGATGGGAAGCGATTCACCCGTAATGGAGGATTCGTCCAGATCACCCTCACCTTCCGTGAGCGTACCATCGACTGGCACCCGCGCACCGGGGCGCAGGATGACGATGTCGCCGGGTCGCAACACGGAAACATCGATCTCTTCGACTGTCCCGTCGCTTCGCCGGATCACCGCTGTCTCCGGCCTGAGGGCCATCAGAGCCTCGACCGCACGCCGCGCCTTTCCCATAGCGCGGTGCTCCAACGTGGAGGACACGGAGAAGAGCGTCAGAAGGACAGCCCCCTCCAGCGCTGCGCCGACTGCTGCCGCCGCAAGCGCCGCAACGACCATCAGAAGGTCGATGTCCAGTATGCGTTTCGTCCAAAGTTCCCTGATGGCAGAAACGGCAGCAGGCAGACCACCGGCCAGATAGACAGTCAGCAAAGTGGCGGGTCCGGCTGGATGCGGGAATGGGAAGAGGAAGTGGTCGATCAAGGCGCCAAGCATGCCAAGCACAGTCAGTCCAGTCAGGATTGACCCGAGCCGCTCAGAGGTAGATTCATTCTCCATGGTGGCACAATACGCAGTCAAAGGATGGCAGCAAGGTTGCCAGATTGGCGCAGTTTGCCGGTCACGCAACCTCTGGGATATTGTGATTTGAGTTTTGTTAATTAATAAGGACCGGGGGGTTTTGGTGCCGGGACGGATTCTCGGCCGCGCTGCGGGAGGTTCCGGGTGCCGGAAGAGATGACTGTCGTTCGCATGCTGAACGCGCTTGTGCGAACGCCCCTTGCGGACCTCGACACAGCTGTAACCGAAATGATCGGAAAGCTGGCGGGTCTTGCCAATGCTGGTTGGGGATCGCTCTTTCGTCTCGATGGGGATCGTCTGGTTTCCACGCACAAGTACTACGCAGCCGGTGCCGCTCCGCTCGGGTGCCCACCGGAATACATGATCGGCAAAGGTCGGGCTGTCCTTGAGGCCAGACAGCACATCCTTGTACCCGATGTGCGCGGCCTCCCCGAAGGATCACCCTTGCATGCGCTTGAACCCGCGAGGGCCCTTCTTGCACTGCCGATCCACGAGGGTGACGCCCTGGCTGGCGTACTCGCTTTCGCTTTCGCCGATCCGACACCCGAAATCGAACCGGATTGCCTTGATTTCCTGAGAGCCGCCGCCGAGGTGATCGAAACAGTACTTGCGCGACGAGAGGCTGAAATCCTGCATCGCGATACTGCGAGGCGTCTGGCGGCCACGCTGGCCGCGCTGCCGGACCTTCTTTTCGAGGTGACACCGGACGGGTGTTTTGCAGAATTCACCGCTGGACCAAGCCAATTGATGGTGGCCCCGCCCGGCACGCTGCGTGGCAAGCACTTTGCCACTCTCCTTCCTCCGGATGTGTGCCGGACGCTCCAGTCTGCGTTGGACAAGACGCTCTCGGACGGCCGGGTGGAAGGCGTTCGCTACAGGCTTGACCTGGAGTCCGGGCCCCACTGGTTCGAACTCAGCGGTGCCGCAAAGCCCGCCGAGTCGCCGGAGCAGAAACCGAACGCGATCTTCCTAGTTCGGGACGTGACCGCCGACATGCGCATGCGAGACGAACTCGTGCAGCTGGGCAAGATCGTGGAGACGATGTCCAATCTGGTCTGCATCACGGATCTTGAGGAAAATATCGTCTGGTGCAACGCGGCCTTCGAACGTCAGACAGGTTGGAAACTGGAAGAGATCCGCGGCAAGTACCTTGCCGACGTGGTTCGTGTTCCCGGCGAGGACAAGGGCAATTCGGCCTCGGTCGCCTCGGCGATCCAGCGGCGGGAGCCTTACTCCGGACAGACCATCAATCAGGATCGTCACGGCAACCGCTACTGGATCGATTTCAACGTCCTGCCGCTACATGACGCCGCCGGGGAACTGGCTGGTTTCGTGACGATCGAGACGGTCGTGACGAAACTGAAGGTGCAGGAGGCAGCGCTTGCCCAACTCGCCAAAAGTGCGAACGAAGCGCGCGAACGGCTTGAGAATGCCGTGCGTGCATTGCCGGATGGCGTCATCATCCTTGATGACGAGAACAGGCTGGTGGTGGCCAACAAGGCCTATCACGACATGTTCCCCGAACTCTCACCCTACGCCCAGCCCGGCGCGACCCTGGCTTCAATCCTGAAGAAAGGGGTCGAATTGGGCGTCTTTGGCGATGGCGGGGATCCGGATGTCTGGGTTCGGCGCCGCCTGCAGATCTATCAGGATTCATCCGACCTGGACGAAGTGCAACTACCCGACGGGCGATGGCTGCGACGCATCCACACCCGCACTTCGGACGGTGGCATCGTCGCCATCGCGATTGACGTCACGGCGCGCCGCAACCAGATTCTGGCGCTCGACAGCGCAAACAGGGAACTCAGCGCGGCACTTGACGAACGCGACCGCGCGGAGCGGCGCCTTCGTGGCATCATGGAAGGGGCGAATGTCGGCACCTGGGAATGGGACATCGCAAATGACACCCTTCTCGTTGGCGGCAGATGGGCCGAGATGCTTGGCCGTGATAGTGCCGAGTCAGGCCTTTTTGCCCTGTCGGAATTCCTAGATCTGGTCCATCCCGAGGATCTTTCCCGCCTGCCGAGTGCCGATCAGCATTTCGATGACATCGGCGACGGGTTCTCGGAGGTGGAATTCCGGATGCGCCATGACGCAGGCCACTGGATCTGGGTCCTGTCGCGTTCCCGCGTAACTGAATGGGGACAGGACGGACAGGCGCGAATCATGGCGGGCGTCCACCTCGACCTGTCTGAGCGCAAGCGTCTAGAACGGCAGCTGCAGGCCGGGCGTGCCTATCTTTCCGAGGTGATGGATACGTCCATCGCCGCGCTCACGGTGATGAATGAGCGTGGCGAGATCACCTATGCCAATCAGGAAGCCGAGCGCATCCTCAAACTGGAACGCTCTGCGTTAAGGGGTCGGGCCTACAATGACCCAGTGTGGCGGCTGGAAGCCGTCGATGGCGGGCCGCTGCCGGATGATCAACTTCCTTTCCATCAGGCAATCAAGAATGGCGGGATCGTCCGGAACATACGCTTTGCGCTCCACCTTGCAGACGGATCGCGCCACGTCCTTTCGGCAAATGCGGTTCCGCTGAACTCAGGCGATGGCGAAACCCATGTCGTCGTATCCTTCTCCGACATCACCGAGGAACTCGCCTCCACGGCCCGCCTGGAAGAGGCGCGCGCGAAGGCAGAGGAGATGAGTCGCGCGAAGTCCATCTTCCTTGCGAACATGAGCCATGAGATCCGTACGCCCCTGAACGGCGTATTGGGTATGGCGGAAATCCTGCAGGGATTGGTCTCTACACCCGAAAAGCAACGCATGGTCGGCACCATCAGGCAGTCTGGCGAGACGTTGCTGACGGTGCTGAACTCGATACTCGACATGTCCAAGATCGAGGCGGGCAAAATGGAACTTGAAACGGTTCCCATCGTACTGTCCGAGATCCTTGGTCAAGTGGAAGCGCTGCATCGCGTGAAGGCCGAGGAAAAGGGGCTGGATCTACAGGTGCTGACCAGTGCGGGCTCTGACGTAGCGCGCATGGGTGACCCGCACAGGTTGATTCAGATCCTGAACAACCTTCTGAGCAATGCGATCAAGTTCACGGAACATGGTCATGTCCGGCTGAAACTGTCCTGCCGTCCGGGAAAACCAGTCACGATCGACATCAGCGATACGGGCGTAGGCATGACCGAGGCACAGCTTTCGCGGGTCTTCGAAAGTTTCGAACAGGCCGATGGCTCCATGACGCGCCGTTTCGGCGGTACCGGCTTGGGTCTTTCCATCGTCCGCCAACTCATCCTTCTGATGGGCGGGATGATCACCATGCAAAGCCGCCCCGGCGAAGGAACGGATGTCCGCGTCGTCATACCCCTGCCCGAGGCAGCCCCCGGCTCCGTGCCCGTGGCAGAGGCCGAAACCGTTCTGGACACCGGAATCCTTGCCGGAAAACGGCTTCTCGTGGCTGATGATAACCTTACGAATCGCCTTGTCTTGTCAGAGATGCTTGCCCAGACGGGTGTAACGGTGACCATGGTTGAAAACGGACAGGAAGCCGTTTCAACATGGCTCAAAGCGTTGGAGGAAGAGCAACCATTCGACCTGCTGCTGCTAGACATCACGATGCCGGTCCTTGATGGTCTGGGCGCGCTGTCGATGATCCGGGCCAAGGAAATCGAGATGCGTCGTCCGGCGGTCGCTGCCGTGGCCGTCACGGCGAACGCAATGCCCAATCAGGTTGCCGACTACATCATGGGCGGTTTTGACACCCATCTCGCAAAGCCTTTCAAAAGGCGGGAACTCCTGCATGCCTTGACGACATTGTTGCGCGGCTGAGGAAGCCGAATGTGAAACAACGCTTGAAATCGGGGCCGTTTCGGCTTCTGCTTTAAGAAATGTTTGTGTCCGTTTTTTCACCACATTATCGCCCATGAGTTGTGGTGAGTGATACGAGGCGAGAAATCGCAGATCAGGGTGTTTGTATGAACGCAGCGGCACATCAGCAGAAGTTCAGGGTCCTCCTTGCCGAGGATGATGAAGTAAATCAGCAGATCGTCATGGCGTTTCTGTCCGGATCCTCGCATATTGAACTTACCATCGTAGGCGACGGGCGCAGCGCACTCGAAGCTGCCTTGGGGTCGAAATACGATCTGATGCTCTTCGACCACAACATGCCGCACATCACCGGTGACCGGGTCATCAGATATCTGCGCTCCGGCAATTCCAGCAACGCCAGTACGCCCGTCGTGCGCTTTACCGCCGATGCCGACAGGGTCGACATCCGATCGACGGGCGGCCTGATCGATGCCGTTTTGCCAAAGCCGCTCACGGCTGAAACGTTCCTTTCTACGATTGAGGCGATCCTTCAGCGTGGATGAAACGAACGATTCGTCCGAAAGGTAAGGGTGGCGGATGCAGCAGGACAGGAAAAAGGACTTCCGTGATGACGGCCAGCCGGATTCCGTCGTCGTCACGCCGGAAGCCATTCTTCTGGCTGAGCGTCGGTTGGGCGATGTTATCGACGGCGCGCAGGTCGGAACCTGGACTTGGGACTTCGATTCAGTCGGGCAGGTCGTGAATGACGTCTGGGCCAACATGCTTGGGTACGATCTGCAGGAACTCCCTCATATCACTTATGAAACCTGGAGCCGCCTGATCCATCCGGATGACAAGGAATGGGTCGAAGCCGAACTGCGCCGCTGCACCACCGGCGAGGATGAGGCCTACGAGGCCGAGTATCGGATGAGGCACCGTCAGGGGCACTGGATCTGGGTTCTGGACAGGGCGCGCGTCGTTCGTCGCAAGGTGGATGGGTCACCGAAAGTCATGGCGGGTATCCAGATAGAGATATCCGAACTCAAGTCTCGCGAAGCCGCCTTGATGCGGGCAAAGGCCGAACTCGAGAATGCCCTTGCCCAACGCGCCAATGCCGAGCAGCGCTTTTCCGATATCGCGGCTGTCACCGACGGTTGGCTTTGGGAACAGGATAACGAACTCCGTTTCACCTACCTTTCCGGGTCGGAACATGTCGAACAGCTTGGCCTGACCGCGAACAGCATTCTGGGCAAGACAAGGGAAGAGTGGCTGGACTCGCATCCCGAAGTTCGCGCCAGCGCGGAATGGGAGGTAGTCCTCTCCGCTCAAAGGGAACATCGACCGTTCCGTAATTTCGTCTACCGCGCGCCTTATGCGCCCGATGGTGTGGAACGCTGGTTCCGCATATCCGGTCAGCCAGTCTTTGATCACAACGCGGTCTTCCTAGGGTATCGGGGCGTCGGCTCTGACGTGACAGAGCTTTACTTGGCGAAGGCCAGGGCGGAAGAGGCGAGCCGTACCAAGTCGATGTTCCTTGCCAACATGAGCCATGAGATCAGGACGCCGATGAACGGTGTTCTGGGCATGGCCGAGGTCCTTGAAAGCACGCTGACGGATCCGGAACACAAGCGGATGATCGGCACGATCCGCAAGTCGGGCGAAAGCTTGCTGAACATTCTGAACGACATCCTCGACATGTCCAAGATCGAGGCGGGCAAGATGGAACTGGAGGATGTTCCCTTCAGCCCCGTCGATCTTGCAGAGCGCGTCGAAGACCTCCATCGTCTGAAGGCAGAAGAAAAGGGGCTGGATTTCGAGGTTCTGGTTTCCACCGGCGCCGAAGTTCGCCGGATGGGCGACCCTTTCCGCGTGCAACAGATTCTGCACAACCTTGTGTCCAACGCGATCAAGTTCACCGACCGTGGTGAGGTGACAGTGGAGGTTTCCGGCAGGCCGGGCAATCCTCTGGTGCTTGTTGTACGCGATACTGGCATCGGGATGTCGCCGCAGGAGGTAGAGATCCTGCACGAGGAGTTCCGTCAGGCGGACAGTTCGGTGACACGCCGGTTCGGCGGTACCGGTCTTGGCATGGCTATATGCCGGACTCTCGTCCATCGCATGGGAGGCGAGATAAGCGTCACCTCCAAAAAGGGACATGGGACGACAATCCGCGTCTCTCTTCCTCTGCCGATCTCGGCCGCGCCCCCAGAACCTGTCGCACCCCAGAGGCCGGAGAGGGCCGAAGGCAGCCTTGAAGGCTTGCGCATTCTTGCGGCCGACGACAACCTGACGAACCGATCGGTCCTTGAATTGATGCTCAAGCGCTGTGGGGCCGAGGTTACGACGGTGGACGACGGTGCCCAGGCCGTCGCGGCATGGGCGCCCGGAAAGTTCGATGTCGTATTGCTGGATATCGCCATGCCGGTCATGGATGGGAAGGCCGCGCTGGAGGCAATCCGCAAGATCGAAGCAGCGACCGGTTCAAACCGCGTGCCGATCATCGCGGTCACGGCAAACGCGATGTCGCATCAGGTTGTGGAGTATCTGATCTGGGGTTTCGACAGCTGCGTACCGAAGCCACTTACCATGAACGACATGACAAAGGCGATAAGATCACTTCTGCCCAACGGTTCCGACTGAACGATCAATCCTCGACCAAATCGGCAAGATAGGCCATGAAGGGGCGAAGCGCCGAAAGCACCTCTTCTCGCACCGCACCATCCGAGGCTAGCCGCTCAAGTCGATCCGCCTGCGCACCAAGGCCCGCATGCCCGAGCGAGGGTGCAGTGCCAGCAACGACATGCGCGATGTGGCGCACGTCCGCCAGCGCTTCAAGGACATGTTGCCCCTTTTCAAGCCGCATCCACGCCGTACTTAGAAGATCAAGCCGCTCTGCCGCCATCTGGCGGAACAGGCGCTCAGCCGGGGCGAAGGGATGGTCATCGCCCAGTCTCAGGCAGAGATCCGTCGATGTCATGCCACCAGTTGACCGTTCTTCGACCGCTTCTCGGGCGGGGTCGTGGCGGATTGGATCGCGCGCTCCAGAATACGGGTTGGCTTGGTCGGCGAAAGGAACGCGCTGCGCGCGGGTTCGCCCACGCGCACCTGCGGCACGGGCAGGCGGTCGGCGGCATAGATCGTCTCGAAATCCATCAGCCCGATGTTGATCAGGATCTCGAGGTCATCGGGCGACTGCCCCGGATCACGCTCCGTCATGCAGACGAAGGTCCCGCTTCCGGCATAGGCGATCATCACATCTTCGGTCTTCAGCGCATCCACGATCTGCGCACCGACATCCCCAAGCATCTGGACATAGGTCGCCCCTGACGCCTTGTTGAAGATAATGCCCGCATTTTTGATGTGGATGGCAAAGGCCGAGGTGGAATACATCCGCTTCACGCCCAGCGTCAGCAGATAGTTCTCCATGGCCAGAAACTCGATCCCCCGGTCGAAACCGGGGATCAGGATCGGCGTCTCGAATTCCGCCTTTATCTCGGCCGCTGCGGCCCGCTGCCCCACGAGCCGCGCGAATTCCGCCAACCTGCGGCGTTCTGCCAGCAGGCGGTCCACCATCCCGATCCGCGCCCGGAGTTCGATGATGTCCAAAGGCTTGGTGATGTAATCCGTCGCGCCCGCGGCAAAGGCATCGTCGACCGTGTTCTTGCCCGACATCGCCGTGATCATCAGAATCGGCGTCTGACGATAGGCCGTGCGTTGGCGGATCGCCGCAGTAACCGCAGCACCATCCATGTCCGGCATCTGCATGTCAGACAGGATGCAGTCGTACAGAACGCCCGAAAAATCCAGTTCGTGCAGGGCCTCTTCACCGGAAGGCATGGTCGTGACCTGCCCGTAGCCGATCATCTTCAGCATTCCGGCCAGCAGTTCGAGAAACACAGGATCGTCGTCGATCGCAAGGATTCTCATGTCACAAGTCCCATGGCTCTGGTCACACCCTGACGGCAAGAAGAACGACTGTTTCAGACTTTGGCACAGTCACTGATACCCTTCGAAGATGCTGCGCAATAACGGCAGAATTAGGACGTCTTAACGGTGATTAAAGGCGAAGCTCACGTTGAAAAATCAAGGAAAGCACGGAAGTTAGGCGATCGTGCGGAAAAGCGGCACCTGCTCCTGCCGGGTCCGATGATTATCTAGAACAGGGGGGCTGCGCGGGCATCACAACGCTACGTCCAGCAACAATCGCGACCTCTGACGTTGACGGGGAACCCCCTGCACCCCTACCTTTGCGCTTGCGAAAAAACGTCAAAAAACGACTTTCAGGGGGGAAAACGATGCGAGGTCTTCTGGGACTCTCGTCCCTAATCGATGCCGTGAACGGCGTCATAGGCCGACTTATGGGCTGGCTCATCCTCATTGCCGTTCTCGTCAGTGCCACGAACGCGGTCACACGCAAACTCTTCTCCATCTCGTCCAACGCATGGCTTGAGTTGCAGTGGTATCTCTTCGGCGCGGCCTTCATGCTGGCAGCGGCCTATACGCTGCGGCAGAACGAACATGTCCGGATCGACGTCCTCTATGGCCGTGTCAGCGACCGTACGCGTCAGTGGATCGATCTTCTGGGCCATCTCTTCTTCCTGATGCCCTTCTCGCTCCTCATGGTCTACTACCTCTATCCCTATGTGATGTCGTCCTATCGCAGCGGCGAGGTGTCCACGAACTCCGGCGGGCTGATCATCTGGCCAGCAAAGGCCGTCCTCCTCATCGGCTTCATCCTGCTCTCCCTTCAGGGCATCTCCGAAATCATCAAGAAGATCGCCATCATGCGCGGCCTGATCGAAGACCCGCATCCCTTCCACAACGCCAAGGAACAGGCCGAACTCGAAGCGCAGGCCCTGCTGGAAGAGGTGCGGAAATGATCGAATTCATCGCCATGAACCTTGCGCCGATCATGTTCGCAAGCCTCGTGATCTTCTTGATCCTTGGCTATCCGGTGGCATTTGCCCTTGCCGCGAACGGCCTTCTCTTCTTCTTCATCGGTGTCGAACTGGCACCCTTGTCCGGCGGGTCGATCACGCTGGATTGGCCCCTCCTCAACACCTTGCCCAACCGCATCTGGGGGGTGATGTCCAACGAAACCCTGCTGGCCATCCCCTTCTTCACCTTCATGGGGATCGTCCTCGAACGGTCAGGCATGGCCGAGGACCTGCTGGATACCATCGGCCAACTCTTCGGCCCTATCCGTGGCGGCGTCGCCTATGCCGTCATCCTCGTCGGCGCGCTTCTGGCCGCCACGACCGGGGTGGTCGCCGCTTCCGTCATCGCCATGGGCCTCATCTCGCTGCCCATCATGCTGCGCTACGGATATGATCGCCGGGTCGCTGCGGGCACCATCGCGGCAAGCGGCACTCTGGCGCAGATCGTTCCGCCCTCCCTCGTCCTCATCGTGCTGGCAGACCAGCTCGGCCGTTCCGTGGGCGACATGTATCACGGGGCGATCCTGCCCGCGCTCATCCTTGTGGGCCTCTACATGGCCTACATCTTCCTGCTGTCGATCTTCCGCCCCAACGCCGTCCCTGCCCTCCCGCCCGAGGTGCGGACCCTTGGCCGTGGCGTCACGTCGCTGATGGTCGCGGTCGCCGCCATCATGGCCATCGGCTATGGCGCGCATGTCTGGCTCTATCCCACGCAGGGCGCGAATGCCGATGTTCTGGGCGCGGTCGTCGGCGTGCTGGTCGTCTATGCCTATACGCTGGCCGACAAGATGCTGGGCATGAACACCATGTCCCGCCTCGCCCAGCAGGTGATCTTCGTGCTGATCCCGCCGCTGGCGCTCATCTTCCTCGTGCTGGGCACCATCTTCATCGGTCTGGCCACCCCGACCGAGGCCGGTGCCATGGGCGCTGTCGGTGCGCTCGTGCTTGCCTTCATGAAGCGGCGGCTGAAATTCGCGGTCATCACGCAGGCGCTTGCGGCAACGACCCGCCTCTCGGCCTTCGTCATGTTCATCCTGATCGGCGCGCGGGTCTTCTCGCTCACCTTCTATGGCGTCAACGGCCATGTCTGGGTGGAGCATCTCCTGACCTCCGTCCCCGGTGGAGAATACGGGTTCCTCTTCGTGGTGAACCTCGTCCTCTTCATCCTTGGCTTCTTCCTCGACTTTTTCGAACTGGTCTTCATCATCGTCCCGCTCATCGTGCCGGCCGCCGATGCCTTGGGGATCGATCTCATCTGGCTGGGGGTCATCCTTGCCATGAACATGCAGACCTCCTTCCTGACACCGCCCTTCGGCTTTGCCCTGTTCTACCTGCGGTCCGTCGCGCCCAAGTCGCGCTACAAGGATACCGTCACGGGCAAGCTGGAAGATCCGGTGCGGACGGATCAGATCTATGCAGGGTCCATCCCCTTCATCCTGATCCAGTTGATCATGGTGGTGGTGGTGATCGTCTTCCCGCAGCTTGTGCTGCACTACAAGGCACCCACCATCGACCCGTCGACCGTCACGATCGAAATGCCGGCTCTCCAACCCCTCGGCGGTGGTCTTGGCGGCGGCTTGGGCGGCGGTCTCGGCGCTCCGGCCGGTCTTCAGCCCCCGGCCGATGGCGCCACTCCGGCACCCGCGCCCGGCGGTCTGGGCGCTCCCCCGGCCCTGCAGCCGCAAGGTGGCCTCGGTCAGCCACCCGCCCTGCAACCGGGCGGTCTGGGGCAACCCCCGGCCGCCCTGCAGGCCCCGGCCAGCGGCGACTGAACGAAAAACCCCCGGTCCTGTGACCGGGGGTTTTCCTTTCGAACGATCCTCGGATCCTGCCGCTTACAGCTTTGCTGCGTTCTGCTGCAGCATCATGAACGTGTCATAGTTGTACTCGGCCACCTGAGCCCAAGTGTAGTTCTCCTTGCGGAACTCCTTGATGGACCCCCAGATCTTGGCGAAGGCAGGGTTGGTCGCCTCCATCTCCGCATAGACCTCGTTCGCAGCGTTGAAGCACGCCTCGAGGATCTCGGGCGAGAAGGGCCGCAGCTGCGCACCACCGGCGACCAGAGACTTGATCGCGGTCGGGTTCTTGTAGTCGTACATCTGCAGCATGTTCGCATCCGCCGCCTGTGCAGCCGTGCGCAGCAGCGACTGGTATTGCGGCGGCAGGGCATCGTACTGCGCCTTGTTGAACATGAAGTGGACGGTCGGACCACCTTCCCACCAGCCGGGATAGTAATAGAACGGCGCCACCTTGTTGAAGCCGAGCTTCTCGTCGTCATAGGGGCCGACCCATTCCGCCGCGTCGATCGTGCCCTTTTCCAGCGCCGGATAGATGTCGCCACCGGCGATCTGCTGCGGCACGACGCCCAGCTTCTCCAGCACCTTGCCCGCAAAGCCGCCAACCCGGAACTTCAGGCCCTGCAGATCGGCCACCGTGTTGATTTCCTTGCGGAACCAACCACCCATCTGCACGCCGGTATTGCCGCCGGGCAGGGCCACGATGTTATGCTGGGCGAGGAATTCGTTATACAGATCGATCCCGCCGCCGTGATAGTGCCACGCGTTGATCCCCCGCGCCGAAAGCGAGAACGGCACCGCCGCAGCAACCGCCCAGGTCGGATCCTTGCCCCAGTAATAGTAACCCACCGTATGGCAGGCCTCGATGTTGCCGGCCGTCACCTCATCGGCGGCCTGCAGACCAGGCACCAGTTCGCCGGCAGCAAAGACCTGAATCTGGAAATTGCCTTCCGAAGCCTCGGACACCATCCGCGACAGCACTTCCGCCCCGCCATAGATCGTATCCAGCGATTTCGGGAAAGACGACGTCAGGCGCCAGGTCACCTTGGGGGCAGTCTGGGCAATGGCCGGCGCGGCAAGCGCGGCTGCCCCGACACCGCCCACGGCGGCCTTGGTCAGGAATGAACGACGATCCATAGGTTTCCTCCCTTGTTTCATTCTGTGAACCATAGCTATGGCGAAATTTTATTTCTGCAACTTCCCGCCAAAGCAAGCGCTAAAGGCATCGCCTCCGCTCTTTTCCGGCTGTCAGTCAAATTCGTTAACCCTTGGTAAATCCTATCTTTTGGGCGTTTGCCGCAATGCTTGGCAAGGCCTAGCCACCACGCCTGACAATCGCCTCAAGGTCGATGACCTCGGGCTCTTCCGCGGCATCCGGCACCACCTTCGCCTCCCCCGCAGGCTCGGGCGCCGGGGCGGGTTTGGGCGGCGAAACGATCAGGGGAAGCACCTCCGCCCCCGTTGCCGAAGGCCCGCTCCGTTCGGGCGGCTCGCGCCATGACAGCGTATCGAAGCCGCCGCAATTGTCGCAGATCGGGTCCCATTTCGCATGCACGGCCTGACACTTGTCGCAACACCATTGCGGCCCCCGCGGCGCGGTAAGCGCCCGCGCCAGCCAGCCCCGGACGACCGCCTCATCCGCCCCTTCGCCACGCTCCACCGCTGCCATGATCGCCAGCGCCCGCTGTGTCGGATGCGTCTCGACGATATCCCCCAGCGCCCGCCGCGCCTCGGGAAAATCCTCGGCAGCGATGTTCAACTCGGCCATCAGCAGACGGGTTTCCTCGTGCTGGGGATGGTTCGCCACCAGCGTACGGAACCGCTTCAACCGCTGCGCGGGCGTCTCACCGGGTTCGATGTCCGCAAAAGCCGCCGCAAGGTCCGGGTGCGGCTTGGCATCCCATGCCTTCTTCAGAACGCGGGTCGCCCCCTTCCGGTCCCTCTTCTGCGCCAGCGCGCGCGCCGCCATGGCCGCCGCCGGAATCAGATCGGGCGACTGCCGGTTCGCCTCGATGGCCGCCTCGCGCGCCTCGATCGTCGCGCCCTCGTCCAGCACGCCCTGCGCCTGCTGCAGCGCCAGAACCGCATCGCGGCGGCGATAGACGTCGCGCGGCAGGCTCCCTGCCTTCAGCTTCGCGCTCAACGTGCCGCGCGCGCCTTTCCAATCCCGGCTTTCGGCCTGCAGCTTCAACAGGATATCCTGTGTCTCTTCATGCCGCGGCTTCAATTCCAGCGCCTTTATCGCCAGTTTTTGCGCCGTCTCCGTATCGCCCTCAGTCAGCTTCTGCTTCATCAGACCGCGGATCGCCACGAACCGCGTATTGTCGGAGGAAAGCAGTTCCTTGTAGGCCTCGGTAGCCCGCCGCGTATCCCCTGCGGCTTCAGCCGCTTGTGCGACCAGAAGCGTCGTCAGATGCGGATCGGCCAGATACTTCTCGGCCTTGATCGCCCGGTTCAAAGCCAGTCGCCCTTCACCGGCGGCCAAGGCGATGATCCCCTCAGACAGGGCCTGAAATCCCTTCTTCTCACGGTTGCGGTCGAAATATCGGCTGATCGCCGTTTCATCCCCGTTCAAGAAACGGAACACCGCCATGATCAATCCAACCAGCTTCATCAGAAGCCAGACCAGCACCACCATCACGAAAAAGGCGATCAACGCCTGCAGCGGCCCAAGAGTGAATTCGTAACCCGCCGCCGCGATGCGGATGCCACCCCCCGTATCCAGCAGGATGCCCGCGCCCAGCGTCAGCGCCGAAACGATCAGGATGAAGAGCAATACCTTCCCAAGGGCCCAGATCATCTGCGGCCCCCGTCAGTTCTGCGCCAAGGCGGCAACCGCTGCCTCGGCATCCGCGCGGGTCTGCGCCATGGCAAGCCAGTCTGCCAGCGCAGGTTTGCCCGCCTCTGGCATGGCTGACAGTTCGGTGATTGCCCTTGCTACATCGCCCGCCTGCAATGCTGCCTCGGCGCGCGACAAGACAGCATCGGGATCATTCCCCTCCCGCGGGGTCAAGGACCGCAGTCCTGTCTGGCTACGCAGAAAGTTTGAAACCCGATCGGTCCAACTTTCCCCCATGTTCGCGCGCAGGGCATCTTCCAGTGACTGGCGTGCTGTGTCCGGAAAAGCGTCGGAAAGATCAGCAATCGTGGGCAATCCGACAGCCGCGTTCTCGGCCAGAACCGCCGGAATCTCGGAACCAAGTTCCGTCAGCGCCGATGCGAACGGTGCGCCACTGTCCAATGCCGCCGCCAACCGTTCCGTTGCGGCGGCCCGTCGTGCCGCCACAGCGGTGGCCTCCGCTTCGCGCGCCAGGGCCGCTGCACGCTCTTCCGCTTCCTTCAACCGGGCCTCGGCTGCATCTACAGCCGCCACCACATCGGCAGGCACACCTCCCCCGGCACCCAGATTTGCAACCTGCTCCCGCAGCAACGCAACCTCTTCCGCCAAGGCAGGATCGCCACCACCCGATGCCGCGGGCCTTGCCTGCAATTCAGCCACCGCTGCCCGAAGCGTAGCGACCTCTCCCTCCGTCTCGACGGCCGAGGCAGGCGTTGGTGCTGCTTCCAGTGCGGCGAGGCGCGCCACGATCTCTTCCAAGTCAGGGCGAAAGGCCAATTCCTCTTCAAGCGCCGCAATCTTCGCACCTTGCTGCGCCATCATCTCTGCCAAGGAAGGGTCTTCGCCCAACGGCAACAGGTCAGGCATCACGCGCGCCAAGCCGAACCCGGCGCCCGCCGCAATCACGCCACCCAGCACCATACCCAGAAAAGCCATTCCGGCCCGCGACGAAGCGGGTGGTGCAGGCGGCGGAGGGGCAATCGGGGCCTCCGCCTTCACCTCGGTGGCTGTTGGTCGTTCTGTTGCCTCGACGCTTTCGACCATGGCCGGATCATCCGCCTTTGGATCAGTCGCCTCTACTACGGCCATCAGGTCCGCTTCCTCGGTCGTGCCGGGTTCCTCGGTCTTGCGTCTGGCCATGCTTTTTCCTTTCCCCCGATCATTCAGGACGGCGGCACCTCAACCCTAATCCCCCGAAGGATGCAGGTTCAAGAAGCGGCTTCCGAAATGACCGTCGCAATCGCATCCAGCATCGCGACCCCATCCGGACGATCCGCCGTGACGATCCTCTGCGCACCCAATCCGGCAGCCGCCTTGGCCGCTGCCCGACTTATCGCCACCACCCAGAGCGGTGCGGCGAATGGCCCTTGTTCGGCAAGAAGGGTGGCACTGCGCGGCGAAAAGACAGGTACGATTACCGGCCCACTTCCGCCAAGCAAGGCAACTGCGTCTCCGCTCAAGGGTTCTTCAATCTGTTCGTACACGATCACTGCCGCTGCCTGATGTCCCTTCGCGGACAGTCGCGGAGCAATGTCTCCCCGCGCCTCGTGCCCTCGGAGGTGCAGAAATGGCCCCTGCACATCCCCAGCCAGCACCATAGCGATAAGGGCTTCTGCATCGCCATGCGCCGAATCTGCGGCAAATCCTGCCGCGCGGGCTATCGCTGCCGTATGATCCCCCACACAGAGCGCCGCCTGCGGGATCGGCTTACCAGCGTTGCGCAGCCGGATCGCTGCCTCCACTCCCGTCTCGCTTGTAAGGATGAGGATGCGAAAATCACCCTCCGGCAAGACCGGCTCCAGAAACTCCAACCGCATGATCGGAGAGATGATCACCGACACATCGGCCCCGAACCGACGTTGCAGCCAATCGGCAAAGCGCGCCGACTGCGCCAAAGGACGGGTAAGCAGGACAGGCAGGGGTTGATGTTGCGAGGTCATGCCTGCGGTGTTACCCCGGCACGAACCCAGCGGGCAACGGATATGACACGGCTCATCTTCCTTGGCATCGAATCAAGCTGCGATGACAGCGCTGCCGCAGTCCTGCGTCAGGACGGAGATGGCCCTCCTGAAATCCTGTCCTCCGTGGTGGAAGGCCAGACAAAACTGCATGCTGCCTTCGGGGGTGTCGTGCCGGAAATCGCTGCCCGCGCCCATGCGGAACGGCTTGATGGCTGCGTTGAACAGGCGCTTGAACTGGCCGGGATATCGCTGGCCGAAGTGGATGGCATTGCCGTCACCTCCGGGCCGGGCCTGATCGGCGGCGTGCTGTCCGGTGTTATGCTGGCGAAGGGTCTGGCGGCGGGGTCGGGCAAGCCGCTGATCGGGGTCAATCACCTTGCAGGCCATGCCCTGACACCCCGCCTGACCGATGCCACACCCTTTCCCTATCTGATGCTCCTCGCATCAGGCGGGCACTGTCAGTTTCTCATAACCCATGCGGCAGATCGCTTCCAACGGCTCGGCGGCACCATCGATGATGCCCCGGGCGAAGCCTTCGATAAGACCGCCAAGCTTCTGGGTTTGCCCCAACCCGGAGGCCCCTCTGTCGAGGCAGAGGCAAGCTTGGGCGAGCCCGACCGCTTCCATTTTCCGCGCCCCCTTCTGGACAGGCCCGGGTGCGACTTGTCCTTCTCCGGCCTCAAGACGGCACTTCTTCGGGCGCGGGACGCACTCGTTGCACAGAAGGGCGGGATCACAGTGCAGGATCGCCGTGACCTTTGCGCGGGCTTTCAACAGGCGGTGGCCGATGTTCTGGCCGAGAAAACGCGCCGAGCGATCGCCCTCTACCTTGCTTTGGAACCCGCCGAACCCGTTCTTGCCGTCGCAGGTGGCGTGGCAGCCAATGGGAAAATTCGCGCCTTGTTAGAGACTGTTTGTGCAAAGTCAGGCATCACTTTCATTGCACCGCCCCTGCGTCTTTGCACCGACAATGCGGCGATGATCGCTTGGGCCGGGATCGAAAGGTTTCGCGCCGGCATCAACGATGCGGATGACCTTGTCGCACGCCCGCGGTGGCCTCTCGACGCCACAGCCTCACCGATGATCGGATCGGGCAAGAAGGGGGCAAAGGCATGACGTCAGGTTGCATCGGCATCGTTGGCGCAGGGGCATTCGGCACAGCCCTTGCCGTTTCGCTTGCACGCGAAGGAAAGAGCGTGACGCTGTGGTCACGGGATGCCGCTCAATGTGCCGCAATGCGCGCTACAGGCGTGAATAGCGCTCGCCTCCCCGGCGTCCCACTGCCAAAAAATGTCTCCATCACGGCGGGAATCGATGATCTTTGCGCCTGTGAAGCTGTTCTTCTCTCCGTTCCAATGCAGGCGCTGCGGGGCTTTCTCTCGGGCGAAGGACAGCACCTGAACGGCTTGCCGCTCGTCGCATGTTGCAAGGGAGTCGACCTGACAACGCTCAGCGGCCCCTCGCAGATCATTGCGACCTGCGCGCCCGCTTCTCCCCGCGCCATCCTCACCGGGCCAAGCTTTGCCACAGATATCGCAAATGGCCTACCGACCGCCCTCACGCTTGCCTGCACAGACGAGGTCCTGAGCATCAGTCTTCAGCATCTGCTCTCGACGACCAACCTTCGCCTATACCGCACCGACGACTTGATCGGTGCCGAACTCGGCGGGGCGCTCAAGAACGTCATCGCCATAGCGGCAGGGGTAACCATCGGAGCCGGACTGGGCGATTC
Organism: Tabrizicola sp. M-4; assembly: GCF_051132405.1. Taxonomy (GTDB): domain Bacteria; phylum Pseudomonadota; class Alphaproteobacteria; order Rhodobacterales; family Rhodobacteraceae; genus Paragemmobacter. The sequence continues at coordinate 3,949,295 of NZ_CP128606.1, forward strand.
CGCGCGCGCCGCCCTAATGACACGCGGTTATGCAGAGATGACGCGCCTCGCCATATCATTTGGCGCGCGGGCGGAAACCCTTTCTGGCCTCTCCGGTTTAGGCGACCTCGTCCTGACCTGCACTTCTGCGCAGTCCCGGAATTTCCGATACGGCCATGCGCTTGGCTCTGGCGAAGGCTTCGATCCATCAATCACCGTTGAAGGCGCTGCAACGGCAAAAGCAGTCTCTAGACTTGCTGAAACCCGCGGCTTGGATCTTCCCGTCACGCAGATGGTCGCAGCCCTGATCGAAGGGCGCCTCGATCTTCGTTCTGCCGTGCAAGCCCTCCTGTCCAGACCCTTGAAGAAGGAATAGCCCATGCGCGTCGCCCTGATCTGTATCGACAAGCCAGGTCACCTGCACATCCGTCAAGAAAATCGGCCTGCCCATCTGGAACATATCCAATCCTCCGGCATCGTTGAAATGGCAGGCCCCTTTCTGTCCGAGTCAGGCGAAATGGCGGGTTCTCTCGTGATCCTTTCGGTCGAAACCCTTGATCAAGCCCGAGACTGGGCAGCGAACGATCCCTATGCCAAGGCTGGGCTCTTCCAATCCGTCGATATCCGCGAATGGAAGAAGGTCATTGGTTGATGGCCTACTGGCTTTTCAAATCCGAACCCGACGTGTTCGGCTGGCCTCATCAGATCGCCAAGGGGGATGCGGGCGAAGAATGGACCGGCGTTCGCAACTATCAAGCGCGCAACAACATGCGGGCCATGAAGGTTGGGGATCTGGGCTTCTTCTATCACTCCAATATCGGGAAAGAGATCGTCGGGATTGTCGAGGTGATCCGTGAAAGCGCTCCGGACAGCACGACAGATGATCCGCGTTGGGATTGCGTGATGGTTAGGGCAGTGAGGGCTCTTCCCAAACCGGTGACTCTGGAGGTCTGCAAGGTCCAACCCGGCCTTGAAAACATGGCGTTGGTCAAAAATACCCGGCTCTCTGTGCAGCCTGTGACCGCCGAGGAATGGGCCATCATTTGCCGGATAGGCGGACTGTAGCCCCTTCGCCGCAACACGACGAAAATGGAGGGCCCCGCACCCCATCGGAACCCTCCATCCACCCCACGCACTCCCCATGCACCGTGCGCGATCTGAAAAGGGTTCCGGGCATCCTGCCCCGCAAGATGACTTTGCCCGAACCGTCAGGTCCGGGCAAAGGAATAGTCGCTCACATTTTACCGGTCCGCCGCGTCCCGCTGGATCGGCCCCGGCAGGATATCAGGCGTAGGCCTTTTCCTTCCCGAAATGCTTGACCAGCATGTAATAGACCACCGGGCGATACTTGTTCCGCTCCGACTTGCCATAGGTGTCGATCACGGCGTTGATCGCCTCCATCAGGGCAGGGGAGTCCGCAAGTCCCAGCTTCTTCATCAGGAAGTTGGTCTTGACCCGCTCCAACTCTTCCTTGTCGCTTGACGCGACGGTTTCACTGTCTGCGCTATAGATGGCAGGACCGCAGCCGATGGTGACCTTCTCGAGCAACGCCATGTCCGGCGTCATCTTGCACTTGGTCTTCAGATCTTCGGCATATTTCGCGATCAATTCGGCTCGCTTGCTCATGGTCTTCAATCTCTCCCTGAATTCCGGCGATTGTCCGTACGCCTTGATGAAAGCTTACGGGCGAAAGCGGAGGCCGCAACCGCTTTGTTGCCGAAACGCGCATCGAACTTGAAGCACAGGCAAGAAAACACCCGCCGACCGGCGGTCGGCGGGTGCCCGTCATCCCTGATGCGGGATCAATAGCGATAGTGTTCCGGCTTGAACGGGCCTTCCGGCTTCACGCCGATGTAGGCCGCCTGATCCGGGCGCAGTTCCGTCAGCTTCACCCCGATCTTCTTCAGATGCAGGCGCGCGACCTTCTCATCCAGATGCTTGGGCAGGATATAGACGCCCGGAGCATAATCCTGCCCCTTGGTCCAAAGCTCGATCTGCGCCAGCACCTGATTGGTGAAGGACGCCGACATGACAAAGGACGGATGCCCCGTCGCGTTCCCAAGGTTCAACAGACGCCCTTCGGACAGCAGGATGATGCGGTTGCCCGAGGGCATCTCGATCATGTCCACCTGTTCCTTGATGTTCGTCCACTTGTGGTTGCGCAGCGCGGCCACCTGAATCTCGTTGTCGAAATGGCCGATGTTCCCGACGATCGCCATGTCCTTCATCTCGCGCAGATGCTCGATGCGGATCACGTCCTTGTTGCCGGTCGTGGTGATGAAGATGTCGGCCGTCTTGATCTCATCCTCAAGGATCGTGACCTCGAATCCGTCCATCGCCGCCTGCAGCGCGCAGATCGGATCGACTTCCGTCACCTTCACCCGCGCACCGGCACCGCGCAAGCTGGCCGCCGACCCCTTGCCCACGTCGCCATAGCCGCAGACCACCGCAACCTTGCCTGCCATCATCGTGTCGGTCGCGCGGCGGATGCCGTCCACCAGCGATTCCTTGCAGCCGTACTTGTTGTCGAACTTCGACTTCGTGACCGAGTCATTCACGTTGATCGCGGGGAAGGGCAGGGCGCCATTCTTGTGCAGCTCGTACAGACGATGCACGCCGGTCGTCGTCTCCTCCGACACGCCCTTGATCGCCGCCTTGGTCTTGGTGAACCAGCCGGGGCTCTGCTTCATGCGCTTGTAGATCTGCTGCTTGATGACTTCTTCTTCTTCCGACTGCGGCACGGGCAGGATTTCCTCGCCAGCCTCGGCACGCGCGCCCAGCAGCACGTAAAGCGTGGCGTCCCCGCCATCATCGAGGATCATGTTCGCGCCTTCCGGGAACATGAAGGACCGATCAAGGTAATCCCAATGCTCGGTCAGGGTCTGACCCTTCACCGCGAACACGGGAATGCCACCCGCGGCGATCGCGGCGGCAGCGTGGTCCTGCGTCGAAAAGATGTTGCACGAAGCCCAACGCACATCCGCACCCAGCGCGGTCAGCGTTTCAATAAGCACCGCCGTCTGGATCGTCATGTGAAGCGACCCGACAATCCGCGCACCTTTCAGAGGCTGCGAAGGCCCGAACTCCTCGCGGCAGGCCATCAGGCCCGGCATTTCCGTTTCCGCGATGGTCAGTTCCTTGCGTCCGAATTCGGCAAGCGCGATATCCTTGACGATGTAATCCTGCGGCATGTGCCGTTGCTCCTTGAACCTTTGTTTGGGCGCGCAGATAGCACGGGATGAGGCCATCGACAATGGAACGGTGGTTCATGAAGGTTACCAGGGGAAGGCCGATCAACCATGAAACAACCCCGCGCATGGCAACGCATGCTGTCTGGCCGCAGGCTCGATCTCCTGGATCCCACGCCCGTCGACATCGAGGTGGAAGACATCGCCCACGGCCTTGCCTTCGTCGCACGCTGGAACGGGCAGACGCGCGGGGACTGGCCCTATTCCGTGGCCGAACACTCGCTTCTCGTGGAACAGATCTTCACCCGCGCCAATCCCGGCATCGCCCCGCGCTGGCAATTGGCCGCGCTTCTCCACGATGCCCCGGAATACGTGATCGGAGACATGATCAGCCCGGTAAAGGCCGCCGTCGGCCCGGGCTACGGCGCGCTGGATGAAAGGCTCACGGCGGCGGTCCATCTGCGCTTCGGCCTGCCCGCCGCCCTGCCTGCTGCCATCAAGAAGGCGATCAAGGCCGCGGACAAGATCTCCGCCTGGCTCGAGGCGGTTCACATAGCCGGTTTTTCGGAAATCGAGGCGGATCGTTTCTTCGGCAAACCCGACGCGCTGATCCTGCGCGGTCTGGAAATCAGGCTGCGTCCGCCCGCGGTCGTGCGGGCGGACTATGTGTCAAGACATGCGGAACTGCTGGCGGCCTGCACGGCTCAACCACCCAGCCGCGACGGCGGCACATAGGGGCCGGGACGTTCCGCCCCGCGCGTGCCATCCTGCGGCGAAGGCTGACGCTTTCCAGGACGCTGACCCGCTGCAAGAAGCAGCGCCTCTGCGATGATCTGTAACATTTTCTACTCCTGTCACTGTCTTTGTGCTGGCAGGAATAGCCGCTTTTGGGCAATGTACCGAGTCAGAAAACTTTCAAAACTGTAAGCCAATCTATCATATGACCACCGACTGGCGCGCCCTTCCCCCGTTGTCCTCCCTCCGCGCCTTTGCCGCGGTGGCCGAACTTGGCGGCTTTTCGCAGGCCGCCCGCGCGCTGAACGTCACCCATGCCGCCGTCGCCCAGCAGGTCCGCGCGCTCGAACAGGCGCTCGACACGCCCCTCGTCGCGCGCGATGGCCGGGGCATGGCCCTGACGGCGGAAGGCCAGCAACTCGCCCAATCCCTCACCGACGGCTTCGGCGCCATCGCGAATGGCGTCGCCGCCCTGCGCGCAGGCGGATCGGACCGCCCGGTCCGCATCACCCTTACGGCCAGTTTTGCCACCCAATGGCTCATGCCGCGCCTCAAGGACTTCTGGGATCGCCACCCCGACATCGCCCTGTCGCTGCATCCTGATGCCCGCGTCCTCGACCTGCGCCGCGACGGCATGGATCTGGGCATCCGCTACGGCAACGGCGATTGGCCGGGCGTCACCGCCCGCTTCCTCGCCCCGGCCCGCATGGCCATCGCCGCCGCGCCCGATCTTCTGGATGGCCGCACCGCCCTCTCCGCGTCCCAGATGCAGGGGATGGAATGGATTCTCGCCCGCGACTGGCCCGAACAGGAGAACTACCTCAAAAGCCTCGGCCTCAGGCCCGAAGCCCTCTCGCGCACGGAATTCGTGAACGAGGACCTCTCCCTCGCCGCCGCCCGTCAGGGCCTCGGTCTTGTCGTCGAAAGCCTTGCCCTGATGGAGGACGATCTGGAAGAAGGCCGCCTGATCCTGCTGCATGACAGCAAGGACAGGTTGCCCGCCTATTTCATCGTCACTCTGCCGGGCCCGCAGCGCGCAGCCACGCGCGCCTTCCTGAAATGGCTGGAACAGGCCGCCTGATCAGATCGCCAGATCAGAGGCCGATTTCCCGGCCGCCATCGCCTCGGCAAACCAGCGCGGCTTGCGCCCACGGCCAGACCACGTATCCGCAGGATTGGCCGGATTGGCATATTTCGCGGTCGCAGGCGCACGTTTCCGCGTCACCGTCGCACCCGTCAATTCCGCCAAGGAAAAGCCAAGCTCCTTGGCCTTTTCTTCAAGTTCCGCAAGCGCGGCCTTTTTCTTGCGGTCCTCGAAACTCGCAATGGCCCGTGCGACTTGCCCCTGAAGCTCTTTCAGTTCCTTCAGCGACATCGAATTAAGATCAAGGCTCATTTCCGCATGCTCCATGAATGCGACATTGCGCCTTGATATTGAATTGGCCGCGATAATTCAATGATCCGATTATTTCGGACTGCGCTTTGCCAGAATGCGCTGTAAGGTGCGGCGATGCATGCTCAATCGCCGCGCCGTTTCCGAAACATTGCGATCGCACATTTCATAGACGCGTTGAATATGCTCCCACCGCACGCGATCCGCCGACATCGGGTTTTCGGGCGGCGCCGGAAGCGTCTCGGTCCGCGACAAAAGCGCATTGGTCACATCATTGGCATCGGCGGGTTTGGAAAGATAATCCGTCGCCCCGACCTTCACCGCCGCCACGGCAGTCGCAATCGCGCCATAGCCCGTCAGAACCACGATCCGGCAATCCGGGCGCCGCTCACGCAGCAGTTCCACCACATCCAGCCCGTTGCCATCCTCCAGCCGCAGGTCCACCACGGCATAGGCGGGCGGGCGCGTCATCGCGATGGCCTTGCCCGCTGCCACGCTTTCCGCCGTTTCTGGAATGAAACCGCGCTTTTCCATCGCCTTTGCCAGACGCTTAACAAAGGGTTCGTCATCATCGACAAGCAGCAGCGTCCGGTCCGGGCCAAGCTCGGCAGTCAGGTCGTCAGCCATCTGGTTCCCCTTCGTTTTCTCTTTTCCTGAAAGGTAGGCGGCTTTCACCGTCCGGTCAAATCCGACGCATCGTCAATGCGTCAGGAAACAGGCCGTCCGTTCCGCCATCTGCTCGGCCGTATCGTCCCGCTTGAAAAAATCGACAAAGCCGACTTCGGGCAGAACCAGATAGGTGAATGTCGAATGATCCATCAGATAAAACTCAGGATCTTCCGAATCCTGTTTTCTGAAATAGGTCTTGTAGGCCTGCGACGCCGCCTTGACCTGTTCCGCGCTTCCCGTAAGCCCAATCATCTTCGGATGCAGGTTCGCCGCGAAATCCCCCACCACATTCGGCGTATCCCGCTCGGGGTCGATCGTGATGAATACCGGCGTCACATCGAAACCGCGCTCTTCCAGAATATCCACGGCCTCCGCATTGCGCGCATTGTCCAGCGGGCAGACATCCGGGCAAAAGGTGTATCCGAAATAGACAAGGCTCGGCTTTGTCAGCACATCCTTGTCCGTCACCGTCTGCCCGGCCCCGTTGACCAACGTGAAAGGCCCGCCGATATCGCCGCCCACGGCGCCGGCGCGGCATTGCGCAAAGCGGTCATCCGAGGATGCGAACTGGCCATAGGCGAACAGGCCGCCCACCATGCCCACCACGGCCGCCGCCGCCAATCCTGCATAAAGCTTCATCATCCCGATATCCTTCCGAACGCTCGCAACCCCTTGGCCTGCGCGCGATTGATCGCCACTTCGGCGGCGCATAACAATGTGCAACTTCGTCACGCAAGAGCAGGATGTCCAGATGATGAACCCCGGCTTCGGCCTCCTCTCGCGCGACACGCGCAGCGATTGGGTCCGTCTGCGAACCCTGATCCTGCTGCGCTGGATGGCGATCACGGGCCAGCTTGCCGCCATCACCGTCGCCGACCGCATCTACGGCATCCAGCTCCCCCTCGGCCTTTGCTATATGGCCGTCGGCGCCTCCATCATCGCCAACCTCATCTCGATCTTCGTCTATCCGGAAAACAAGCGCCTTTCGGAATTCGAGGCGATGCTCACCCTCCTCTTCGACCTGTCGCAGCTCTCCTTCCTGCTTTACCTCACAGGCGGCCTCACCAACCCCTTCGCGCTGCTCATCCTCGCGCCCGTCACCATCTCGGCCTCCGCGCTGGAACTGCGCACGACGCTCCTCCTCGGCGCGCTCGCCATCCTCTTCACCTGCCTCATCGCCTTTGTGAACGTCCCCCTCACCATGGCCGACGGGTCCCGTCTCGAAGTGCCCGTCGTCTTCGAATTCGGCTTCTGGCTCGCCATCGTCATTGGGATCGTCTTCCTCGGCCTCTATTCCCGCCGCATCTCGACCGAGATCCGCTCCATGTCCGACGCCCTCCTCGCCACGCAGATGGCCCTCGCCCGCGAGCAGAAGCTCACCGATCTGGGCGGTGTGGTCGCCGCCGCCGCGCACGAACTCGGCACCCCGCTCGCCACGATCAAGCTGGTCAGCGCCGAGATGATGGAAGAGCTGAAGGACCACCCCTCCCTGCGCGAGGATGCCGCCCTCATCCGCGATCAGGCCGACCGCTGCCGCGACATCCTGCGCAGCATGGGCCGCGCCGGCAAGGATGACCTCCACCTGCGGCAGGCACCCCTCGCCTCCGTCCTGCGCGAAGCTGCCGAACCGCATATGGACCGCGGCAAGACCGTAGACTTCACCCTTCTCCCCGGCCCCGGCGGCAGCGACCGCCAACCCACGATCCTGCGCCGCCCCGAAGTCATCCACGGCCTGCGCAACCTCATCCAGAACGCCGTGGATTTCGCCCGCACCACCGTCTGGATCGACGGCGAATGGACCGACCGCTCCATCACAATCCGCATCGTCGACGATGGCGAGGGCTACCCGCCGCAGGTCATCGGGCGCATCGGCGATCCCTTCGTCCGCTCGCGCCGATCCGCACAGGATCTGGACAGGCGACCTGAATACGAAGGCATGGGCCTTGGCCTTTTCATCGCCAAGACCCTGCTGGAACGCACCGGGGCCGAGCTTTCCTTCGCCAATGCCTCCGATCCCTTCCTCACCCCCGAGGAACGCCCCGAGCGCTGCGGCGCGATCGTCGAACTGGTCTGGCCCACAACAGCGATCGTCGCTCCTAAAACTGGACAACTCGGCGACAATCTTCGCTTTGAAGCGTGACGCACCATGGCATTGCGGCGCGCAGCCAGCATTGGCCGGATCGCACGCTGCTCAAGTCTCTCAGTTAACAATTTCTTAAGGTTACTCCTCCATAGGTTGCACGTCTCCGGATTGGTGGAACCGATTTGCCATTTCAAGCCACGCCCTTTCAGCTTGTCTTCGTCGCCATTCTGGGCGGCGCTCTTTGCATCATCCTGCTTGTTTGGCGTCCCAGCCTTACCATCAGATGGAAGTTTGGCGGTTTCTTGCGACGGCAAACCGTAGACGATGCGATGGTGCCAATCTGGCGAACAAACAAGGATGGGCGTGTCCTTTGGTCAAATCGCGCCTACAGGGCGCTCTGGTCGGAAGGTGATCCTCCCACTGAAACGGGCCGCATCACCACCACATCGAACGGAGCCGTCCGGTATTTCGAGATCAACCAACAGAATGGGCTTTCGCTTGCGTTACCGATAGACAGGCTCGTTCAGACAGAGAATGACCTGCGCGATATGGTGCAGGCGATGGCCAAGACCTTCGCCCAGCTTTCCACGGGACTTGCCGTGTTCGACAAGCACCGCAACCTGCAAAGCTTCAACCCCGCACTCTCCGACCTGACTGCCCTTCCGCCGGAGTTCCTTTCGCGCCGTCCCTCTCTGGCTGCGGTTCTCGACCGGATGCGCGATCGAAACATGATCCCCGAACCTGCAAACTGGAAGGACTGGCGCCGCCAGATCGCGGCCATGGAGCGCGCCGCCGCGCATGGCCACTTCGAAGAGGTGTGGTCACTTCCGGGGGGTCAGACCTACCGTGTCACGGGACGCCCCCACCCCGATGGATGCCTCGCGCTGATGATCGACGACATATCGTCCGAGATCATCCGCAGCCGCAGATACCGCTCCGAACTGGAACTTTGCCAGACCGTTGTCGATACGATGGATGACGCGATTGCAGTCTTCGCCTCGACGGGTCAGCTCGTCATGACAAACGCCGCCTACGGGCAGCTCTGGGGTCACAACCCCGGCGGCAATCTGGCCACCACAAGCATCCGGTCGATGGCGGAACACTGGCGGAGACTCTGCCCCCCGACCACCCTCTGGTCAGAGGCCGAAGAGTATCTGACAAGTTTGGAACAACGCGATCCGTGGCGAACCGAGGTTCGGCTCCTCGACGGGCGCCTCATCGAATGCAATTTCTTTCCCCTGTCAGGCGGTGCCACCTTGGTGCGCTTCCATGGCTCCAGACGCAACGCTGCGCCGTTGGCCATCGCCAAGGCCTGATCCGCCCCGCCCCTTCGTTGCGCTTGCGGTGGCGAAAGGGGCAGATAAAACTGCCAGCATGACCGTATCGCCCCAAGACCATGCGATCTTCCTGCCCGACGAAGAGGCCACCTCGGCCCTCGGTTCGCGGCTTGCTGAACTCTTGCAGGCCGGAGATACCATCCTCCTCGAAGGACCAATCGGCGCGGGCAAGTCGCATCTCGCCCGCGCTCTGATCCGTACAAGGCTGGGCAGGATGGAAGATGTCCCCTCGCCCACCTTCACACTCGTCCAGACCTATGACGCCGATCCGGACATCTGGCACGCGGACCTTTATCGCCTTGGACATCCGGACGAGGTGCTGGAGCTTGGTTTGGAAGACGCCTTCGCCAGCGCGATCTGTATCGTCGAATGGCCTGACAGACTTGGCGTCTACACTCCGGACACCGCCCTTCGTTTGCGCCTTGAGGCTTCCGGCGAAGGGCGCATCGCAAGGCTTTCCGGTGGACGCCCCGGCCTGCTCACAGCGCTCGGCCAATCTTGATGAAGAGCCGCGCCGCTCTGTCCCACGCGTTCCTCCAGAAGGCCGGATGGGGCGATGCGTCACGCCGTTTTCTCGCCGGGGATGCGTCGGATCGAACATATGACCGCCTGCACAAGGCAGGAACCTCCGCGATCCTCATGGACGCGCCGCCCGGAACGGGGGAGGACACGGTCACCTTCGTCTCCATCGCACGTCACCTCACCTCCGTCGGCCTGTCATCCCCGGCAATCTATGCCGAAGATCACACCAACGGTTTCCTTCTGCTGGAAGACCTTGGCGATGCCCTCTTCGCTCGCCTCCTCCTCTCCGATCAAATCATGGAAGGGGAACTATACGCCGCCGCGACCGACGTCCTCGTTCACCTGCAATCCCACCCCGCCCCCGAGGCTCTGCCCAACCTGTCCGCCACCGACTGGGCCGAGGCCGCAGGCTTCGCTCTGTCGTGGTATGCCTTCGCAGCCACGGGCGACGCGCCGGACGAGACGGGGTTTCAATCTATCCTGACAGGCCTGATGCGGCGGCATGCAGATGCCCCACGCACCATCGTCCTGCGCGACTACCACGCCGAAAATCTGCTCTGGCTCCCGCATCGGAAGGGCTGCGCCCGTGTCGGGCTTCTGGACTTCCAACTCGCCCAGATGGGTCAGCCGGGATATGATCTCGTCTCGCTCCTGCAGGATGCCCGCCGAGACGTCTCTCCGGCAACCGAAACCGCGATGATTGCCCGCTTCTGCACCGCAAAGGGGATTGATCCCGCGGAATTCGCGCCCGCCTACGCCACCCTCGGCGCCCAGCGCGCCCTCCGCATCCTCGGCATCTTTGCCCGCCTCTGCCTCAAGGGCGGCAAGCCGGGCTACATCCCCCTGATCCCCCGCGTCTGGGGCCAGCTTCAGCGCAACCTCGCCCATCCCGCCCTTGCCGATCTGGCCCGCATCTGCCACGACCTCCTGCCCGAACCCACGCCCTCCAAGCTGGAAAGGATCACCGCCCTATGCGGCCGGCACCCCCACCGCTGATGCTCTTCGCCGCGGGCCTCGGCACCCGCATGGGCGCGCTGACCGCGACGCGGCCCAAACCGCTGATCGAAGTCGCGGGCAAACCTCTCATCGACCACGCGCTGTCCCTCTGCGACGGCGCAGGCATCACCCGCATCGTCGCCAACACCCATTACCTGCCCGACCAGATCGAACGCCACCTCGCCCCCCGCCGCATCCCCATCTCGCGCGAGGAACCCCGCATCCTCGAAACCGGCGGCGGGCTTAAACGCGCCCTTCCCCTCTTGGACGGCAACCCCGTCCTGACGCTCAACACCGATGCGGTCTGGACGGGCGACAACCCCCTGACGCAACTCCTCACCGCATGGGACGGCGCGCGGATGGACGGCCTCCTCCTCCTCCTGCCGCCCGGAAAGGCCACAGGCCACACAGGCACCGGCGATTTCCTGATGGATGCCACGGGCCGCCTCACCCGCGCCAAAGGCGCCGCAGGCCCCGTCTACCTCGGCGCGCAGATCATCCGCACCGAGGGGCTGGCCGATATCGAAGACGAAGCCTTCTCCCTCAACCTCCTCTGGGATCGCCTCATCGCCAAGGGCCGCCTCCACGGCCTCATGCACAATGGCGGCTGGTGCGATGTCGGCCGCCCCGAAGGCATCTCCCTCGCAGACTCCCTCCTGTCCCCATGATGTTCCCCGAACCCGGCCCCCGCCTCTTCCACCTTCCCCCCGGCGTCGATTTCGCGCCCGCCCTCGTCGCCGGTCTCCGCGCCCGACTGGCCGACGCACCACCCGAGGCGATGGCCCGCGTCACCCTCTACCTCAACACCAACCGCATGCGCCGCCGCGTGACCGAAGCCTTCCTCGCCACCGGCCCCGGCATCCTCCCCCGCCTCCGCGTCCTGACCGACATCGCCGAAAGCCTCCCCCTCGCCGGCCTCCCCGCCGCCGTCTCCCCTCTCCGCCGCCGCCTCGAACTGACACAACTCATCGCGGGCCTCCTCGACCGCCAGCCCGACCTCGCCCCCCGCGCGGCGCTCTATGACCTTGCCGACAGCCTCGCCACGCTGATGGACGAAATGCAGGGCGAAGCCGTCGCCCCCGCCACCATCGCCGCGCTCGACGTCTCCGACCATTCCGCCCACTGGGCGCGCACCCGCGAATTCCTGCGCATCGTCACGCCCTTCTTCACCGGGACAGAGGCACCCGATGCCGAAACCCGACAACGCCTCGCCGTCACCCGCCTGACAGACCTCTGGGCCAGCAACCCGCCCCAAGACCCCGTGATCGTCGCAGGCTCAACCGGATCGCGCGGCACCACCGCCGCGCTGATGCAGGCCGTCGCCGCCCTTCCCCAAGGCGCGCTCGTCCTTCCCGGCTTCGACACGCACATGCCCGCCCCCGTCTGGGACCGCCTCGACGACGCCATGACCGGCGAGGATCACCCGCAGTTCCGCTTCCGCCGCCTGATGGACCGCCTCTCCGTCACCCCCGACGCCATCCACGCATGGACCCAAGCCCAACCCCCCGCGCCGGATCGCAACCGCCTCCTCTCCCTCTCCCTCCGCCCCGCCCCCGTCACCGATCAATGGCTGGCCGAGGGTGCAACGCTCCCCGACCTCCTTCCCGCCACCGAAACCCTGACGCTCGTCGAGGCGCCCACCCCCCGCGGCGAGGCCCTCACCATCGCCCATATCCTCCGCAAGGCGGCCGAGGACGGCACCACAGCCGCCCTCATCACCCCCGACCGCATGCTCACCCGCCGAGTCACCGCCGCGCTCGACCGCTGGGGCATCACCCCCGACGATTCCGCAGGCCGCCCCCTCGCCCTCTCCGCCCCCGGTCGCCTCCTGCGGCATGTCGCGGCGATCTTGGGCACCAAACTCACCTCCGACGCGCTGCTGACGCTCCTCAAACACCCGCTCGCCTTCACCGGGGCCGATCGCGGCACGCATCTGAAACACACCCGCGACCTCGAACTGAAGATCCGCCGCGACGGCCCCGCCTTCCCCACGGGGGCCGACCTGCTGCACTGGGCCGCCGCCCGCGAAACACGCCGCATCGAAAAGGGCCAAGACGCGGACGACCTCCCGCTCTGGACCCGCGCCCTCGCCCCCCTTCTCGACACCGCCGCCGCCGTGGCGGAATCCCCCCTCGCCACCCTGACCGCCACCCACCGCACCCTGACCGAGGCCTTCGCCCGTGGCACCGCCCCCGAAGGCTCCGGCGCGCTCTGGGAAAAGGAGGCAGGCGAAGAAGCCCTCAAACTCATGGACAGCCTCGCCCGTGAGGCCGATGCAGGCGGCACCCTCAACCCCGCCGCCTATGCCGATCTCTTCGACGCCGTCATCGCCCGGGGCGAGGTGCGCGAAACCGTCACCGCCCATCCCGGCATCCTCATCCTTGGCCCGCGCGAGGCCCGCGAACAGGGCGCGGACCTCGTCATCCTCGCAGGCCTGAACGACGGCGCATGGCCCCGCCTGCCCGACCCCGACCCGTGGCTGAACCGCCGGATGCGCAAGGATGCGGGCCTCCTCCTCCCCGAACGGCAGGTCGGCCTCTCCGCCCATGACTACCAGATCGCCGCCGCCGCCCCCCGCGTGATCCTCACCCGCGCCACCCGCGATGCCGAGGCCGAAACCGTCCCCTCCCGCTGGCTCAACCGCCTGACGAACCTGATGGATGGCCTGCCCGAAAAGAACGGCCCCGCCGCGCTCAAGTCCATGCGCCAGCGCGGCAACGACCTCCTCGCCCTGACGGCGGCCCTCGAACAACCCAGCCCCGCCCAACAGGCCGACCCCCGCCTGAAACCCGCGCAGCGCCCCTCTCCGCGCCCTCCGCTGGACCAGCGCCCGAAAGAGTTGTCCCTCACCCGCATCAGCCAACTGATCCGCGACCCCTACGCGATCTACTGCCGCCACGTCCTGCGCCTGAAACGCCTCGACCCGCTGCGCCACGAACCCGACGCCGCGTTGCGCGGGCAGATCCTCCACAAGATCCTAGAAACCTTCGTCAAGGAACGCCCCGCTGGCGAAACCCTCCCCGCCGCCAAGTCGCGCCTCATGGAAACCGCCCGCGCCACGCTCACCGACATGGTCCCCTGGCCCGCCGCCCGCGCCCTCTGGCTCGCCCGCCTTGCCCGCGCCGCCGATTTCTTCCTCTCCATCGACGGACGCGATGCCGGAACCCCCGTCATCCTCGAACAGGCGGGCGGGGTGGACCTGCCCACCCTCAACTTCCGCCTCACCGGCACGCCCGACCGTATCGACCGCCTCCCCGACGGTCGCCTGCATATCCTTGATTACAAAACTGGCACGCCCCCCACCCAAGCCATGCAGAAGGCCTTCGACAAACAACTCCTCCTCGCCGCCGCCATGGCCGAACACGACGGGTTCAAGGGGCTGGAAGCGTCCGAGGTCGCGCGCATCACCTATGTCGGCCTCGGCTCCTCCCCCAAGATCGAAGAAACCGAAATCACCCCCGCCATCACCGCCGAAGTCTGGGAAGGCCTGCACGAACTCATCGGCCATTACGCGCACGAGGCCGCAGGCTACACCGCCCGCCGCGCGGTGCAGAAGGAACGCTTCGAAGGCGACTACGACCACCTCTCGCGCTACGGCGAATGGGACACGACCAGCCACCCGAAATCCCAACCCGTGGGGGGCGCGAAATGACGCAATCCGCCTCCGAACGTCAGGTTCAGGCCGCAGAACCCGCCTTTTCCACATGGCTCTCCGCCAATGCGGGCTCCGGCAAGACCCGCGTGCTGACCGACCGCGTCGCCCGCCTGCTTCTGGGTGGGGTGGAACCCCAACACATCCTCTGCCTCACCTACACCAAGGCCGCCGCGACCGAGATGCAGAACCGCCTGTTCAAGCGCCTCGGTGAATGGGCCATGAAACCCGACACCGACCTGCGCGCAGCCCTCTCCGAACTTGGCGAAGGCGCGCGGATCGACGCCGACACCCTTGCCAAGGCCCGCCGCCTCTTCGCCCGCGCCATCGAAACGCCCGGTGGCCTGCGCATCCAGACCATCCACTCCTTCTGCGCCAGCCTCCTTCGCCGCTTCCCGCTGGAGGCAGGCGTCAGCCCGCAATTCACCGAACTCGACGACCGCACCGCCCGCCTCCTGCGCGACGAGATCGTCGAGGAACTGGCCGACACCATCGCTCCCGACATCATCGCCACCCTCGCCCGCGCCTGGACGGGCGAGGATTTCGGCTCTCTCGTCCAGCAGATCGTCGGCAACCGCGCCCGCTTCGCCGAACCCCTCACCCCCGAAACCGCACGCCGCCTCTTCGGCCTGAAACAGGGCGAAACCGTCGAAACCCTGCTGGCCGACACTTTCCTCGGCGACGAATCCGCATGGATGCCCGACATCCTCGCCGCCCTGCGCGCCAAGGGCGGCAATGACGAAAAGGCCGCCGCCAAACTCGCCCCGCTCGACCTCGCCACCCCCACCCTCGCCACCCTCGCCGTACTCGAAGACTGCTTCCTGACGGGCGCCAAGGCCAAGGAACCCTTCACCGCCAAGATCGGCACCTTCCCCACCAAGGACACGCGCACCGCCCTCGGCCCCATGCTCGACCGGCTCGAAAACCTCATGCGCCGCGTCGAATCCGCCCGTACCACCCGCTGCGCGCTCAACGCCATGGACCGCGCCCTCACGCTCCACCGCTTGGCCGCCGCCTTCCTGCCCCTCTACGAACAGCGCAAGGCGCAACGCGGCTGGCTCGACTTCGACGACCTCATCACCCGCGCCTCGAACCTCCTGAACGACCCCTCCGTCGCCGCATGGGTCCTCTTCCGCCTCGACGGCGGCATCGACCATATTCTGGTGGACGAGGCGCAGGACACCTCGCCCGAACAATGGCGCGTCATCGAATCACTCGCCGCCGAATTCACCGCAGGTTCCGGCGCGCGCGACGTCGACCGTACCCTCTTCGTCGTGGGCGACAAGAAGCAGTCCATCTATTCCTTCCAAGGCGCCGACGTCGCCGCCTTCGACGCCAAGCAATCCATCTTCCGCGCAAAATTCCACGCCGTCCAACGCGCCTTCCAGTCGCTGGAACTCGAACACTCCTTCCGCTCCTCCCCCGCCATCCTGCGCGTCGTGGACGAAACCTTCGGCGACCGCTTCCCCGCCGCACTCGGCGGGCGGTCCAGCCACATCGCCCACTGGTCCGACCTTCCGGGTCGCGTCGACCTCTGGCCGCTGATCGAAAAGGCCGACGGCGCGGGCGAAGACGACTGGCGCAATCCCGTCGACCTCATCACCGAAGAACACCACACCGCCCGCCTTGCCGCAAAGATCGCCGACGAAATCCACAACCTCATCACCGCAGGCACCGCCATCCCCGACAAGGGAACCACCCGCCCCCTCCACGCGGGCGATTTCCTCATCCTCGTCCAACGCCGCTCCGAACTGTTCCAAGAGATCATTCGCGCCTGCAAGGCGCGCGGCCTGCCCATCGCCGGGGCCGACCGCCTGAAACTCGGCGCGGAACTCGCGGTCAAGGACATCACCGCCCTCCTCTCCTTCCTCGCCACGCCCGAAGACGACCTCTCCCTCGCCGCCGTCCTCCGCTCCCCCCTCTGCGGCTGGACGGAATCCGAACTCCATGCCCTCGCCCAACCGCGCAAGGGATATCTCTGGGAATCGCTCCGCGACCGCGCCACCGACTTCCCGCAAACCCACGCCATGCTGACCGACCTCCGCGATCAGGCCGACTTCCTCCGCCCCTATGACCTGATCGAACGCCTCCTCACCCGCCACGACGCCCGCCGCCGCCTGATCCAGCGTCTTGGGCCAGAGGCCGAGGACGGCATCGACGAACTCCTCTCCCAAGCCCTCACCTATGAACGCGGCAACGTCCCCAGCCTCACGGGCTTGCTCGTCTGGCTCTCCACCGACGAAGTCGAAGTCAAACGCCAGACCGACAGCGAAGGTCACCGCATCCGCGTCATGACGGTCCACGGCTCCAAGGGGCTGGAAGCCCCCGTCGTCATCCTCCCCGACACCTGCGACCGCACCTCCCGCGACCGCGACGAAGTGGTGGATGTGGACGGCACCCCCGGCTGGCGCACCCCGGCGGACGAAAGCCCCGCCGCCATCGCCGCCGCCCGCGCCACCCGCCAGCAACGCGAAGCCGAAGAACGCCTCCGCCTCCTCTACGTCGCCCTCACCCGTGCCCGCACATGGCTCATCATCTGCGGGGCAGGGGAGGCGAAGAAGGAAGACGCATGGTATCGCCTCGTCGAACAGGGGATGCAGGCCGCAGGCACCGAAACCCTCCCCGGCGGCATCCTGCGCCATGCCTTCGGCACATGGCCCGCGCCCGTGACGCAGGCCACGCCCACCACCACCCTTCCCGCATTGCCCGCATGGGCCACCGTGCCCGCCGCCACGCCCGCGCGCCCGCTGCAGCCGCTCTCTCCCTCGAACCTTGGCGGGGCCAAGGCCCTCCCCGGCGACGGTCTGGACGAGGAAAGCGCAAAGGCGCGCGGCACTGCGCTCCACCTCCTCCTCGAACACCTCCCCACGGTCCCCGCCGCCGACCGTCCCGCCCTCGCCGCCACCCTGATCCCCGACGCCGCCCTCCGCGCCGATATCCTGCCCGAGGCACTTGCCACCATCGCCGCCCATCCCGCGCTCTTCGCCGCCGACACACTGGCCGAGGTGGTCATCACCGCCGAACTCCTTGGCCGCACGCTCTCCGGCACCATCGACCGCCTGATCGTCGCCTCCGACCGCGTCACCGCCATCGACTACAAGACGAATCGCACCATCCCCGCCCGCCCCGAAGACACGCCCGACGGCATCCTCCGCCAGATGGGCGCCTATGCCCGCGCCCTGTCCCAAATCTACCCGGATCGGCAGATCGAAACCGCCATCCTCTGGACGCGCGAAGCCCGCCTGATGCCCCTCCCTCCCGATATCGTGAGTGCGGCACTCTCCCGCACCACGATCCCTTGACGAGTCCCCCGCCCATCCCTAGCTTCGATGGCCGACATTCCATTCAGGAGATATGAAGATGGGCGCTGCGACCGTCGCCGTCACCGACGCCACCTTCGACGCCGAGGTCCGCAAATCGGACATCCCCGTCGTGGTGGATTTCTGGGCCGAATGGTGCGGCCCCTGCCGCATGATCGGCCCCGCGCTGGAAGAACTCGCCACCCAATACGCGGGCAAGGTGAAGATCGTGAAGGTCAACGTCGACGAAAACCCCGACAGCCCAGCCCAGCTCGGCGTGCGCGGCATCCCGGCGCTGTTCCTGTTCAAGGACGGTCAGGTCGTCTCCAACAAGGTCGGCGCCGCGCCCAAGGCCGCGCTGGAAAACTGGATCCAGTCGGCGATCTGATCTCAGACATCCCGATGTGAAGGGCGGCCCCTCGCGGCCGCCCTTTTCCTTTTCGCCCGCCCATGCCCATATGAGCCAAGGAACAGGAGGCACCCATGTCCGACGACAAATTCCCCGGCTGGCACGGCACCACCATCCTCGCCGTCCGCAAGGGCGGCGAAGTCGTCGTCGCGGGCGACGGGCAGGTCAGCCTCGGGCAAACGGTCATCAAGGGCACCGCCCGCAAGGTGCGCCGCCTTTCTCCCGGCGGGCGCGACGTCGTCTGTGGTTTCGCCGGGTCCACCGCCGATGCCTTCACGTTGCTGGAACGGCTGGAAAAGAAACTCGAATCCGCCCCCGGCCAACTCGCCCGTGCCTGTGTCGATCTCGCAAAGGATTGGCGGATGGACAAATACCTCCGCAACCTCGAGGCCATGCTGATCGTCACCGATGGCCGTGACCTCTTCGTCATCACCGGGGCAGGGGACGTGCTGGAACCCGAACACGACATCGCCGCCATCGGATCGGGCGGCAATTTCGCCCTCGCCGCCGCGCGCGGCCTCATGCACGCCGACCTCCCGGCAGAAGACATCGCCCGCAAGGCAATGGCCATCGCCGCCGACATCTGCGTCTACACCAACGGCAATCTCACCGTCGAAACGATCAAGGGCTGACCCATGACCAACCTCACCCCGCGCGAGATCGTCTCGGAACTCGACCGCTTCATCATCGGCCAGCGCGACGCCAAGCGCGCCGTCGCCGTGGCGCTGCGCAACCGCTGGCGGAGAAAGCAACTGGGCGATGATCTGCGGGACGAGGTCTATCCGAAAAACATCCTCATGATCGGCCCCACCGGCGTCGGGAAGACCGAAATCAGCCGCCGCCTCGCCAAACTCGCCCGCGCGCCCTTCCTCAAGGTCGAAGCGACCAAATTCACCGAAGTCGGCTATGTGGGCCGCGACGTCGACAGCATCATCCGTGACCTCGTGGACGCCGCCATGATCGAAACCCGCCAGCGCATGCGCGACGAGGTGAAGGCCCGCGCGCACAAAGCCGCCGAAGACCGCGTGATCGAGGCGCTGGCCGGCAAGGATGCCCGTGAACAGACCCGCGACATGTTCCGCCAGAAGCTGAAACGCGGCGAACTGGACGGCACCGTCATCGAACTCGAGGTGCAGGACACCGCCACCCCCTTTGCGATGATGCCCGGCGGCAACGGCATGGAAATGCAGATGCAGGGCCTTCAAGACCTGTTCAAAGCCTTCGGTGGCCGCTCCACCCGCAAGAAGATGACCGTCGCCGAAAGCTATGACATCCTGATCGGGCAAGAGGCGGACAAGCTTCTGGACGACGAGGCGGTCAAGGCCGCCGCGTTGGAGGCCGTGCAGGAAAATGGCATCGTCTTT
The DNA here is from genome assembly GCF_051132405.1 of Tabrizicola sp. M-4. Classification (GTDB taxonomy): domain Bacteria; phylum Pseudomonadota; class Alphaproteobacteria; order Rhodobacterales; family Rhodobacteraceae; genus Paragemmobacter. Next base: position 3,968,921 of record NZ_CP128606.1, read on the forward strand.
CTGGACGAGATCGACAAGATCTGCGCCCGCGCCGATGCCCGCGGCGCGGATGTAAGCCGCGAGGGCGTCCAGCGCGACTTGCTGCCGTTGATCGAAGGCACGACCGTTTCCACCAAATACGGCCCTGTGAAGACCGATCACATCCTCTTCATCGCCTCGGGGGCGTTTCACATCGCCAAACCCTCGGACCTGCTGCCCGAATTGCAGGGGCGCCTGCCCATCCGCGTGGAACTGCAACCGCTGACCGAAGATGACTTCGTCCGCATCCTCACGGAAACCGACAACGCCCTGACGCGCCAGTACAGCGCCCTCATGGCCACGGAAGAGGTCGCGGTGACCTTCACGCCCGATGGCATCGCCGCGCTGGCCCGCATCGCCGCCGACGTGAACCGAAGCGTGGAGAACATCGGCGCGCGTCGCCTCTACACCATCATGGAGCGCGTGTTCGAGGAACTGTCCTTCACCGCACCAGACCGCAGCGGTGAAGCGGTCACGGTCGATGCCGCCTTCGTCGAGACGAATGTCGGGCAACTGGCCCGATCGGCGGATATCTCCCGCTACGTGCTCTGACGGGCAGCACCGGCTTGACCCTGCCGGTAACTGCCCCGATCAATCGGGGCAGCCCTTGGAAGGAAAGTCATTTGCGCGGCCTCATCCTCCCGATCCTCCTGATCGCCCTGTCTGCCTGCACCGCCCGCGGCACGATGGTCGTCGTCCCGCCGGAAACCGCAGAGGGGCCGATTTCCACGGTCTATGTCGGCACCACGCGCGGGCTGGAAGGCACAGGTGTCTTCGGCAGCGAACGGTCCGAGGCGCTGCGCTTTGCCCGCTATGACGTGGCCATCCCGCCCCAGCGCGAGGTGGGCCAGATCAGCTATCCGAAACCGCGTCGCCCGAATGTATCGACCGATTTCGTCACAACGGGCCAGCGCATCTATTCCGCCGATGCCGACTTCCGCTCCGATCTCGGCGCGGCCCTTGCCGCCAACGGGCGCGAGGCGATTATCTTCGTTCACGGCTTCAACAACACCTTCACCGAAGGGCTCTACCGCATCGCGCAACTGCGGCACGATCTGGAGGTGCCGGGCGTGGCGCTGCATTATTCATGGCCCTCGGCCGCCGAACCGCTTGGCTATCTGTACGACCGCGACTCGGCCACCTTCGCCCGCGACGGGCTGGAGGAATTGATCCGGGAAACCGTCGCCGCGGGGGCAACGCGCGTGACGCTGGTCGCCCATTCCATGGGAAGCTATCTGTCGATGGAGGCGCTGCGCGACATCGCGCTGAAGGATGGCAGGATCATGCCGCAGCTGCGGGGCATCGTCCTCATCTCGCCCGATATCGATGTCGAGGTCTTCCGCGCGCAGGCCAAGGACATCGGCACCCTGCCCCAGCCCTTCCTGATCTTCGGGTCCGACCGCGACCGGGTGCTGCGGCTTTCCGCGCTGATCACGGGTCAACGCGGCAGGCTCGGCTCCCTCGACAGCGTGGAACAGCTTTCGGATCTTGAGGTCACCTATCTGGACGTCGGTGCCTTTTCCAGTGGCGGGGGCCATTTCGTGCCCGGAACTTCGCCCGCGCTCATCAAGCTGCTGGGACGGATCGGCGATGTGGATCAGGCCTTTGGCAACGATGCCGCCGGTCGCGCCGGTCTGCTTCCCGGCGTGATCCTGACCGCACGCAGCGCGACCCGCGTCATCCTGCGGCCCGTGGCCGACATCACCGGTGACAGCCTGAACTGATCACAAAAAGGATGGGCTTTTGGGGGAAAGGATGAGAAGACGGGCATCATGCCCTTTCTTGCCTTCCTCCGCGCCAATGCGCCCTACCTTTTCGCGGGCTTCCTGCTGTCTTTCCTGTCAGGCTTCGGGCAGACCTATTTCATCTCGGTCTTCGCCGCCGAAATCCGGGAAACCAATGGCCTGACCCACGGGCAATGGGGCACGCTCTATGCCGCCTGCACCATGACCTCGGCCTTCCTGATGCTCTGGTCGGGCTCTTTCACCGACCGTTTCCGCGTCCGCCATCTTGGCACCGCCGTCATGGCCGCCCTCACCCTTGCCTGCCTGCTCATGGCCACGGGACCGACAGGCTGGCTCCTCCCCCTCGCCATCTTCGCGCTGCGCCTGTTCGGCCAAGGCATGATGGTGCAGACCGCCGGTGTCGCCATGTCGCGCTGGTTCGTCGCCTCGCGTGGCCGCGCTCTTGCCATCGCCGCGCTGGGCTTTTCGGTGGGCGAGGTCGTCATGCCCCTCGGCTTCGTCGCGCTGAAGTCGCTCTGGCACTGGCAGACGCTCTGGCTTGTGGCTGCAGCCGTGATTGCCGCCAGCATCCCGCTCATGTGGCGCCTCCTCCGCCTTGAACGCACCCCGCAATCCATCGCGGCAGAGAACGACGCCCCCGGCATGGGTAACCGCCACTGGACCCGCGCCGACATGCTGCGCCATCCACTGTTCTGGTGCGTGCTGCCTGCGCTGGTCGGCCCGCCCTGCTTCATCACCGCCTTCTTCTTCCAGCAGGTCCATCTGGCCGAGGTGAAGGGCTGGACACACCTTTCCCTCGTCGCCACCTTCCCCGCCTTCACCGCCGCCTCCGTCACAGCCATGTTCGCGGGCGGCTGGGCGCTGGACCGCTGGGGAACGGCGCGGTTGATGCCGGTCTATGTACTGCCGCTGGCGGTGTTCTTCGCCATCTTTCCGCTGATCGACAATGTAGGAACCACCTTCTTCGCGATTGCCATCATGGGCCTGTCTTCGGGCGCGCAATTGACCATCCCCATGGCCTTCTGGGCGGAATTCTACGGCACCCGCCACATCGGCGCGATCCGCGCGACAATCGGTGCGGCCATGGTCCTTGCCACAGCCATCGGCCCCGCCCTTTCGGGTCGCCTGATCGATGCGGGCCACGACCTGCCCGAGCAGATGCCCTATTATGCAGCGTGGTTCATTGCAGCAACGGTCATCCTGACCCTTGGCATCCGAGGTGCGGCGCGCGATCTGCCCGCGCGTTAGCGCCGCCGCAGATAGACGTAATAGGCCCCGCTGCCCCCGTGCTTCAGATGCGCTTCCGTCACCTGCAACACGGCAGGCCCCATCGGCGGCATGCGCAACCATTGCGGGACCTGATGCCGGAGCGCGCCCATCCGCGAGGGGATCGGTCCGTAATCCTCTCCCCGCTTGCCCTTGCCGGTGATCACCAGCACCAGCCGCATCCCCGCCGACTGCGCGTTCAGGATGAACCGGATCAGTTCCGGATGCGCCTCGGCCAATGTCATCCCATGCAGGTCGATCCGCGCCTCAGGCAGCAGTTTTCCCCGCACCATCTTGCCATGCAGCTTGGCGTCCATCTGCAACGGCGCGGCCTTCAACGCCTCGCCCAAGCCCGGCGCGATGTCATGCGCCGACGCTGTCTTCGACTTCTGGCCCAGCCGGAACGGCTCCAGCCAGCTTTTCGGGATTTCCGCCTCGCGCGGCTTCGGGTCCACGACAGGAGGATGCGGATGCGCCACCGCATCCATGCCACGCAGGAAGCCCTTCGATTTCGGATGCATAGGCCGCGCCGTGCGCGCGACGGCCTGCCACAACTCTTCCTCTTCGGGACGCAACGTCCGGCGGCGGGTCATCACATCCCGTCCGGGATCATCGCATAGGCCCAGTCGATGGGCAAAAGCAGCACCATGCGACCGCCATCCTTGACCACCCCCGCCGCATCGCCCGCCGCGCGGCCCGTGCCATAGAAGATATCGGCCCTCTGCGGCCCCTTGATCGCGCCCCCGGTATCCTGCGCCACCATCAGGCTGCGGATAGGGTCCGTCCCCGCCTTCTCCACCCAGACCGGGGCACCCAGCGGCGTATAGGCCGGATCGATTGCCACCGACCGGAACGCCGTGATCGACCGGCCCATCGCGCCGATGGGCCCCTTCTCGGCCGGAACCTCGTCCACCCTTCGGAAGAACACATAGGACGGGTTGATGTTCAGAAGGTCCGACCCCGCCTGATTGCGCACATAGCTTGCAATCTCCTGCGCCGAGACCTGATCCATGTTATGCGTGCCGCGCCGCACCATCTCTTGCCCGACCGAGCGGTATTCGTGCCCATTCCGCCCGGCATAGCCAACCCGCATCACACGCCCGTCCGGCATGCGTATCCGCCCGGACCCCTGCACTTGCAGGAAATACACGTCCACCGGATCATCCAGCCATGCGAGTTCCAGCCCGCGCCCCCGCAATATCCCGCGCTCGATTTCGGCCCGGCTGTGGAAAACCTGCCCGTCCCGCAATTCGGGCGGGCGGCGGTAGATGGGCCAGGCAAAGCGCGGTGTCCTTACGGGGGATCCGTCAAGTTCCGGTTCGTAATAACCGGTGAACAAGGCGGGCGGTTCGCCGATCACGACGGGGCGGAAGAACAGTTCGAAGAATTGCCGCGCGCCTGCGGGCGTGTTCCCGGCATCGGCGGCAAGCTTGCACAGCGGAAGCCAATCCTCGTCCTTCAGAAGATCGCAGGTTTCCCGGAAAGAGGCCAAGGCCGCGCGATGGTCATCCTCGGCCCAGCCGTCAAGATCGGCAAAGCGAAGGATTTCGGCATGGGCATGCTGTGCGGTCATGATGACCGCCAGTATAGCCGCTGCCAGCGCCCTGCGCATCAGTCTCCGGTCGCGACAAGCTGCCAGTTGGGATCATTCGATCCCATCTTGCGGGCAAAGGTCCAGACATCGCGCTGCCGCTTGATCTCGGTCGGGCTGCCCTCGACCACCTCGCCCGCCGCATTCTTCACGACAGAGGTCAACTCGCCCACGAAGCGCACCGAAACTTCGGCCTCGCGGGTGTCACGGTCGAAAGTCGCATCATGCAGCGCCAGTTCGCGCAGGCCGACGAAATTCGCCTCCACCGTCAGACCCTGCTCTTCGCGCAGGCGCACGGCCTCGTCGAAGGCTTCCGCCACATCGGGCGAAAGGAAGGACCGGACCTTGTCGATCTCGCCCTTCTCATAGGCCATCAGGATCATCTCATAAGCCCCGCGCGCACCGCCGAGGAAACCCGAAACGTTGAAGCCCGGCTCTGCCATCTTCATCGCCGCAAGCGCCTTGGCCGCATCCGACCCATCCGCCACATGATCGACAATATCACGATCCGGCCCGCCCTCGATCACCTCGAAGTCGCGGCGCGGCTTTGCGGCGGGGCGCACGTCGTCCAGCGGGATCGGCGGCTTTTCAAACCCCTCGCGCGTTCCAAGGACGGAACGCAGCTTCAGGATCAGGAATACGGCGATCCCGGCCAGAACAAGCAGCTGGATCAGGGAAGAGCTCATCTTAACCTCGGTCTTGCGATGCCATGCTTCGGCAGGGCCAGGGGGTTGGTAACTTCGTCGTCTCGGCCCTATGTAGGGGGGAGGGCCGCGCCTGTCTATGGTGGCCCCCCCGATTTGGCCGCAAGGACCGATGCCATGCCCGTTTTTGCCCTTCTTCTGCTTTGGCCGCTGCTGGAAATCGCACTTTTCGTGGTGATTGGCGGTACCATCGGCCTTTGGCTGACGCTGCTGGTGGTGATCGGAACGGGAATTCTTGGCGTGGCCCTGCTGCAAAGACAGGGCCTGCGCAGCGCGGAACGCTTGCGCACGGAAATGGACAGGATGCGCGATCCGCTTGGCACGGCGGGTGATGGCGCCTTGCGCGCCCTTGCGGCGATGCTCCTGATCCTGCCGGGGTTCCTGACCGATGCCTTGGGTATGCTGCTGTTGCTGCCGCCCGTGCGGGCGATGATCGTGCAGCAGGTTGCCCGCCGAATGACGGTTGTTTCCATGCGGTCGGATCAGCCCGCGCGGCGTAGCGACGGGATCGTGATCGACGGGGAATTCGTCGAGGTGGAGACCGATCCTACCCGCAACCCCGGCCCTCCCTCCGGCTGGACCAGGCATTGAGGCCCGGTCACCTTCCTGCTAGGAACCCGTCGTAACGTGTTCCGGAGGAGGAGTGACAGGAATGGCCGAAGAAAACACCACCGACGGCGCAGCGCCCGCACAACCCGCCCAGCCGCAACTGCGCATGCAGGTTCTGGCGCAATTCATCCGCGACATGTCCTTCGAGAATATGGTCGCCAAGAAAGGCGTGACCTCGGGCGATGTGCAGCCCGATATCCAGGTCGCCGTCAGCCTTGATGCGCGCAAGCGCCCCGCCGACCATCAGTATGACGTGATCTCGAAGTACCGCTGCACCTCGAAGAACAAGACGAATGGCGAAACGCTGTTCCTGCTCGAGGTCGAATATGGCGCGATCTTCCATGTCGAGGGCGTTCCGGAAGAGCAGCTTCACCCCTTCCTGCTGATCGAATGCCCGCGTCTGATCTTCCCCTTCGTGCGCCGCATCATTTCCGATGTGACGCGCGACGGTGGTTTCCCGCCATTGAACATCGATACGGTGGATTTCGTGACGCTGTATCGTCAGGAACTCGCCCGTCGGGCGCAGGCCGCGCAGGCGCAGCCGACCGTCAACTGAACGAGACTCATGACCGAAAGGGAAAGCGCGCCATCAGGCGCGCTTTTTCCATATTGCCCCATCGCCAAGCTTTGCGATGAAGGCGGCATGGGCCTCTGCCTCTTCTGGATGGATGCGCGGCGCCAACGGTGCGGGGCGCGGCTTGGGACGCCAGACGTCGCCAGAGGCCCTTGTCGTGCCGCCGGTCGTGGGTCCTGCCGAGGTGGCAAGCCCGAAATCGGGCTGCCGGCCGCCCACCAGTTCCAAATAGACTTCGGCCAAAATCTCGCTGTCGAGCAAAGCGCCGTGCTTTTCGCGCGCCGAATTGTCCACCCCGAACCGTCGGCACAGCGCATCAAGCGAGGCGGGCGATCCCGGAAACCGTTGCCGCGCGATGGCAAGTGTATCCACCGCCCGCTCCCACGGTAGGCCGGGCAGCCCCGCCCATTGCAATTCGGCATTCAGGAATTTCATGTCGAAAGCCGCGTTGTGGATCACCAGTTTCGCATCCCCGAGGAAATCCAGAAAGGCCTGACCCACGGCCTTGAAGACCGGCTTGTCCCGCAGGAAGTCATCGCCCAGCCCGTGTACCTCGAAGGCCTCCTTCGGCATGGACCGTTCCGGGTTGATGTATTGGTGATAGGTCCTTCCGGTCGGCAGGTGGTTGAATAGTTCCACCGCTCCAATCTCTACAATGCGATGGCCTTCCGACGGTTCGAAGCCGGTGGTTTCGGTGTCCAGAACGATTTCACGCATGACGATTTTCCCGGATATGGGCAATCAACGCCCGAACGCAGGCGCGGGCCGATTCAAGGCTGAGCGTTTCGATTATATGGGTGGCGCGACCACGCTTTTCGGCATCCGGCATCTGGCGCGACAGGATGGAATGAAACTGCGCCTCCGTCATGCCGGGCCTCGCCATGACCCGTGCGCGCTGCAGGTCTGCCGGGGCCGTCACCAGCACTGTGGCATCCATCTCCACCTCCGTTCCCTTCTCGAACAGCAGCGGAATGTCGAGTACCACGATATCGCCGCGCGCTTCCGCCAGAAACGAAGCCCGATCTGCAGCCACCAGCGGATGCACGACGGATTCGATCTTTTCAAGCGCCGAAGGATCACGGGCGATCCATGATTTCAGCCGATCACGGCTGATCCCGCCCTCGACCAGCGCATCGGGGCAAAGCAAGGCCAAGGGTGCGACGGCTGCGCCGCCCGGTGCATATAGGCGATGCACGGCTGCATCCGCATCCCAGACGGGAATGCCCTCTTCGCGGAATAACCGTGCCGTCGTCGATTTCCCCATCCCGATCGACCCGGTCAGGCCAAGGCGGAAGGCGCTCATGCCGAAAGAACCGCGATGCGCGTGGCCTCATCGACGTCCGGGCGATGCCCGAACCACCTTTCAAAACCAGGAGCGGCCTGATGCAACAGCATTCCCAGCCCGTCCACGGTGGTCGCGCCGCGTTCCTCGGCCTCGATCAGAAACTGGGTCTTCAGTGGCGTGTAGACCAGATCCGTCACCAGCGCATGTGATGACAGCGACCCCAGGGGAAGGACAAGGTCCGGCTTCCCCGTCATACCCAGAGAGGTGGTGTTCACCACGGTCGCCGCGCCATCGATCATCGCATCGGCCTGCACCCATTCATGGACATGGATCTTCGCCCCGAAATCCGACCGCAGCGCATCTGCGCGCGCCCTCGTCCGGTTGGCAAGGCGGATTTCCGGAACCCCCACCTCGATCAAGGCGGCGACGATGGCCCGCGCCGCGCCGCCCGCACCGAAGACGGCTGCCGGGCCAAGGCTGGGCACCCAATGCGGCGCTCCTTGTCGAAGGTTTGCGATGAAACCCGCACCATCGGTATTGTCAGCCTGTATCTTGCCATCCTTCCGGAAGATGAGCGTATTCGCCGCACCGATCAGCGCAGCCCGGTCAGTGATGACATCGGCAATATGCAGGACGGCCTCCTTGTGGGGAATGGTCACATTCGCCCCCACGAAGCCCATCTTCGGCATCATCCGCAGCACCTGCTCCAGATCCGCTTGCGCCACATCCATCGGAATGTAGAAACCCTTGATCCCGTATCGCTTCAACCAATAGCCATGCAGCGCTGGCGACCGGCTATGGGCGATGGGCGAACCGATGACGGCGGCAAGCGGGATACGGGGATGATCTGTCATGCCGCGATGAAACCCCGCTGCGCCAGATAGTTCAAGAGCGGCAGGAGCGGGAGGCCGAGCACGGTGAAATAATCCCCCTCCACCTGCGAGAAAAGCCGAGCCCCCTCGCGTTCAAGCTGATAGGCGCCCACGCAATGGCGGATCTCCTCCCAGTTCCGCGCGACGTAATCGTCAAGATAGGCATCCGAAAAGGATCGCATCGTCAGCCGCACCTCTCCCACATGCCGCCAGACCGGTTTCGTCCCCTCATATAGCACGACCGCAGAAATGAGCCTGTGACTTCTGCCACGAAGCCGTGCCAACTGTGCCCGCGCCGCATCAGGGCTTTCCGGTTTACCCCATACTCCTCCCTCTGCCTCCAGAACCTGATCGCAGCCGATCACAACGGCTTCCGGTTCCCGTTCGGCAAGCTTGCGCGCCTTCATCTCGGCAAGCGTATCCGCAACATCACGTGGCTTTGCGCCCTCCGCCTCCAGACCGGCGCGGATCGCCTCTTCATCCACCCGCGCCGGGCGGGCCTCAACCATCACGCCGGCATCGGACAGCATCTGACGGCGGATGGACGAAGCAGAGGCAAGAATGATGCGAGGCATGGGGGCGATCCTGTGGAAAGTTCGGTTTTGTTCCTGAAGGCCTTATCCCCGGTTCTCCGATGACCACCGGCCCCTGCGGATGACGGGCACGATGTTTCGACGACCCGCGCCGATTTGTCCACCTGTGGAAAGGGGCTTTCAACCGTACTGGAACATCAGTTTTGCAATCGGGCAGTGCGTACCCTCATCGGGATAAGTCTTCGCTTCGATGGCATTCAACAGACTGATTTTATTAAGGTAAATGGAACGTAAAGATCTCGAAACGCAGTTTTCCCGTCCTTGTCCACAGAAACGCACTTGTGGAGAAAGAGAGGGATAAGGGCCGCAATCCCGTTCTCCACAGGCATTACATCATCATCATTCTCTTTTCTTTTCCTATTTATAAGAAGAAAGAGGGGTGAGGAATGGAACGGGACGCGATGGGCGATTTTCTGGCGAACTGGTATGCTTGGACCAAGGCTTTGCACGTGGTGTCCGTGATCTCGTGGATGGCGGGGCTGTTCTACCTGCCACGTCTTTTTGTCTATCATGTCGAGGTGGTCGGCTCCGGAAACCCGACGGATACCCTGTTCCAAACGATGGAACGGCGGTTGCTGCGGGGGATCATGAACCCGGCAATGATCGCCACGTGGATCTTTGGTTTGGCCCTGGTCTTCACGCCGGGGATCGTGTCTTGGTCCGAACTCTGGCCCTGGCTGAAGGCTGGGGCAGTGCTTGGGATGACATGGTTCCATCACTGGCTGGGCCTGCGCCGGAAGGATTTCATGGCAGGTTCAAACAGCCGAACCGGTCGGACCTACCGCATCATGAACGAGGTGCCGACGATCCTTCTTCTGGTGATCGTCTTCTCGGTGATCGTGAAGTTCTGAACCCCTTTCACTGCCATCGTTGACTTTTTCGCCATCGCTGCGTATCTGCAGGACGGCATGGCCGTCCGGCCGAATGCGCTTCCCGTTTCCATAAACACGATCCCATGCCGTTGGCGTGGCGATTCAGGGCATATCCGCACATGACCACCGAACGGCTGAACCTCTCCGACCTCAAGGCCAAGACACCGGCCGATCTTCTGGCGATGGCCGAGGAGTGGGAGATCGAGAACGCCCCTTCCATGCGGAAGGGCGAGATGATGTTCCAGATCCTGAAGGAACATGCAGAAGAAGGGTTCGAGATCGGCGGCGACGGCGTTCTGGAAGTGCTGCAGGACGGTTTCGGATTTTTGCGCAGCCCCGAGGCGAATTATCTTCCGGGTCCCGATGACATCTATGTCAGCCCCGAGATGATCCGCCAGTTTTCCCTGAGGACCGGCGATTCAATCGAAGGCGTCATCCAAGCCCCGCGTGAGAATGAACGCTATTTCAGTCTTGTGAAGGCGACCAAGATCAATTTCGACGATCCCGAAAAGGCCCGCCACAAGGTGCACTTCGACAACCTGACGCCGCTTTACCCCGATGAGCGGTTGAAGATGGAAATCGAGGACCCGACGATCAAGGACCGTTCCGCCCGGATCATCGACCTTGTCTGCCCAATCGGCAAGGGACAGCGTGCCCTGATCGTTGCCCCGCCCCGAACCGGCAAGACGGTCCTTTTGCAGAACATCGCGCATTCGATCGAGAAGAACCATCCGGAATGCTATCTGATCGTTCTGCTCATCGATGAACGTCCTGAGGAAGTGACCGACATGCAGCGGTCGGTGAAGGGCGAGGTCGTCTCGTCAACCTTTGACGAACCGGCGACGCGTCACGTCGCCGTGGCGGAAATGGTGATCGAGAAGGCCAAGCGCCTTGTCGAGCACAAGCGCGACGTGGTGATCCTTCTCGACTCGATCACGCGCCTTGGCCGCGCGTTCAACACCGTTGTTCCGTCCTCGGGCAAAGTGCTTACGGGGGGTGTCGACGCCAATGCGCTGCAGCGGCCGAAGCGCTTTTTCGGCGCGGCCCGCAACATCGAGGAGGGTGGTTCACTTACCATCATCGCAACGGCCCTGATCGACACGGGTAGCCGGATGGACGAGGTGATCTTTGAAGAATTCAAGGGCACCGGCAACAGCGAGATCGTTCTGGACCGCAAGGTGGCGGACAAGCGGGTCTTCCCGGCAATCGACATCCTGAAGTCCGGCACGCGGAAAGAAGATCTTCTTGTGGACAAGGTGGATCTGCAAAAGACCTATGTCCTGCGACGGATTCTGAACCCGATGGGAACGACTGATGCGATCGAATTCCTTCTCTCCAAGCTGAAGCAGACGAAGACAAATTCGGAATTCTTTGACTCCATGAACACATAAGTGTTCTGAATCAACGGGTTAGTTTACATGGATACGATCTACGCCTTGGCCAGTGCCCGTGGCAAGGCCGGGGTGGCCGTTGTGCGGATTTCGGGTCCAGATGCCTTTGCAGTCGCCGAGGCGATGGCTGGTGCTCTGCCGGAACCCCGATATGCGGCGTTGCGTCGGTTGCGTTCTGACGGCGACATACTGGATCAGGCGTTGGTCCTGACCTTTCCGAAGGGGAACAGTTTTACTGGTGAACCGGTGGTAGAGTTTCACCTGCATGGTTCGCTGGCAGTTGTGCAGGTAGTGCTTCGAGCAGTTGGCAATCATCCCGGCCTTCGCCTTGCGGAACCGGGCGAGTTCACGCGTCGTGCATTGGAGAATGGCTGTCTTGACCTGACTCAGGTTGAAGGTCTTGCCGATCTTATCGATGCCGAAACCGAGGCACAGCGGCGGCAGGCGGAGCGCGTGCTCTCCGGGGCCATCGGTGCCCGTGTCGAAGAGTGGAGGCGATCCCTGATCCGCGCTGCCTCGCTGATCGAAGCGACGATCGACTTTGCCGATGAGGAGGTGCCGCAGGACGTGACGCCTGAGGTATCTTTTCTGTTGCGCGGCGTGATCGACAGCCTAAGGGCCGAGCTGCGAGGTTATGCAGCGGCCGAACGGATACGGGACGGCTTCGAGGTGGCGATAGTCGGAGCGCCGAATGCAGGGAAATCCACCCTGCTAAATGCGCTTGCGGGGCGAGAGGCGGCGATCACCTCCGAATATGCGGGCACGACACGGGATGTGATTGAGGTTCGCATGGAAATCGCCGGCCTTGCCGTCACATTGCTGGACACAGCCGGTCTCCGCAACCCGGATGACCCCGTAGAGCGTATCGGGATCGACAGGGGTATCACTCGCGCCCGCGCCGCCGATCTCCGCGTGTTCCTGCAAAGCGGCGAGGCGATAGAGGGACTCGATCCGTCGTGCGATGATATCGTCGTCTCTGCAAAAGCCGATCTGTCGGGCTCCGGTGTGTCGGGAAAGACGGGACAGGGTGTTCCAGAACTTCTGGATGCGATCGCTGGACGCCTGCGCAAGCGGTCCGCCGGCGCCGGCCTTGTGACAAGGGAGCGGCATCGACTTGCGATAGACCGCGCTATCAGGGCTATGGAATCAGCGATGCATGAGGTAGAGAGGGGCGCGCAACGGGCCGAACTCGCCGCCGCGGAACTGCGCGTGGCGATCCGGGCGCTGGAATCCCTCGTTGGTCGGCTTGATGTAGAGGATCTGCTGGATGAGATATTCTCCAGTTTCTGCATCGGGAAATAGGAGTGTTTCACGTGAAACTTTTTGACGTCATAGTCATCGGCGGGGGGCATGCCGGTTCAGAAGCAGCCGCTGCAGCTGCGCGCATGGGTGCTAAGACAGCGCTCGTAACTCTCCGGGCGGATGCTATCGGTGTTATGTCGTGCAACCCAGCCATTGGCGGGCTTGGGAAAGGTCATCTTGTGCGTGAGATTGATGCCCTTGACGGAGTCATGGGTCGTGCCGCCGATCAGGCGGGTATCCAATTCCGCCTGCTCAATCGGCGCAAGGGTCCCGCCGTACAGGGCCCAAGGGCTCAAGCAGACAGGAAACTTTATCGCCAATCGATGCAGACCCTTCTATCTCGGGAGGCCATGCTGACGATTATTGAGGGCGAGGTATCTGATCTCCTTCTGTCACCCGATGCGATTCGAGGTGTCGCGCTCAAGGACGGCAGTGAGCTATCTGCGAAAGCCGTCATCTTGACGGCAGGTACATTCTTGAACGGTGTCATCCATATCGGCGATCAAAGGCAAAGTGGTGGTCGCATCGGCGACCAGCCATCGATAGCGCTGGCAGAGCGCCTTGCTAAACTTGATCTTCCGCGTGGGCGCCTGAAGACGGGCACACCGCCCCGCCTGTCCGGCAGAACCATAGACTGGTCGCGATTGGAGATGCAACCGGGCGACGACGACCCAGTTTTCTTCTCGTTTATGAGTCGCACAACCACGGCTCGACAGATCAGCTGTGGAATCACCCATACGAACGAACGGACACATGACATCGTCCGCTCCAACATCGGCCTGTCTGCCATGTATGGTGGCCATATCGAGGGGATCGGTCCGCGATACTGCCCCTCTATCGAGGACAAGGTTGTTCGCTTCGCTGACAAGACGTCACATCAAGTCTTTCTTGAACCCGAAGGACTTGACGATGACACGGTCTACCCGAACGGCATTTCCACATCCCTGCCCGCGCAGGTCCAAGACGACTATGTCCGTTCGATCGCGGGTTTGGAGAATGTGACAATCCTTCAACCCGGCTATGCCATTGAGTATGACTACTTCGACCCAAGATGCTTGCGCCCCACGTTGGAGGTGAAGGATCGCCCCGGTCTATACTTCGCCGGGCAGATCAACGGTACAACCGGGTATGAGGAGGCCGCAGCGCAAGGCCTCGTCGCGGGTCTCAATGCGGCTGCAGCCGCGCTTGGCCGCGAACCGATCCACTTCAGTCGCGCAGAAAGCTACATCGGTGTGATGATTGACGACTTGATCACACGCGGGGTGACAGAGCCTTACCGGATGTTCACGTCTCGCGCTGAATTTCGTCTTGCGTTGCGGGCTGACAACGCCGACCAAAGACACACACCCCTCGGCATTTCCTTTGGCTGCGTAAGGGACGACCGTCGTGCGGACTTTGAAACAAAGGCCGGCTGCTTGATCTCCGCGCAGAACATCCTCCGCTCTCGTCGCTACTCTCCCAAGGAACTCTCGTCCACATCCCTGACCGTAAGTCAGGACGGTGCACGCAGGGATGGCCTGGATTTACTCGCCTTTGGCGAAGATGCAACGACGGTGGTGGAGCAACTCTTTCCGGAATTCGCGGCGCTCGATCCGCTCATCCGCAGGCAAACTGCAATCGATGCCCTCTATTCCCAGTACCTCGCACGTCAGGAACAGGATGCTCGCCTTCTTCAGAAGGAAGAGGAAACTGCACTCCCTGATGGCCTGAACTATCAGGCAATGCCAGGACTCTCCTTCGAACTGGCGCAGAAGCTCACCCGGGTTCGACCAACCACACTAGCGCAGGCTGGCCGCATCGAAGGCATGACGCCAGCAGCGCTTACCTTGATACTCGCGCATGTCCGCAAGGATCAACGCAGCAGGGCGGCCGGATGATGCCGTCGGCCCTGCCGCAGGGTGTTTCACGTGAAACGCTGGAAAGATTGGCCAGACTCGAAACCCTTCTCTCCAAATGGAACCCCGCGATCAATCTCGTCTCCCGCAGCACCATCGCCAACGCATGGGAGAGGCATATCCTGGACTCTGCGCAGTTATTTGCTCTGGCACCAGATCACGCGACTCATTGGGTCGATCTTGGCAGTGGTGGTGGCTTTCCGGGGCTCGTGATCGCCTGTCTCTCTGCTGACCTGCGGCCAGGCCTTCGCGTCACCCTGATCGAATCCGATCAACGCAAGTGCACATTCCTCCGCCAAGCTGCGGCGGAGCTTGGCATCAAGCCCGGCGTTTTAAGCACAAGAATCGAAACCGCCCCTCCGCAGGCGGCCGACATTCTCTCTGCTCGTGCCCTCTCGGCGCTCCCCAATCTTCTGTCTTTTGCCCGGCGCCATCTTGCCCCCCATGGCATTGCCCTCTTTCCAAAAGGCGCCACCTGGCAGGAAGAGGTTGAACACGCTCGCAAGGAATGGCACTTCGACCTGACAACGCATCCCAGCCTGACCGATCCGCAAGCTGTCATCCTTGCCGTGAAAGACCTGACCCATGTCTGACCCAAGCCGTCCGAAACAGCCGCGCATCATCGCAATCGCCAATCAGAAGGGCGGCGTGGGCAAGACAACGACCGCAATCAACCTCGCCGCCGGCCTTGCGGAGAAGGGCGCACGTGTCCTCCTCGTCGACCTCGACCCGCAGGGAAATGCCTCGACCGGCCTCGGGATCGAGACATCGGATCGCAAAATCACCACCTACGACCTCCTCATCGACGATGCTCCGCTCGAAACTGTGATCCGTCCGACCAATATCCCCGGCCTCCTCATCTGCCCCGCCAATGCCGATCTCTCCTCTGCCGATATCGAACTCGTCGCCAATGAAAAGCGCAGCTTTCTCTTGCACGACGCCCTGCGCCAACCCGCTATCGACCGTTTCGCCCTCGACTTCATCCTGATCGATTGCCCCCCCTCCCTCAGCCTTCTCACGGTCAATGCCCTCATCGCCAGCCATTCCGTGCTGGTCCCCCTGCAGTCGGAATTCTTCGCCCTCGAAGGCCTCTCGCAACTGATGCTCTCGGTGCGTGAGGTCCGGCAAACCGCCAATCCCAACCTCCGGATCGAAGGTGTTGTGCTCACCATGTATGACGGCCGCAATAGGTTGAGTCAGCAGGTTGAACTCGATGCCCGCGAGAATCTCGGCGACCTCGTTTTCCAGACGATCATCCCCCGCAATGTCCGCGTGTCCGAGGCACCAAGTTTCGCCCTCCCCGTCCTCAATTACGACACCGCCTCCAAGGGAAGCGAGGCTTACCGCGCCCTCGCTGCTGAACTCATCGCCCGCCATCCGCTCGACCGCACCGAGGAGCACGCCTGATCATGGAAAAGAAACCCGAACGCCGCAGCCTTGGGCGCGGCCTTTCCGCACTCATGGCCGATGTCTCGGTCGAGGCTGATCCCCAAACCCCTGATCGCCCTCGTCGCCCCGATCTGCTGGTCCCGGTCGAACGACTGATCCCGAACCCCAACCAGCCCCGCCGCGACTTTCAACCCGAAGCGCTTCAGGAGCTCGCAGCATCCCTCCGCGCCAAGGGCGTGATCCAACCTCTCATCGTCCGCGCCCTTCCAGATGGTCGCTTTGAAATCGTCGCCGGTGAACGCCGGTGGCGTGCCGCACAACTTGCCCAACTCCACGAACTTCCTGTCCTCGTCCGCGAGTTCACCGATGCCGAAGTCATCGAAGTCGCCATCATCGAGAACATCCAGCGCGCCGATCTGAACGCCATCGAAGAGGCCCTCGCCTTTCGTCAGCTGATGGAACGTTTCGGTCACACGCAGGAGAAACTGGCCGAAGCCCTCTCGAAAAGCCGCAGCCACATCGCCAACCTCCTCCGCCTCCTATCCCTTCCCGATGAAGTGCAAACCCATGTCCGTGAGGGGCGTCTTTCCGCAGGCCATGCCCGCGCCCTCATCACGGCGCCCAATGCGGCCGAACTCGCCCGACAGGTCATCTCTCGCAATCTCTCCGTCCGTGAAACCGAGGCGCTCGCCCGCGATCCTGCCAGGAAGGGCACCGGAAAATCCTCCGGCCCGCGCGGAAAACAGGAAAAAGACGCCGACACCCGGGCGCTGGAGAATGACCTCTCCGCCAATCTCAACATGCGCGTGACCATCGATCACGCGGGCATCGACGAAGGTGGCACCCTGACGATCCGCTATCGCTCGCTCGACGATCTCGATCTTCTCTGCCGCGTCCTCTCCGCTATTCCGCGGGACGTGTCCATATGAACAGTGCGACGCCCAGCAGAACCAGCGCCTGAACCGCCAGAACCCAGACAGCCAGCCCAAGCGCGACAGAAACCCCGAAGGTCACCGCGATCGAGGCGGTGGCCAGCCATTTCGCCCTACGCCCGATAGCTCCGCGCTCCTGCCAGTCGCGGATGGGTTCCCCGAACCGTGGGTGCGCCAGCAGCCAAAGATGCAGCCGCTCGGAAGACCGCGCAAAGCAGAAAGCGGCAAGCAACAGGAAGGGGACTGTCGGCAAAAGCGGCAGAAACATCCCGATCCCGCCCAGAACCAGCGCCACGCCACCGCCGAAAAGCCACAGGAACCGCGTCACACCGCCAGCTCCCGCAATACACCGTTCAGCACAGCGCGTCCCTGCGGTGTCGCGATCAGGCGCCCGGAATCGTCTCTGACAAGGCCCAATTCGCTCAGATCGGCCACTTTCCCATCGTCCAGCGCCCGCCCCGCCAGCCGTTCATACCGCGCCACATCCATCCCCTCCGAAAGCCGCATGGACATCAGCAGATACTCCATCGCCTGATCCTCCAACGCCACAGCCTCCCGCGGCTCCTCCCCTGCCTTTCCCCGCTCAACCATCGCCAGCCAGGCACCCGGGGCTTTTGGCGCGACCGTGGCCCATCGCTCGCCCTCCAGCGTCAACCGGCCATGCGCTCCGGGTCCGATCCCGGCATAATCTCCCATCCGCCAGTAGATCAGGTTATGCCTGCTTTCCGCCCCCGACCGTGCATGGTTAGAAACCTCATAGGCCGGCATCCCATGCGCCGCGCAAACCTCCTGCGTCACCGCATACATGTCGGCCTGCACATCCTCATCGGGCAGCCCACGCAGCCCGCCCCGCGCAAATCGGTCGCCAAAGGCCGTGCCGTCCTCGATCGTCAGCTGATACATCGACAGATGATCCACCGCCATCGACAACGCCTCACCCAACTCCGCCCGCCATGCCTCCAGCGTCTGGTCCTGCCGCGCATAGATCAGGTCGAAACTCACCCGAGAGAAATTTTCCCTAGCAATATCAAACGCTTGCCGCGCCTCTGCCACCGAATGCAACCGCCCCAACCGCCGCAAATCGGCGTCGTTCAGCGCTTGAACCCCCATCGAAACCCGATTTACCCCTGCCTGAGCGAACCCGCGGAACCGCCCCGCCTCCACCGAGCCCGGATTGGCCTCCAGCGTGATCTCCGGATCGTTCACCATCGGCCAGGCCTTCCGCACGGCCTCCAGCACATCCGCCACCACCTCCGGCTCCATCAGCGACGGCGTGCCCCCGCCAAAGAACACCGTCTCCAGCACCCGCCCCGACGTCTCTGCAGAAACCCGCGCGATTTCCCGGACATAGGCATCCCGCCAGCGACGCTGGTCGATGCTCGCCGCCACATGGCTGTTGAAGTCGCAATAGGGGCATTTTGACTGGCAGAAGGGCCAGTGGATATAAAGACCAAACCCCCCGGCCCGCCAATCTTCCATCGCGCCTTACCCCTTGAAGGCCGTCACCTCGATCTCGACCTTCATCTCCGGCCGGATCAACCCAGCAATCACCATCGTCGCCGCGGGCCGGATCTCACCCAAAGCCTCGCCCAGAACTGGCACAAGCGCATCCACCAGCGCCGCATCCGTCACCGTGTACTGGACCCGCACGATGTCCTCCATCGTGAAGCCGCCCTGTTCCAGCACGCCCTTGATCGTCCGGAAACAGTTCCGCGCCTGATCCGCCACGCCCTCGGGCATCACCATCGTCGCGTAATCATAGCCCGTGACGCCCGAAACGAAACACCACCCGCCCTTCACGACAGCGCGGGAATAGCCCATCGTCGCCTCGAAGGGCGACCCCGTCGAAATCCGCTTCATGCGAAACACCCCGCGACCAGTTTCCGGAACGCATCGGCGCGATGGCTGATGCGGTTCTTCTCCCAACGATCCATCTCGCCGAAGGTCACGTCAAACCCTTCCGGCTGAAAGATCGGGTCATAGCCATGCCCCTGATCCCCCCGCATGGGCCAAACGACTTGCCCCGGCATCACGCCCTCGAACACCTCGTCATGCCCGTCAGGCCATGCCAGAACCAGCGTGCAGCGGAATTGCGCGGTGCGCGGATATGGCGCCGATACCGTTTCCAACTCGCGCCACGTCCGCTCCATCGCCATCACGAAATCCCGCCCCGTCGGCGTCTCCGCCCAATCGGCAGTATAGACCCCCGGCGCACCGCCCAGACCGTCCACCGTGATGCCCGAGTCATCCGCCAATGCGGGCAAACCCGAAGCCTTCGCCGCGAAATGCGCCTTGATCCGCGCATTACCGACGAACGTGTTCTCCGTCTCCGCAGGCTCGGCCAGCCCCAACTGCCCCGCACTGACGACATCGACGGAAAACGGCTCTAACAAGGCCGAAATCTCTTCCAACTTGCCCTTGTTATGCGTCGCGACGACCAGCCGCCCCCCGCCGAACTTCCGCATCACAGCCCCAGCGCCGCCTTCTGCGCCGCCACCAGCTGAGCGCATCCCGCCTCGGACAGGTCCAGCAATTGCCCCATCTCTTCGCGCGAAAAAGTCGCGCCCTCCGCGCTCATCTGCACCTCGATCAACCGCCCGCGCCCCGTCAGGATGAAATTCCCGTCCGTACCGGCCGTCGAATCCTCGGCGTAATCCAGATCCAGCACCGGCTGCCCCGCATAGACGCCACAGGACACCGCGGCGACATGGTCGATCATCGGATCGCTGACGATGACGCCCGCCTTCAGGAGCTTGTCCACCGCCATCTTCAACGCGACCCAGCCGCCGGTGATCGACGCACAGCGCGTCCCGCCATCCGCCTGGATCACATCGCAGTCGATCACGATCTGCCGCTCGCCCAGCGCCGACCGATCGACGCCAGCCCGCAAAGCCCGCCCGATCAGTCGCTGGATCTCCTGCGTTCGCCCCGACTGCTTGCCCGCCGCCGCCTCGCGCCGCGTCCGGCTGTTCGTGGCGCGCGGCAGCATTCCGTATTCCGCCGTCACCCAGCCCAGCCCGGTATTCTTCAGGAAGGGCGGCGCCTTGTCCTCGATCGTGGCCGAACACAGCACATGCGTCTCGCCCATCTTGATCAGACAGGACCCTTCCGCATGTTTCATCACGCCGACTTCGATTGAAACCGGCCGCATTTCGCTTAATTTCCTGCCAGAGGGGCGCATCGGATCATCCTTTTTGGGTTGCGGCCAGATATCCACCCCACCCCGCCCGATGCAACCCCGATTGACGCCCCGAACCGCGCGCCGATAATGGCGAACCGGCAAGGATCGACAGATGACAGACGGCTCAAAAATCCTGTCCGAAATGAACGACCGCTCGCGAGAGGTTTTTCGCCGCGTCGTCGAAGGCTACCTCGCCTCCGGCGACCCCGTCGGCTCCCGCACCCTGACGCGGTCGATGTCGGAAAAACTCTCTGCCGCGACGATCCGCAACGTCATGCAGGATCTCGAATTCCTCGGCCTGCTCGACAGCCCCCACATCTCCGCAGGCCGCATCCCCACGCAACTGGGCCTGCGCATGTTCGTCGACAGCCTGCTGGAAGTCGGCACCGTGGCCGAGGAAGACCGCGAACGCATCGACGCGACCCTTGGCAGCAACGATCAGGACGTGACCAGCCTCCTCGACCATATCGGCGCAGCCCTTTCCGGCATCACGCGCGGCGCGTCGCTGGTGCTGGCACCCAAGGTGGAAGCGCCGATCCGCCACATCGAATTCGTCTCCCTCTCGCAGGACCGCGCTCTCGTTGTCCTCGTCTTCGCCAACGGCCATGTCGAAAACCGCATCTTCACGCCCCCGCCGGGGCAAACCCCGTCCTCCATGCGCGAAGCCGCGAATTTCCTGAACGCGCTGGCCGAAGGCAAAACCCTCACCGAACTCCGGCGCTCCATGACCGCCGAAATCGCAAAGCGGCGGCAAGAGATCGACTCCCTCGCCCGCGACCTCGTCGAATCCGGCCTCGCCGTCTGGGAAAATCCCGGCGAAACCTCCGAACGCCTCATCGTCCGCGGCCGCTCCAACCTGCTTGAAGAGGAATCGACCGACCTCGACCGCATCCGCACCCTGTTCGACGACCTCGAACGCAAGCGTGACATCGCCGATTTCCTCGAACTCGCCGAAACCGGCGAAGGTGTGCGCATTTTTATCGGCTCGGAAAACAAGCTCTTCTCACTTTCCGGTTCAAGTCTCGTCGTTTCTCCCTATATGAACGCAGATCGAAAAATCATCGGCGCTGTCGGCGTCATCGGCCCGACCCGGCTGAACTATGGCCGGATCGTTCCGATCGTGGATTACACGGCGCAACTCGTCGGACGGTTGGTGTCCGAACGGGGCAAGTGAAGAAGGCAGTTAGAAAATGGCAGACGACAAGACGGTTCCCGAAGACTTCGCCATCGAGGAGGGTCTGGAAGACCTCGCCGCACTGGATGAGATCGAGGCGCTGAAGGCCGAGCGTGACGAATTCCGCGACCGCTTCATGCGCGCCTTGGCTGACGCCGAAAACACCCGCAAGCGCGGCGAGCGCGACCGGCGTGAGGCGGAGCAATACGGCAGCACCCGCCTCGCCCGCGACCTGCTTCCCGTTTTCGACAACCTCAACCGCGCCCTGAACGCCGCGACCGACGAACAGAAGGCCGCCGCCGCGGCCCTGTTCGAAGGCGTGCAACTCACCCTGCGCGAACTGACCAACGTGATGACCCGCCACGGCGTGAAACCCATCACCCCCAAGGTCGGTGACCAGTTCGACCCCCAGAACCACGAAGCCATGTTCGAAGCGCCCGTTCCGGGCACCAAGGCCGGCCAGATCATTCAGGTGATGACCGAGGGCTTCATGCTCCACGACCGTCTGCTGCGCCCCGCGCAGGTGGGCGTATCTTCCAACACCGGCGCCTGATGTCTTCTGCGGGACCGGGGGTTTCACACCCCCGGACCCCCGTGGGGTATTTGGACCGAAACGAAGCAGCTTAGTGCTTCAACAAGTCCTTGAGTTCATAAACAAAGCGCAGCGCCTCCATCGGCGTCATCTCGTCCGGATGCGCGTCCTTCAACCGCGCCTCGACTGCCGATTCCTTTGCCACGACACGCGGGGCAGGGGGCGCCGCAGGGGCCACGCTGAACAAAGGCAGATCGTCGATCAGCGCCTTGGGCCGCGCGCCGCCCTGCCGTTCGCCTGACTCCAGCGCCTCCAGAACCACCTTCGCCCGGTCCACCACCGCCGCAGGCAGCCCCGCCAGACGCGCCACCTGCACACCATAGGACCGATCCGCCGCCCCCTTCCGCACCTCGTGCAGGAAGATGACCTCGCCTTCCCATTCCTTCACCGTGACGGTCGCATTCTCCACCCCGTCCAGCTTCCCCGCCAGCGCTGTCATCTCATGGTAATGCGTGGCGAACAGCGCGCGGCAGCGGTTCACCCCGTGCAGATGCTCCATCGTCGCCCAGGCGATGGATAGCCCGTCATAGGTTGCCGTCCCCCGCCCGATCTCGTCCAGAATGACCAGTGCCCGATCATCCGCCTGATTCAGGATCGCCGCCGTCTCGACCATCTCCACCATGAAGGTGGACCGCCCCCGCGCCAGATCATCCGCAGCGCCCACACGGCTGAAAAGTTGCGACACCACCCCGACATGCGCCCGTGAGGCAGGCACGAAACTCCCCGCCTGCGCCAGCAGCGCGATCAGCGCATTCTGCCGCAGGAACGTGGACTTACCCGCCATATTCGGCCCCGTCAGCAGCCAGATCGCAGGCGTCTCCCCCTCGGTCAGCGCACAGTCATTGGCAACGAACGGCCCCGCCCCCTGCCGCCGCAAGGCACGCTCCACCACCGGATGCCGACCACCTTCCACCACGAACGCGCGGCTCTCATCCACCACAGGCTCCGCCCAGCCCTCCTCCGCCGCCAGATCCGCCCAAGCGCAGGACAGATCTACCTCCGCCAAGGCCCGCGCCGCCGCCCCAACCGGCCCCGCCTCTGCCAGCACCGCCTGACGCAGCGCCTCGAAATGCCGCTTCTCGATCTCCAGCGCGTGGTTCCCCGCGTTCAGGATGCGCGTCTCCATCTCGGACAGTTCCACGGTCGTGAACCGCACCTGCCCCGCCGTCGTTTGCCGATGGATGAACTTCTCCGACAAAGGCGGCGAAAGCATCCGCTCCGCATGGGTCGAGGTCGTCTCGATGAAATAGCCCAGCACGTTGTTGTGCTTGATCTTCAGGCTCTGGATTCCCGTCTCGGCGATGAAATCCGCCTGCATACCGGCGATCACCCCGCGCCCTTCATCCCGCAGCCGCCGCGCTTGATCCAATTCGGCATCATGCCCCGCCGCGATGAACCCCCCGTCCCGCGCCAGAAGCGGAGGTTCCGCCACCAAGGCCCGCTCCAGCAACCCTACCAGCGCCTCATGCCCGACCAGCGCGCGCCCCGCCTCCTCCAGCAGCACGGGCGCGCCCTCCAACCGCGCCGCTACCGAAACCGCCTGCGTCAACCCCGCCCGGATAGCGGCAAGGTCACGCGGCCCGCCCCGCTCCAAAGCCAGCCGCGACAGCGCGCGGTCCATGTCCGGAACGCGCCGCAGCGCATCGCGCAATTCCGCCCGCAACAGGCCCTGTTCCAGCAGAAACCGCACCGATTCCAGCCGCGCATGGATCACCGACAGGTCCCGCGACGGCGACGAAATCCGCCGCTCCAACAGCCGCGCACCCGCAGCCGTCACCGTCCGGTCCACTGCCGCCAGCAACGAACCCTCGCGCCCGCCACTCAAAGCCTGCGTCAGTTCCAGATTGCGCCGCGTTGCCGCGTCAATCTGCATTGCCCCGCCCGCCGCCTCTTTCACCGGCGGACGCAGCAGCGGCAACTTCCCCCGTTGCGTCAGGTCCAGATAATCGACCAGCGCCCCCATCGCCGAAAGTTCCGCCCGATCGAACCGCCCGAACCCCTCCAGCGTCCCCACATCGAACAGCGCACACAGCCGCTTTTCGGCGGAAACGGAGTCAAAAGACCCCCGCGCCAACCGCGTAAGCGACGCGCCGGATTCAGTCACTAACGCAGCCCAATCCGCCTCACGCGACTCGCTCACCAGCACCTCGCGCGGGGCCAGCCGTGCCAGTTCCGGCCCCAACCGCGCGGGCGCGCAGGGCATCACCCGCAACTCGCCGGTGGAGATATCGGCCCAGGCCAATGCTGCCTCGTCCCGCACTTCCGCAAAGGCGCATAGAAAGTTGTGCCGCCGCGCCTCCAGCAGCGCGTCCTCGGTCAGCGTGCCGGGCGTCACCAGCCGCACCACATCCCGCCGCACCACCGCCTTTGACCCGCGCTTCTTTGCCTCGGCCGGGTCTTCCAACTGCTCAGCAATCGCCACGCGAAACCCCTTGCGGATCAGCGTCAGCAGATAGCCCTCTGCCGCATGCACAGGCACCCCGCACATCGCAATCGGCTCACCCAGATGAAACCCCCGCTTCGTCAGCGCGATATCCAATGCCTCCGCCGCCGCGACCGCATCGTCGAAGAACATCTCGTAGAAATCGCCCATCCGATAGAACAGCAGCGCACCCGGATTCTGCGCCTTGATCTCCAGATACTGCGCCATCATCGGCGTCACGCTGTCGTCGGTCATCGGTCCCCCACTTCCCTGGGAAACCCTACAAAAGCGCCTGACCGCGCGAAAGGCCCCGCCCGCTATTTCGCGAAGGCCGCTTGATCACCCCATACCGCCCGCACCCGCGCATCCCGCCCGCAGGCCTCGCGATAGAACGCATAGGCATTGCGCTTCTGCTTCGGCCCCGCACGCGTCAGCACGATATCCCGGCTCTTGTAGTAATCCTGATGGTATTCCTCGGCCTCATAGAACGGTCCCGCCGCCAGAATCGGCGTCACCACGGGTGCGCCCAAGGCCTGCGAAGCCTCGGCCAGCGCGGCCTCGGCAGCGGCCTTTTCCGCTGCGTTAGAGACGAAAATAGCCGTCCGATAACTGTCTCCCCGGTCGCAGAACTGCCCCCCGGCATCCAACGGATCGACAGATCGCAAAAACAGGCGCAAGACCTGATCATAGCTGATCTTCGTCGTATCGAAGGTGATCTCCACCGCCTCGTAATGCCCGGTCCCGCCCGCCACCACCTGTTTGTAGGTCGGGTTCTCCACCGTCCCGCCGGTAAAGCCCGATACGACCGAAACCACCCCCGGCACCTTTTCGAAATCCGCCTCCACGCACCAGAAACATCCCCCGGCGACCACCGCCTTCCCCGTGGCGGCATGGCTTGCCGCACCAAGCACGGCGGAAAGAAAGACGGTGACGATCACGGCGGTGATGGTGAACAGGCGATGCATCGGCAAAACTCCTTTGCCCCACCCTCTCCCTCAATCCGGGCCCGGCACAACTCACCGCCGCGTGACCTCACGCACAGGTGACGCGCCCCCTTTCCCTTCCCGAGGCCCCCCACTAACCTCGCCCCAAACCAAGGGGCCACCATGACCGACCACGTCTCCACCCATGCCGCGGAAGAAGACATCCGCAACGAAAGCATCCTGATCTACGTAAACGGGCGCATCGTCCCGAAAAATCAGGCCTTCGTCTCGGTTTACGACTCGGGCTTCATGCTGGGCGACGGGGTCTGGGAAGGCATCCGCCTCTATGACGGGAAATGGGCCTTCATCTCCGAACACATGAACCGGCTCTATGAGGCGGCAAAGGCCATCGACCTCGACATCGGCTTGACCCCGGAACAGATGATTTCTGCCGTGTTAGAGACGCAAAAGGCCAACGGCATGCATACCGATGCCCATTGCCGCCTGATGGTGACACGGGGGGTGAAGACCCGCCCCTTCCAGAACCCCCGCCTGTCGCAGCAGGGGCCGACGGTCGCGATCATCATGGAACACTCGAAACCAAAGATCCCGCGCCCCATCACCCTTGCCACCGTTCCCCACCTGCGCGGCCTGCCCATGACGCAGGACCCGAAACTCAACAGCCATTCCAAACTGAACTGCATCCTCGCCTGTATCGCCGCCCAAAAGGCCGGCGCGGACGAGGCGCTGATGCTCGACGTCCACGGCTTCGTGAACACGACGAACGCCTGCAATTTCTTCATCGTCCGCAAAGGCGAAGTTTGGACCTCTACCGGCGACTACTGCATGAACGGCATCACGCGGCAAAAGGTGATCGACCTCTGCCGCGAAAACGGCATCCCGGTCTTTGAACGCAACTTCTCCCTCGTCGATACCTATGGCGCGGACGAGGCCTTCCTGACCGGCACCTTCGGCGCGCAAACACCCGTGGGCATGATCGACGGTCGCCAGATCGGCACGGGCCAGATGGGACCGATGACCGAAAGACTGCGCGGCCTTTACAAGGCGTTGATCGCCCGTTCGTAGCGTATGCACAGATTGCGGTACAGTTTGCGGCACAACATCCGGCACGGGGAAAACAGATGAAAATCGCGATGTGGTCCGGCCCCCGGAACCTTTCCACCGCCATGATGTATGCCTTCGCCGCGCGGGGCGATTGCGCCGTCTGGGATGAACCCTTCTACGCCGCCTATCTGGCCGCCACGGGCATCGACCACCCCATGCGGGATGCGATCATCGCGTCCCATGACCCTGATCCCTCATCGGTTGCCGCTGCCTGCACGGGCGACATTCCTGACGGAAAATCAATCCATTACCAGAAACACATGACGCTCCACATGATCCCGGAATTCGACCGGGGCTTCATGCGCGCCCTTACCAACGTCTTCCTCATCCGCCACCCCGCCCGCGTCGTCGCCAGCTATAGCCAGAAACGCGAAGCCCCAACCCTCGCCGATATCGGATTCGTCCAACAGGCTGAGCTCTTCGACGAAGTTGCGGGTTGGATGGGCCGCGCTCCCTTCGTGATCGACAGCGCCGATATCCGCGCCAACCCATTGGAATCGCTGACAAAACTCTGCGACGCTCTTGGCATCCCCTTCACCGAAAACATGCTCCACTGGCCCGCCGGACCCAAACCCTATGACGGTGTCTGGGCCCCGCATTGGTACAACGCCGTCCACGCCTCCACCGGCTTCGGCGAGGCAGAGGGCCCGCTTCCCACCCTTCCCGCCGAATATGCGCCCCTCGTGGAACAGGCCCTTCCGCATTATCAAAGGCTTGCGCGGTTCAAACTCTGACGGAACATCGTCAAGCCACCCCTTGCCCCGGCCCGACCGCAGGCGCAAACTCCCCTTAACCAGCATCGGGGAGGATGCCATGCTCAACCATTCCACCGCCGCCACCCGTGCGGCCCGCGTCTACCTTCGGGCCGAGGATTGCCGCCTGCAGGATCTTGCAAACCTCTGTTCTCAAACGGTTTCCCTGTCGGACTACCCCTTTGCGGCGGATGTGCGGAGGAACATCCTGATCTATGACTGCCCCACCCTTCTTCCTGCGCTGGCCGATCCCGCCGACCGCCGCGCCCTGATGGCCGAATGGGCCGAGGCGATGCTCACAGGCCCCGGCGTCGTGGTCCTGAAAGGCGCCGAACCCGACCTTGCGATGATCGATGAGGCCAGCACGATCTTCTGGCGGCTGATCGAAGAACAGAACCGCGCAGGCACCGGGGGCGGCGATCATTTCGCTAAGCCGGGGGCGAATGACCGTCTCTGGAATTCCTTGGAAAAACATTGCCTTGCCGATCCGGTCAACTTCGCCCGCTACTACGCCAATCCCTTCCTCGCCGCGATATCAGAGGCATGGCTCGGCCCCCATTACCAGATCACCGCACAACTCAACGTTGTAAATCCGGGCGGCGCGGCGCAGTCGCCGCATCGGGA
Organism: Tabrizicola sp. M-4; assembly: GCF_051132405.1. GTDB lineage: Bacteria > Pseudomonadota > Alphaproteobacteria > Rhodobacterales > Rhodobacteraceae > Paragemmobacter. Next base: position 3,996,752 of record NZ_CP128606.1, read on the forward strand.
CTATCACCTTGGCTTTCAATCGGCGGCGCAGATCGAACGCTATCCCCGCCATGTCCAACTCCTCTCGCCGGTCCTGACGCTGCAAGGTGCCATCGCCCATGTCGATGCCACCATCGAAACCGGCCCCACCCAACTCCTGCCCTTCTCCCAAGCCTACGATGCTGGATATCTGGCGATGAACCGGCCCGATTTCCGTGCCTATTTCATTGAAAACCATGTGCAATTGCCGCTGGCCAAGGGCGACATGCTGTTCTTCTCCCCCGCACTCCTGCACGCCGCAGGCACCAACCGCAGCGCCGACATCCGCCGTATGGTCAACCTATTCCAGGTCTCTTCCCCCTATGGCCGCGCGATGGAAACGGTAGATCGCACCCGCATGGTCAAGGCGCTCTATCCCGTTCTGCGGGCTGCGAAAAAGGACGGCACCCTCACGGAGTCCCAGATCGCCAACGCCATCGCCGCCTCTGCCGAAGGCTACAGCTTCCCCACCAACCTCGATCGAGACCCGCCCTTGGGTGGCATGGCCCCCAAGACGCAGGCCGCGCTTGTGACCGAGGCGCTGGAAGGTGACTGGGATGCCGAACAACTCGCCACCGCGCTGGATGAACAGGCCGCAAGGAAGCTGGCCTGAAGTGAAAAGGGCGGGCCAAAGCCCGCCCGATTTCAATATGTTAGCAGCAGATCACTTCACCCGCGCATTCCGCGTGGCGATCAGCTTCAACCGCAGCGCGTTCAGACGGATGAACCCTTCGGCATCCTTCTGGTCATAGGCGCCGGCATCCTCTTCAAAGGTCACGTGCTTTTCGGAATACAGCGAATGGTCCGACCACCGCGCCACGGTCCGGGCCGATCCCTTGTACAGCTTCACCCGCACCGTCCCAGTCACATGTTCCTGCGTCTTGTCGATCAGGGCCTGAAGCGCCTCGCGCTCGGGGCTGAACCAGAAGCCGTTATAGATCAACTCCGCATAGCGCGGCATGATCGAATCCTTCAGATGGCCCGCACCCGAATCCAGCGTGATCTGTTCGATCCCGCGATGCGCCTCCAGCAGGATCGTCCCGCCGGGGGTTTCATACAGGCCGCGCGACTTCATCCCGACAAAACGGTTCTCGACAAGGTCCAGCAGGCCCACGCCATGCCGCCCGCCCATCTCGTTCAGCCGGGTCAGGATGGTGGCGGGCGAAAGCCGCTCGCCATTGATCGCCACGGCATCGCCGCGCTCGAAGGAAATCTCAACGAATTCAGGCTGATCGGGCGCTTTCTCCACCGGCACCACGCGCTGATACACGAATTCCGGCGCTTCCTCTGCCGGGTTCTCCAGCACCTTCCCCTCCGACGAGGTATGCAGCAGGTTCGCATCCACCGAAAACGGCGCCTCGCCCCGCTTGTCCTTCGCGATCGGGATCTGGTTGGCTTCCGCAAATTCCAAAAGCTTGGTGCGCGAGGTCAGATCCCACAGCCGCCACGGCGCAATCACCTTGATCGACGGATCCAGCGCCGCCACGCCCAGTTCGAACCGGACCTGGTCATTGCCCTTGCCGGTCGCCCCATGCGCCACGGCATCGGCGCCGGTTTCCTGCGCGATCCGCACCAGTTCCTTGGAAATCAGCGGCCGCGCGATGGAGGTGCCCAGCAGATACAGCCCCTCATAAACCGCATTCGCCCGGAACATCGGGAAGACGAAGTCGCGCACGAACTCCTCGCGCACATCCACGATGTGGATGTTCTCCGCCTTGATCCCCATCAGAAGCGCCTTCTGCCGCGCCGGTTCCAGCTCTTCGCCCTGCCCCAGATCGGCGGTAAAGGTCACCACCTCGCAGCCATATTCCGTCTGCAACCATTTCAGGATGATCGAGGTATCCAGACCGCCCGAATAGGCGAGAACGACTTTCTTCGGCTTGAACATGGCGGCCCCATTTTCCCAAGGTTTATTGGCGCGCGGTGTATAGGGTCTTGCCCCGCGCGGCAAGGGTGGCCCCGAATGCAAAAGGGCGGCCCAAGGCCGCCCCTCCACGTTCCGCCGGCGGTCCGCGTCAGGAACCGGACGCCGCCGCGATCCGCTCCAACTCTGCCGCGCTGAACCGATCCCGCAGCGATTGCAGCAGCGCCTCTTCCTCTTCCGTCATCCCGTCGGTGGAATCCGGGTTCTTGTTCCACAACGCCAGAACCGCCGCTTCCGCATCGGTCACAGCTTCAGCCGCCGCGACCTCATCCTCGTCGGGCGCCTCACCCTCGGGCGGTGCGGCCAGCAGGTCCTCAAGCTCGGCAATTGCCACGAAACCGGGGTCTTCCGGCGCCGGTCCGGGATTCAGGGCCTCGGCATTGTCCGGATCATCGACCAGCGCCTGCTGATAGGCCGCGTCCAACTCGGTCCAATCGGCCAGAAGATCGGGATAATCCGCCTGCGCCTGCTTGGCATCCAGATAATCCTGCACCGTACGGTAATCCTCGCCCAGCGCGGCGGTCACATCCGCCTCATAGCGCTCCCAGACTTCCGCCCGCTCCAGCACCTCTTCCGCATCCAGATCGCCCAGTTGCGCATCCGCCGCCATCAGTGCGGCCAATGTCCCCACAGGCCCGTTGGTATTGCCGTTGCGGATATGGGCCAGCACGGCATTGATGTTCGCATTCATCGCGCCATTCATGTTGCCAAGTTCATGGGCAGCCAAATCGGTCCCCTCACTCGACGCAGCCTTCGGCTTCGCGGGCTTTCCGGCGGCCGCCTGCTGCGAGCCGCTGGAACCCCCGTTTCCGTTCGACCGCGCGCCAGAAGACTTCTCGCCCCCCTTGCCGCCCGAGGATGAGGAAGACGAGTCGCTGCTCTTGCCGCCACTGCCACCGCCACCCCCGTTTCCACCCCCATTGCCGCCGCCACCGCCATTTCCACCACCGCCGCCGCCACCATTGCCATTGCCATTTCCGGCATAGGCCCCATCTGCCCCGATCAAGGTCGAAACCGGCGCAAGCGGGCCAAGCAAAAGCGTCGTGATACCCAGAACAGTCACGATCTTCTTGGGATGGAACATGTCCCCCTCCTCGCTTAAGAACTCTGCCCGACAGCCTTCCCGCCGGGATATGGCAATTCCGTGGCAGCATTAAGGAATGCGAATGCATCACGGGCACGCAAAATGGTAATCATTGGGGGAATCCCGCAGAATGACCGATTTCTCCAAGCGATCCCTTGCCGCCACGCTTGCGCTGCGTGAACTCTTTCCCGAAACGCCCCTGCAGCGGAACGAACACCTCTCGCAGCGCTACGATGCCGAGATCTGGCTGAAACGCGAAGATCTCACTCCGGTAAGAAGCTACAAGATCCGCGGCGCCTTCACCGCCATGCGCAAGGTGCTGGACCAGACACCCGACCGCCGCAGTTTCGTCTGCGCCAGCGCCGGGAATCATGCGCAGGGCGTGGCCTTCGCCTGCCGCCATTTCGGTGTGCAGGGCACGATCTTCATGCCCGTCACCACGCCCCAGCAGAAGATCGACAAAACCCGCGCCTTCGGGGGCGAAAATGTCCGCATCGTCCTGACCGGCGACTATTTCGACCAGACCCTCGCCGCCGCGCAGTCCTTTTGCAGCGAACAGGGCGCGCATTTCCTCTCGCCCTTCGATGATGCCGACGTGATCCTCGGCCAATCCTCCGTGGGCGTCGAGATGCTGGAACAACTCGGCCGCGCGCCCGATCTGGTGATCCTGCCCGTGGGGGGTGGCGGCCTCGCCTCCGGCGTCACCGCCTATCTGCGCGAAACCGCGCCCACCACGGATTACCGCTTCGTCGAACCCTTGGGCGGGGCAAGCCTGATGGCCGCCCTCCGTGCCGGGGAACCCAGCAAACTCCCCCGCGTCAACAGTTTCGTCGATGGGGCCGCCGTCGCCCGCCTTGGCGACCGCACCTTCGCGCACCTGAACTGGATCGACACCTCCAACGTCCTCCTCGCCCCCGAAGACCGCATCTGCGTCACCATGCTGGAGATGCTGAATGTCGAAGGCATCGTTCTTGAACCCGCAGGCGCGCTTTCCGTCGATGTCCTGCCGGAACTGGCGGAAGAGATCCGGGGCAAGGTCGTCGTCTGCGTCACCTCCGGCGGCAACTTCGATTTCGAACGCCTGCCCGAGGTGAAGGAACGCGCCCAGCGCTATTCGGGCGTGAAGAAGTACTTCATCCTGCGCATGCCCCAGCGTCCCGGCGCCCTGCGCGAATTCCTCGGCATGCTCGGCCCCGATGACGATATCGCGCGTTTCGAATACCTCAAGAAATCCGCGCGCAACTTCGGCTCCGTCCTGATCGGCATCGAAACCCGCAGGCCGGAAAACTTCCGCGACCTCTTTGCCAAGCTTGACGATGCCGCCTTCGCCTATCGCGACATCACCAATGACGAGGTCCTGTCGGAATTCCTTATCTAGGCCAGCGCGGGCAGCGCCGCACAGGACCGCCGATACAGATCGGCCAGAGCGGCGGGGTCGACCGCCGCCCCCTGCTCGCCCCGCCTGCACATATCGGCCAGATCATCCATCCCAAGCGTCAGCGCGGTTCCCTTCAGGAAGTGCAGATCCGCCTCGATCGACTCGGGAATGGATGGCGCGGCCAGCCGTGCCACCACCTCGTCGCTTTCCTTCAGGAACATCTCCAGCACCTCCTCGAATCCGTCCTCGCCGATCTCCGCGCGCAAGGCGGCAAGCCGTTCCGCATTCACCAGCATGTCACCACACGAACCTCGTTTCACACAGGCCCGATCTTCGCCCGCGATCCTGAATCACGGGTGAACGAAGGCCGCCGCAACCGCGCCGAAATATCCCGCATTTTCGATTTTGACCGCCGGTTAACCCACGCGCCCTATCCTGCCGGCGGGTGTTTCATCGGGGGAAGGGTGGCGTGCTTCAATCCGCGCAGAACAGGCGAATCCTCGTCGCGGATGACAGCAGGGCACAGCGGCAGATGCTGGCCCTGCAACTGTCCCGCTGGGGCTATGACGTGTCAGAGGCCGGCTCCGGGCAGGCCGCGCTTGCCCTCGCGCGTGAGCATGAATTCGACATGGTCCTCAGCGATTGGGTCATGCCCGGGATGTCTGGCCCGGATTTCTGCCGCGCCTTCCGCGCGCTGCCCCGCGAAAACTACGGCTATTTCGTACTAGTAAGTGCGAAATCGGGAAAATCCGCCGTGGCCGACGGCCTCGCCAGCGGGGCCGACGATTTCCTCACCAAACCCATCGACCCCGCCGAACTGCAGGCCCGCCTCCATGCCGGGGAACGCATCCTGCGGATGCAGGCCGAACTGCGCCGCCGCAACAGCGATCTGCAACGCCTCTACGGCGCCCTCCAGCGCGATCTGGCCGAGGCGCGGCGTCTGCAACTCTCGCTCTTGCCCGAACCTGTGATCCGCCTTGGTGCGGGCGAGGCGACCTTCCTGATGCAACCCTCCGGCCACCTCGGCGGCGATCTCGTCGGCTGGTTCCCCCTCACGCCGGACCGCATCGCCCTCTATTCCATCGATGTCTCGGGTCATGGCGTCGCCGCCGCCCTCATGGCCGCCCGCCTTGCCGCCCTGCTCTCGGGCCGGTCGCCCGAACAGAACATCGCCTTTCAGGAAGGCCGACCCCTCACCGCCCAACAGGTGGTGGACCGGCTCAACCGTCTGCTCTGCGCCGATCAGCAGGGCGATCTCTACCTCACCATGGTCTATGCCGACGTTTCGCTTGCCGATGGGCTTGTATCCCTCGTGCAGGCGGGCCATCCCCATCCCCTGCACCTCACGCATGACCGCTGCCCCCGCCAGATAGGGCAAGGCGGTTTTCCCGTCGGCCTGATCCCCGACGCTAGCTATGCCGCGATCAATCTCCGCCTTCATCCCGGCGACAGGCTCATTATCCCCTCTGACGGCGTCACCGAATGCCCCGGTCCCGCTGGCGAGCTTGGCGACCACGGCCTTGCCGCACTCATCCGGCATAGCGCCGCCCTGCGCGGCACCGTCCTGCGCGATGCGCTGCTGGCGGGCCTCTCCCGCCATGCCGGAACCGTGGATTTCCCCGACGACATCTCTGCCGTCGTCTTCGATTACCGCCCCGCGCTCAGCGCCTGATCCCCAGCAACCGCCCCAGCATCGCCCGGTCCCCCTCACCGCCCAGCAGGTCCAGCCCCGCTTCGGCGGGCATCCACACCGCGCTGTGCCCCGCCTCGCTCGGCGGTCCCAACCGCCGCACTGGCCGCGCCAGATAGACGGTGCAAAGCTTCTCGGCCCACATGTCGTATTCCGGCATATAGGTGAACCGCCGATAGGCCCCCAACCGCCGCTCCACCGCGACACGCCACCCCGTCTCCTCGAACACTTCCCGATGCAGCGCCGCCACCGGATGCTCGCCGGGGTCGATCCCGCCACCAGGAAGCTGATACTCCGGCACTGGCTCCGCCTGATGCGTCGCCAGCAGATGCCCCCCGTCCAGCAGGATCGCATAGACCCCCGGCCTGCGTTTGTACCGTTGACCTTGCTTCAACGGCTCCCCATATCGACGGATCATCTTTCCGGCCTCACAGTTGCCCAACCCATATTGGCGCGCTATTCGGGACGGGCACAATCAGGAAACCCCATGACCATCGGCTCTCAACTCGCCTGGGACGACACCGTCCTGCCATTTCAGCTTGATCGCTCCGATATCCGCGGCCGCGTGGCGCGGCTGGACGGCGTGCTGGATCAGGTCCTGAAGCAACACGCCTACCCCCCGCAGATCGAGGCGCTGGTCGCGGAAACCGCGCTTCTCACCGCGCTGATCGGCCAGACCATCAAGCTGCGCTGGAAACTCTCGCTGCAAGTCCGCGGCAAGGGTCCCGCCCGCCTGATCGCCACCGATTACTATGGCCCGTCCGAGGATGGCCAACCCGCCCGCATCCGCGCCTATGCCAGCTTCGACAAGGACAGGCTCGATCCCGCCGCCCCCGCCTTCAGCCAGATCGGCGCAGGCTACCTCGCCGTGCTGATCGACCAGGGCGAGGGGACGGTTCCCTATTCCGGCATCACCCCCATCGCGGGCGGGTCGCTCTCGGCCTGCGCGGAAACCTATTTCGCGCAATCCGAACAGCTTCCCACCCGCTTCGCCGTCACCTTCGGCAAAAGCCAGCACCCCGGCGCCGCGCCCCATTGGCGCGCGGGCGGCGTGATGCTGCAGCACATGCCAAAGGCATCCCCCTTCGTCGCAGCATCCGAAGGGTCGGGCGAGGGCGGCCTCCTTACCCATGCCGACATCCTTTCGGGCGACGAGGGCGAAAACTGGACGCGGGCCAATCTCCTTCTCGACACGGTCGAAGAGATGGAACTGATCGGCCCCTCTGTCCAACCCACAGAACTCCTCATCCGCCTCTTCCACGAGGAAGGCCCCCGCGTCTTCGACGCCCAACCCTTGCGCTTCGGCTGCTCCTGTTCGGAAGAGAAGGTCCGCAATTCGCTTTCCATCTACTCCGCCAAGGACATCGCCTACATGACCACGCCCGAAGGCATCGTCACCGCCGATTGCCAGTTCTGCGGCGCGCATTACGAACTCGATCCCAAGACCGTGGGATTTGAGGCGGAAAAGGCCCCGGATGCCTGAGGCCGAGGACATCTTGCGCAAGGCGCTTCTCCGCCCTGCGCGGCCCTCGTCCGATTTCGACCTGAACCCCGCGATCACCCTGCCGCCGGGGCGCGTCCTGCGCCCGGCGGCGGTTCTGGTCCCGGTCTGGCTGCGCCCTGACGGCGCGCGGCTGATCCTGACGAAACGCTCCTCCCACCTGAAACATCACCCCGGCCAAATCGCCTTCCCCGGCGGCAAGGTGGATGCGGGCGACGCTGGCGTCATCGGTGCCGCCCTCCGCGAAAGCCGCGAAGAGATCGGCCTTCCGCCCTCCCATGTCGAAATCATCGGCACCCTGCCCGAACATGAAACCGTCACGGGTTTCACCGTCACCCCCGTCCTCGGCCTCATCCGGCAAGACTTCGCCCCCGTGCCCGAGGCGGGCGAGGTGGAAGAGGTCTTCACCACCCCCCTCTCCCACGTTCTCACCCCCGCGAATTATGCCATCGAACGCCGCCGCTGGCGCAACGAATGGCGGCGCTACTATGCCGTTCCCTACGGCCCCTATTACATCTGGGGCGCGACGGCCCGCATCCTTCGTGGTCTGGCAGACCGGGTGCAGGAATGAAGATCGACGGCGCATGGCTGCATGACCCCGCCACGCAGGCGGTCTGCGCCATGCTGACCGGGGCAGGGCATCAGGCGCTCTTCGTCGGCGGCTGTGTCCGCAACGCCCTGCTGCACGCCGCCGTCACCGATATCGACATCGCCACCGACGCCACCCCCGATCGTGTCGTTGCACTGGCAAAGGCCGCAGACCTGAAACCCGTGCCCACGGGCATCGACCACGGCACCGTCACCGTCGTCGCAAACGGCAAACCGCATGAGGTGACGACCTTCCGCCGCGACGTCGCAACCGATGGCCGCCACGCCACCGTCGCCTTCTCTGCAAGGATCGAGGAAGACGCCGCCCGCCGCGACTTCACGATGAACGCCCTCTACGCCCGCCCGGATGGAACTGTCGTTGACCCGCTGGATGGCCTGCCCGACCTGGGCGCCCGCCATGTCCGCTTCGTGGGTGATCCGGCACGGCGCATCCGCGAAGATTACCTTCGCATCCTTCGGTTCTTCCGCTTCACCGCATGGTATGGCGACCCCGCGCTGGGCATGGATGCCGAGGGCCTCGCCGCCTGTGCCGCAGGCATGGAGGGCCTTCCCGGCCTGTCGCGCGAACGCATCGGGTCCGAGATCCGCAAACTTCTCTCCGCCCCCGATCCCGCTCCTGCCACCGCCAGCATGGCGCAGGCAGGCATCCTTGCCGCGCTGTTGCCCGGAACCGATACCCGCGCCCTCGCGCCGCTCATCCATCTCGAAGGCGACCTTCCCCCCCGCTGGCTGCGCCGCCTCGCAGTCCTCGGCGGTGAAGACCCGACAGACGCACTGCGCCTCTCGCGTGCCGAACAACGCGACCTTGCCGCACTGCGCACCGAAATCCCCACGACCACCGCACCCGCGCCCCTTGCCTACCGCCATGGTGCCGACCTCGCGACCGATGCCCTTCTCCTGCGCGCGGCGCTCTTGGAACAGCCCCTTCCCGCCCATTGGCAGGACGACGTCGCCCGTGGTGCCGCCGCCCGCTTTCCCGTCACCGCCGCCGATCTTCCGGGCCTCGTCGGCCCCGCTCTCGGGCAGGAACTCAAGCGGCTGGAAAAGGCATGGCTCGCCTCCGACCTGCGCCTGACCCGCTCACAACTGCTTGCCTGACGGTTTCCCTCGGCTTCGAACGGGTCTATATGATGGGACCTCATTGCAGAGGCTCTTTCCCGTGTTCCGTTTCTTCGAAGGCCTCGTCGACCCCTACGGTCCCTACGAGCAAACCGATACGCCGCCCCGGCGGCTCTGGCCCTTTCTCAAGGACTACATCCGCCCCTTCCGGGGGGTGTTTGCCGTCACGGCCATACTCTCCGTCATCTCGGCCTTCGCCGATGTGGCGCTGATCTGGTATGTCGGGCGGTTGGTGGACCTGCTGGCGCAGAACGGCCCGCAACAGGCTTGGGCGCTTTACGGCAATGAGATGATAGCGGTGGCCCTCGCCGTCCTGATCCTGCGGCCAATCCTCCTCGTCGGCAACGTGGCGCTGCTCCACAACACGATCCTGCCGAACTTCGGCACGATGATCCGCTGGCGCGCGCATGCCCATGTGATCCGCCAACCCGTCGGCTGGTTCGAAAGCGATTTCGCCGGACGCATCGCCAACCGCATCATGCAGACGCCCCCCGCCGCAGGCGACGCGGTGTTCCAGACCTTCGATGCCGTCGCCTTCGCCTCCGTCACCGTGGTCGGCGCGGGCATCATGCTGGCCGATGCCGACCCGCGCCTGCTGCTGCCGCTGGTCGTGTGGTTCATCCTCTACGCCGCCCTCGTCCGCTGGACCGTCCGCCGCGCGGGCCCCGCATCCAAGGCCAGCTCCGACGCCCGCTCTGCCGTCACGGGGCGGGTGGTGGATGCCTATACCAACATCCACTCCGTCAAGCTCTTCGCCCATGACGCCCGCGAACTCGACTACGCCAAGGAGTCGATCGAACACGCGCGCGAGACGTTCAAGCAGGAGATGCGGATCATCACCAAGATGGACCTCGCCCTGACGGTCCTGAACGGGTTCCTGATCGTCGCCATCACGGGCTGGGCGATCCTGCTGTGGTATCAGGGCGCGGCCACCATCGGCACCGTCGCCGCCGCCACCGCGCTGGTGCTGCGGCTGAACAACATGACCTACTGGATCATGTGGGCCTTCTCCTCCCTCGTGCAGGCGCTGGGCGTGGTGCAGGAGGGGATGGAGACGATCACCCATCCCATCGGCCTCGTGGACGCGCGGGACGCGAAACCCCTGCGCTTCACCCAAGGCCGCATCGACCTCGAAAACATCCAGCACCATTACGGGCGCGGCTCGGGTGGTCTGCAAGGCATCACCCTCACCATCAACCCCGGTGAAAAGATCGGCGTCGTCGGCCGCTCCGGCGCGGGGAAATCGACGCTGGTGAAGCTGATGCTGCGCTTCTACGACTGCGAAGGCGGGCGCATCCTGATCGACGGTCAGGACATCGCCCATGTGACGCAGAACAGCCTGCGCCAGCAGATCGGCATGGTTCAGCAGGACTCGTCGCTCCTCCACCGCTCGGTCCGCGACAACATCCTCTACGGCCGCCCCGACGCGACCGAAGACGATATGATCGCCGCCGCCAAACGCGCCGAGGCCCACGACTTCATCCTCACGCTCGAAGACCCGCAGGGCCGCCGCGGCTATGATGCCCATGTCGGCGAACGCGGCGTGAAACTCTCCGGCGGCCAACGCCAGCGCGTCGCCCTCGCCCGCGTGATCCTCAAGGACGCCCCCATCCTGATCCTCGACGAGGCGACCTCGGCGCTGGACAGCGAAGCCGAAGCCGCGATTCAAGACGCGCTCTACGGCGTCATGCAGGGCAAGACCGTCATCGCCATCGCGCACCGCCTCTCCACCATCGCCGCGATGGACCGGATCGTGGTGCTGGAGGATGGGCGCATCGCCGAACAGGGCACCCATGCCGACCTCCTGTCCCAAGGCGGCCTCTACGCCCGCTTCTGGGCGCGGCAATCCGGTGGCTTCATCGGTCTGGAAGAAGAGGCTGCCGAATGAACCTGTCCCGCAGCCTCGGCAACATGATCGACGCCTTCCGCCCCGCCGATGCACCGCCGCCGGAAAAGCTGGGGAAGTTCTTCCTCTGGTCGCTCTCGGGATCATGGCCCGCCCTGATCGTCGCAGGCATCCTCTCCTCGCTCGCAGGCGTGACCGAAGTCGTCTCCGCCCTCATCCTCGGCTGGGTGATCGACGCGGCCCTTGCCTCCGGCCCCGCGACCTTCCTCTCGGACCACTGGCAACTGATCACTGTCTTCGTCCTGTTCTACATGGTCCTGCGCCCCCTCGCCTTCGGCATCTCGGCGGCGTCGAACTCCATCGTCATCGGTCCCAACGTCCTCCCCCTCGTCCTGTCGCGCCTGCACCGCTGGACGCTGGGTCAGGCCGTCACCTTCTTCGACAACGATTTCGCGGGGCGCATCGCCACCAAGCAGATGCAGGCCGCCCGCGCCGTCACCGATGTGGCGACCGAAGTCATCAACACGGTCTGCTTCGCCCTTGCCTCCGTCATCGGATCGGTCGTCTTCCTGCTGGCCATCGACAACCGCATCGCGCTGGCGCTGGCCGTCTGGCTGGTCGCCTACATCTTCCTCATCCGCTTCTTCATGCCCCGCGTGCGCGTCAACTCCGCCGCCCGCGCATCGTCCCGCGCGATGGTGTCGGGGCAGGTCGTCGACACCATCACCAACATCAAGACCGTCAAACTTTTCGCCCACGCCGCCTTCGAGGACAAAGTCGCGCTGCGGTCGATGGAAGTCTTCCGCGAAAAATCCCTCGAATTCGGCGTCATCTCCACATGGTTCCGCCTGTCCCTGATGACGCTGGCGGGGGTCCTCCCCCTCCTCCTGATCGGCGGCGCTGTCCTCCTCTGGATGCAGGGCGCCTCCACCGCGGGCGACATCGCCGCCGCGGGCGCCATCGCCATGCGCATCGCGCAGATGTCGGGCTGGGTCAGCTTCACCCTCATGTCCATCTACACCTCGGTGGGCGAGGTCGAGGACGGCATGAAGACCCTCGCCATCCCCCATGCGCTGGCCGACGCAGCAGACGCCCACGACCTGCCGCCGATCAAGGGCGAGATCACCTTCGACCACGCCTCCTTCGCCTATGGCCGCAAACGCGGCGGGGTCCGTGACATCGCGCTGACCATCCGCGCAGGGGAAAAACTGGGCATCGTCGGTGCATCCGGCGCGGGGAAATCCTCGCTCGTCTCCCTTCTCCTGCGGCTCTACGACACCGAATCCGGCAGCGTTAGGGTCGATTCCCACGACGTCCGCACCGTCACGCAAGAGTCGCTCCGCCGTCAGATCGGGATGGTCACGCAGGAAACCGCGATGTTCAACCGCTCCGCTCGCGACAACATCGCCTACGGCAAACCCGACGCGACGATGGACGAAATCATCGCCGCCGCGAAGGCCGCCGAGGCGCATGATTTCATCATCAACATGGTCGATCATCAGGGGCGCAAGGGCTACGACGCCTATCTCGGCGAACGCGGCGTCAAACTCTCCGGCGGCCAGCGCCAGCGCATCGCCCTCGCCCGCGCCTTCCTGAAGGACGCGCCGATCCTCGTCCTCGACGAGGCGACCTCGGCGCTGGACTCCGAAGTCGAAGCCAACATCCAATCCGCCCTCTCCCGCGTGATGGAGGGCAAGACCGTCCTCGCCATCGCGCACCGCCTCTCCACCATATCCGCGATGGACCGCATCGTGGTCCTTGACGACGGGCGCATCGTCGAAGAAGGCACGCATGAGGAACTGCTGGTGAAAGGCGGCCTCTACGCCCGCTACTGGAACCGCCAATCGGGTGGCTTCATCGGGGTCGAGGACAAGGAAGCGGCGGAATGATCCGCCACGGGGGGCGGAGATGGACCACGCAACCGTCGATGGCGCAACGCTCGGCCGATCCCTGCGCGGGGTGGGGCTGAACATCCTGACCCGCGACGCAGGGGCGCTGGCGCGTTTCGTGGCCGAAGTCTTCGACCTGAAACTCCTCCGCGCCTCATCTGACTTCGCGCTCGTCGGCCACGGCCCCCACCTTATGCAATTCCACGCCGATGCCACCTTCGCGGGGCATCCCCTGCTGAACCTCCTTCCCGAAAACCCCCCGCGCGGTGCTGGCATCCAAATCTACCTCTTCGACACGGACCCCGACGCCGCCGCCACCCGCGCCCCCGCCCTCGGCGGCACCGTCATCGAACCCCCGCGCGACAAACCGCACGGTTTGCGTGAAGCCACCATCCTCGCCCCCGAAGGCCAGTCCTTCACGGCAGCCAAGGCCATCCCATGATCCTGACCATCGACCGCCTCGGCCATCTCGGCGACGGCATCGCGCGTGGCCCCGCAGGCCCCGTCTACATCCCCGGCCTTCTTCCGGGAGAGGAAGTCGAAGGCACCCTCGACGGCGACCGCCTGATCGACCCCCGCATCGTCACGCCCTCGGCGGACCGCAAGAAACCCCCATGCCCCCACGCCCGCACCTGCGGCGGCTGCCTGATGCAGCACGCCTCCGACGCCTTCGTGACCGCATGGAAAGAGGGCATCGTCAAAGGCGCCCTCGCAGGCCAAGGCCTCGACGCGCCCTTCCGCCCCACGCACACCTCGCCCCCCAACTCCCGCCGCCGCGCCACGCTGGCCGCGCGCAAGACCAAGGGCGGCGCACTCATCGGCTTCCATGCGCACGGCTCCGACCTCATCATCCCCGTCCCCAACTGCCACCTCCTGCACCCCGACCTCCTCGCCACTCTTCCCGCGCTGGAGGCGCTGACCCGCGCAGGCGGCTCCCGCACCACCGAACTCGCCCTGACCATCACGCGCAGCCTCGCAGGCCCCGACGTGGCGGTCACAGGCGGCAAAGACCTCGACGCCACGCTCCGCATGGACCTTGCGCGCATCGCCGAATCCCACGGCCTCGCCCGCCTGACATGGGCAGGCGAAACCGTCGCCCTCCGCACCGCGCCGATGCAGCGCTTCGGCAAGGCCCTCGTCGCCCCGCCCCCCGGCGCCTTCCTGCAAGCCACCCCCCAAGGCGAAGCGGCCCTCCTGCACGCCGTCACCGAAGCCGTAGGCGACGCCAAACGCATAGCCGACCTCTTCGCAGGCTGCGGCACCTTCGCGCTCCCCCTGGCCGAAAAAGCCGAACTCCTCGCCGTCGAAGGCGATTCCGCCATGACCGCCGCGCTGGAAAAGGGTTGGCGCGCCACCCCCGGCCTCAAGAAAGTCACCACCGAAACCCGCGACCTCTTCCGCCGCCCGCTGGAACCCGACGAGCTCCGCCCCTTCGACGCCGTCGTGATCGACCCGCCAAGGGCAGGGGCCGAGGCGCAATTCGCCACGCTTGCCCGCTCGCAGGTGCCCGTGATCGCCGCCGTCTCCTGCAACCCCGTCACCTTCGCCCGTGACGCGAAAACGCTGGTCACCGCAGGCTGGCACCTCGACTGGGTGCAGGTCATCGACCAGTTCCGCTGGTCCTCGCATGTCGAACTTGCCGCCCGCTTCTCGCGCTGACGATTCCGTGAAAGGACATGGGCGAAAGGCTGCCTATGCAGGGCGGCCATTTTCGTCTATGGCCTTCGTCAAAGAACAAAGAAACGACGAGGCGGCAGTATCATGCGGTTTTTCAAGGTCTTAATCATTATTGCGCTGGCCGTGACCGTCACCGCCTGCGGCCCGAAATCCAAGTTCCTCAAATACAACGGCCCCGTGGTCACCTCTGTTCAGGTCCACAAGGGCGCGCGGAAGATGTATCTCCTGCACAATGGCCGCGTGCTGGAATCCTACGACATCGCGCTGGGCTTCGCGCCGCAGGGCCACAAGCAGTTCGAAGGCGACGGCAAGACGCCCGAAGGCACCTATTACATCACCCACCGCAATCCGAACTCCGCCTTCCACCTGTCGCTGGGCATCTCCTATCCCAACACCGCGGATGTGGCCTTTGCCGAGGCGGCCGGAAAATCACCGGGCGGCGACATCTTCATCCACGGCGGCCCGCGCCGCCCCGTCGCCCGCCGCGACTGGACCGAAGGCTGCATCGCCGTGACCGATGAGGAGATGGAGGTCATCTATTCCATGGTCAAACCCGGCACGGTCATCCACATCCTGCCCTGACCGCAAAGGAAAAGGGGGCCGCAAGGCCCCCCGCTTCCGTCGCATCCCTGACAGAGATCAGCCGGTCAGCCCCGCAATGGGCATGCCCATCGCATTGGTCCCGGTCACCAGCGTCCACCAGATCTTGCCATTCGCTTCCTGGAACCACGCAAAGCCAATGTCCGTCGCCGCCGGATCAAGGATCACACCGCGCATGTCGGGCGACTCCATCCACGTGGCCAGCGTCTCCAGCTCCGTCTCGAACGTCTCGGAAATCAGCTCGCCCAGCAGCTTGCCCTGATATCCCACGCGCCGCACCCGCTCCAAGGGCGAAGACCCGTCGGACCCGAAATGCCAAGGCCGGTTCTGCACCGACATGTCGCGCGAATGCGTCGCGGCCGCCGCGTTCAATTGCGAATTGAACGTCAGAGGCCCCATCCCCCGGGCCTGCCGCAGCGCATTGACGGAATCCAGCAGGCGATACTCGATCACCCCCGTCCCTTGCGCCGCCGTGTTGTAGACCTGCGGCAAGGGCTTGCCATCCGGCCCCAGCTTCGGCCCCGCGCCCATCGACGGCATGCAGGCCGAAAGCGCCACCGCAGCGCCACCCATCATTAGGATCGTCCGTCTGTTCATCGTCCCGCTCGCCCCCGTCCCGCCTCGGGCCATCTGGCCGGGCGATTTGATCATTGCCCCGCTCTTTACCCAAACCCGCCCCTTTGTTCAAACGCAACCCGCAGCCGGATCACATCCTCGCGCCCAACCGCCGATTGACGCGTGTTTGAATTGCCGAAAACCGGGAAAATCGCTATCAACCCAACAAAACATGCCGATCCGGCAGCCAATGACCAAGGGGCAAGCAGAATGACCGTCTCCAGCAAACCCAAGCTGAACCGCCGTCTCTTCGTGACAGGGGCCGCCGCGCTCGCGGCCGGGGCAACCGCCCTGCCTGCCGTCGCGATGGAAGGCTCGACCGAAATCCTTCCGGGGGCTTCCTCCTCGGTGCGCAACAACGCTTCCAGCTTCCGCATGCTGGATTGGCAGCAGTATTTCGACAACACGCGCAACGGCGCGATCCTCGTCGATCTCACCTCGCGCGCCCTGCATTTCTGGTCCGAGGATCAGTCGGTCTATCGCCTCTACCCCACCTCCGTCCCCCTGTCGGAAGATCTCACCCGCCGGGGCCGTACCGAAGTGATCCAGAAGGTCGTCGCGCCGCCATGGCGCCCCACCGCCTCGATGAAGGCGCGCAATCCCGAATGGCCCGATCTCGTGCCCGGTGGCGCGCCCGACAATCCGCTCGGCACCCATGCGCTCTACCTGTCATGGACCTACTACCGCATCCACGGCACCCACGACACGCGCAAGATCGGCCGCCGCTCCTCCAATGGCTGCGTCGGGCTCTACAACGAGCATATTCAGGAATTGTTCGATCTCACGAAAGTCGGCACGCAAGTGTTGCTAATTTGACGAAATGCGGCGGAACGGCGAGTTCGCGGTAAGCAGCAAGTTGCAATCCGCTGAGGTTGCTGCTTAACAGAAGCCACGAGGTATATCTTGGGTGCACGCGTCGCCTCTGCAACATTCGGCGCTGTGCAATAACTGGAGGTTAACATGAAGAAACTCGCGCTCGCTGCCGCTCTGACGGTTGCCGCCTCGACCGCTTTCGCTGGCGGCATGGCTGAACCCGTTATGGAACCGGAAGTTGTCGAAGCGAACACGTCGTCCTCGGCTGGCGGCATCATCGTTCCGCTGCTGCTCCTGCTGGTCATCGCGGCTGCTGCCTCGAACTGATCTCTGGATCATCGTATAGGAAAGGGTCGGTGGGCATCCCACCGACCCTTTTCTTTTGTCCGCCAAAAATTTCCGCCCAACCCCGCAAACCGGCCGCGCCCTCAGCGCAGCCAGCCCGTCAGGTTCTCTTCGATCACCGCGACCAGCGCCTCGATATGAGCCGCGTCGTCGTTCAGGCAGGGAATATAGGTGAACACCTCGCCCCCCTCATGCTCGAACGCCTCACGGATCTCGCCGTTGATCTCTTCCAGCGTCTCGATGCAATCCGCTGAAAACGCAGGCGCAATCACCGCGATCTTCTTTTTCCCCTGCTTGGCCAGCTCGGCCACATGCTCCACCGTATAGGGGCGCAGCCACTCCTCCGGGCCAAAGACGGATTGGAAGGTCGTGTCGATCGACCCCTTCTCCCAGCCCAGCCGTTCCCGCAACAGTCGCGAGGTCTTGGCGCACTGGCAATGATAGGGGTCGCCTTCCATCAGATACCGTTTCGGCATCCCGTGATAAGAGGCCACCAGAACATCCGGCTTGTGGTCCAACGCCGCATAGGCCCGCTCCACCGATTGCGCCAAGGCCTCGATATAGGCCGGATGGTCGAAATATTCCGGCACCGTCCGCACCGCGGGCTGGCGCTTTTCCTTCATCAGCGCGCGGAAGAACTGATCATTCGCCGTGGCAGATGTCGCGCCCGCGTAATGCGGATACAGCGGGAAGAACAAGATCTTCTCGCACCCCGCCTCCACCATCGCGCGCACCTTCGATTCGGTCGAAGGGTTGCCATAGCGCATGCAGAAATCCACCATGATCCCTTCGCCATGCTTGTTCGCGATGGTCTCGGCGATTTTCCGCGTCTGGTCCTTGGTGATCGTCAGCAGCGGGCTTTCGTTCAGCTCATGGTTCCAGATCAGCTTGTAATTCGCACCCGAAGAAAAGGGCCGCTTCGACAGGATCACCAATTGCAGCAGCGGCTGCCAGATCCACGCCGAATAGTCGACCACCCGCTTGTCCGACAGGAACTCGTTCAGATAGCGCCGCATCGACCAGTAATCGTAATTGTCCGGCGTGCCGAGGTTCGCGACCAGAACGCCGATCTTCGCCTTCCGCACCGGGGGATGGTCGCCGGGCGCATGGGCCAGCCGCCCCTGACCGGGATGGATCACGCCCGCATCATGCCCCTTCATGGCATCCTGCATCGACGGCTTGGCATCCAGCATCGCGGTTTTCCTCAATTCCTGTGTTGGGCGGGACATATAGGCTTATCCGCCGGGGTCAACCATCCCCACCCCGGACAGGAAGCCGCAACTCGTCCGTGCCCAGCGCATCGGCCAATCTTTGTGCAGCCGAACCGGGCCGCAGCGGCTTTTGCTGGCTCTCGTCCGGGGCCCAGCCCGTCAGGCAGATGATCTCGAAGGTGGCGCGGATGCGCCCATCCGCCCCGGCATGGTGTTCCGCATACAATTCCACCGCCCGCAGCAGCACCCCCCGCCGCGTGGGCCGCCGCAACCGCGCCATCAGCGCATTGCCCTCGCCCATCGCCCGCAGGTCCCGCATCAGGGCCAGCGCATCGCGGTAAGTCACCGTTTTCGTGAAACTGTCCGCCACCGGCAGCGCGAATCCCGCCCGCTGCAACAGCGCGCCAAGGTCCCGTATCTCGCCCATCGGCAGCACGCGCGGCGACAGCCCGCCCGTCACCTCCGCCTCCGCCTGCGCCAGACAGGCCCGCAACTCGGCCAGCGTCTGCCCCCCGAACAGGAACCCAAGGAAAAGCCCGTCCGGCCGCAAGGCGCGGCGGCACTGCACCAACTGCCCCACCGGATCGTTCGCCCAATGCAGCGCCAGCGCATGGATCACCAGATCGTGACCCTGCGGCCTCAGGTCCAGCACCTCGTCATCCGGCAGGACAACCGCCCCCGGCCTTGCCCACAGCCCCGGAAAACCCGTCACCACCGCCACATCCGTAAAGGCCCTGTTAACCTCGACGAGTCTTTCCTCGACTTCGGCCAGCACTTCCCCGTGCAGGAAAAGGGCGTCCGCATCGGCGCGGGCGCGGTTGCGCAAAAGGGCAGGGCGATCGGTCATCAGGGGCGGGGTCTGCATGGCGCGGACCTTGGGCAAAAAGGGCACCGGAATGCAAGCGGCTCTACACCTCGTCTATCCTCCGCAATGCCTCTCCTGCGGCGAGGTGGTGGAAACCGATTTCGCGCTCTGCCCCGCCTGCTGGCGCGACACGCCCTTCATCGCGGGCCTCGTCTGCGACGGCTGCGGCACGCCCCTTCCCGGCGAGGATGCGGGCCCCGTCCATTGCGACGATTGCCTCACCATCGCCCGGCCCTGGGCACAGGGCCGCGCCGCGCTGCTGTATTCGGGCAAGGCGCGCGACCTCACGCTTGCGCTGAAACACGGCGACCGCACCGAACTCGCCCGCCCCGCCGCCCGCTGGCTGCACCGCGCCGCGCTGCCCATCCTCCGCCCCGGCATGATCGTGGCCCCGGTCCCGCTGCACTGGCTGCGGCTCCTCCGCCGCCGCTACAACCAGTCCGCCCTCCTCTCCTCGTCCCTCTCCCGCCTTGCCGGGCTGGATCACATCCCCGACCTCCTGCTCCGCGCCCGCTGCACGCCCACGCAGGATGGCCGCGACCGCGACGGACGCTTCCGCAACGTCACCGGCGCGATTCGCGCCCATCCCCGCCATGCCTCCCGCCTGAAGGATGCCGAAATCCTGCTCATCGACGATGTGATGACCAGCGGCGCCACCCTTGCCGCCGCAACCGAGGCCTGCCTTGCCGCAGGTGCAACGCGGGTATCCGTCGCCGTGCTGGCCCGCGTTGCGAAGGATGCCTAAATCCCTATAGTTCCGGCAACCGCACGAAGGATGTCCCCCGTGAAACCCGTCGAGATCTATACCACCCCGATCTGCCCCTATTGCCTCGCCGCAAAACGCCTGCTGACCAAGAAGGGCGTGCCCTTCACCGAAATCGACGTCAGCCGCGACCCCGCACTGCGCGACGCCATGACCGCCCGCGCCCATGGCCGTCGCACCGTTCCGCAGATCTTCATCGGCGGCACCCATGTCGGCGGCTGCGACGACCTGCATGAAATGGACGCGGCGGGCAAACTCGACCCGATGCTCGCCTGATGCGCGCGGGTCTGGTGCAACTCACCGTCACGGATGATCCGGCAGAAAACCTGCCGGTCACCCTGCGCCGGATCGAAGACGCCGCCGCCGCTGGCGCTGGCTTCGTTCTCACGCCCGAATGCACCAACGCCCTGTCCTCCAACCGCGCCCGCCTCCGCACGCTCCTCCACCCCGAAGAGACCGATCCCACCCTCACCGCCCTGCGCGAATCGGCGGCAAAGCACGGCATCTGGCTGCTGGCGGGCTCGCTCGGCCTTCTGACGCAGGATGAGGACAGTCGCTTCGCCAACCGCTCCCTCCTCATCGCGCCCAGCGGCGACATCCACGCCCGCTATGACAAGATCCACATGTTCGACGTGAACGTGTCGGAAACCGAGGTCTACCGCGAATCCGCGGGCTACCGCCCCGGCAACCGCGCCATCCTCGCCGAAACCCCCTTCGCCACCATCGGCCTCACCGTCTGCTACGACGTCCGCTTCCCCCATCTCTACCGCCGCCTCGCCCAAGGCGGCGCGCAGATCATCACCGTCCCCGCCGCCTTCAACCACATCACCGGCGCCGCGCATTGGGAAACCCTGCTCCGCGCCCGCGCCATCGAAACGGGTTGCTTCATCCTCGCCCCCGCCCAGACGGGTTTCCACCCCGAAACCGAAGGCAAGGGCCGCCGCACCCATGGCCATTCCCTCGCCATCGCGCCTTGGGGCGAAATCCTCGCCGATGCAGGCACCGAACCCGGCATCACCCTCATCGACCTCGACCTGAACGAAGTGACCAAGGCCCGCGCCCGTATCCCCTCCCTCATCCACGACCGCGCCTTCACGGGACCCGAGGGATGAGCGCGAAACCCACCGACGAGAAGACCGAAGACATCGCCGTCGCCCTTTTCGGCGAACTCTTCATGGCCGACCAACTCGCCCGCAACCGCATCTCCAAGGTCCTGCCCAAGGGAATGGAACTGTCGCATTTCGGCGTGCTGAACCACCTCGCGCGGATCAATGACGAACGCACCCCCGCCCAACTCGCCCGCGCCTTCCACGTCACGCGCGGGGCGATGACGAACACGCTGAACCGCCTCGAATGGGCGGGCCACATCCACATCCGCCCCGATTGGGATGATGCCCGCCGCAAATTCGTGGCCATCAGCCCCGCCGGGCGCTCCGCCCGCGACGCCGCCGTGCAGGCCGTCGCCCCCCTCATCGCCGAGGTGGTGCAGGCGCTGGGCGCCGATCGCGTGCGTGCGGTGCTGCCCGTCCTGCGCGAAATGCGGACAAGGCTGGAAGGTGAGTAGGGCGGGGTTCACCCCGCCCCCCGCCATCACGCCAAACCCCCGAACGCTCGTCCCGGGTCGGACTCGCCTCTGCGTCAGATGCCGTCACCCCCGATTGCCCCGCCTCCGATCCCCCCCTAAACTCCCCCCATGCGCCTGCCCAACATCCCCGTCATCCTCAAGGATCTCTGGCGTCTCTCCGACGAGCGCGAGCTTGACCTCATCGCCGCGGGCATCGCCTTCTACGGCTTCCTCGCGCTCTTCCCCGCCGCCACCGCCGTCATCGCGATCTGGGGCAGCTTCGCCGATGCCACGCTGATCCGGCAGGAGTTGGAACTCGCCCGCGACTACCTTCCCCCGGATGTCTGGAAACTGATCTCCGACCAGATCGAATCCCTTCTGGCGGTGCAACGCGGCAGCCTCGGCCTTGGCACCTTCCTGTCGCTCTTCCTCGCCCTCTGGACGGCGCGCGCCTCGGTCGCCGCGCTGATGCGCGGGCTGAACGCCATCCACGGCCTGCCCAACCGGGCCGGGCACTGGCACCATCTGCGCGCGCTCCTCCTGACGCTGGTCATGGTCGGCCTCGCCATCGCCGCGCTCATGGCCGCCGTTGTCGGCCCCCTTGCCCTGTCCTTCTTCCCCCTTGGCGCCTTCGCCACCCTCGCGCTCGAGGCGGTGCAACTCACCCTCTCGCTCCTGATCGTCGTCATCGGCGTGGCGCTGATCTACCGCCTCGGCCTGAACCGCCAGATCCACCACCCGCTCTTCACGCGCGGCATCCTCGTCGCCGTGGTCATCTGGATCGCCGCCTCGCGCGGGCTGGTCATCTATCTGGCCAATTTCGATACCTACAACCGCATCTACGGCTCCATCGGGGCGGTGGCGGCGCTGCTCGTCTGGCTCTACCTCTCGGGCTACGCCATCCTTCTGGGCGCAGCGGTCGATGCCTCCCGCGCCAGCCGGGGCCTGCGCTAGTAATCCTTTTCGAAAAAGATCCCTAGCCCCGTCTCGCCCGAAGATCCCGTCCGCGCCCGTACCGTCACCGACTCCGTCAGGTCGAGGTTCAGGTTGATCTGGCTCTGCCCCGCATCA
Source organism: Tabrizicola sp. M-4 (assembly GCF_051132405.1). GTDB lineage: Bacteria > Pseudomonadota > Alphaproteobacteria > Rhodobacterales > Rhodobacteraceae > Paragemmobacter. The sequence continues at coordinate 4,019,334 of NZ_CP128606.1, forward strand.
TCCACCTCCACCTCGGTATAGACATTCTCCGAGATGTATTTCCCCGCCGTCACCGTGGTGCCACCATCCGCGCCGGTCTGCACGTCAAGGTCATCCAGCCCGAACCCCTGCCGCAGCCGCCCGATGATCCCGACGCCGCCCCGCCCTGCAAGGGTCGCCACCGCATTGGCCAATTGCGCCGCCTGAAGCGCCGAAAGACTGTCGATCCCCCGCCCGAACAGCAGCCGCGACAGCACCTCCTCCTCCGGCAGTTCCGGGCTGGAACGGAAACTCACCACAGGCTCCGTCGCCGGCCCGTCGATGCGGATGAAACTGGTGATCCCGTCGCTCTCGTTCGATGCCGCCACTGAAACCGTCGGCACGAAGCCCCCTTCCAGCGTCAAGGTCGCCTCGCTCAGGTCCAGCCGCTTGCCCAGAATGTCCAGCCGCCCCCGTATCAGGTTGAACGCCCCCGAAGGCATCACCGCCGCCGTCGTGCCACCCAGCCGCAACGCGCCGCCCAGTTCCGCATCCAGCCCCCTGCCCCGCACATAGATCTGCGACGGCGCGGAAATCAGCAGGTCGATCCCGATGGGCCGTGCCGCGCCGCCACCCCCGCCGCCGCTCCCCGCCTCCAGCAGCCCTGCGCGCGCCCGCGTCTCACGCACCTCGCGCGGTTCGTTCACATGGCGCAGGTCCGGAATGTCGCCATTCCCGCCCAGCCCGGTCGAGGGTATCTGCACCTCCGTCTCGCTCAGGGTGATCGCCCCCGCAACCTGCCCGCCGCCCGCCATCGGCCCGCGCAGGGTGATCTCGCCGTTCGCTGTGGTCTGGAACAGTTGCGGGTCGCGCAGGATCGCCCCGCGCAGCCCAACCCGCAGATCGGCCGGGAAGGGCGCGGCAAGGCCAAGGCTGCCGCCCCACTCGATCCGACCCCCACTGGTCAGCGCCGCGCCGCCGGAAATCTGCGCCCGGCTCGCGGCCAGATCGGCCGTCACCGTCACATCCTGCAACGCGAAAAACAGGTTCGGGTCCGCGATCCGCCCCCCGGTCAGGGCCACCCGCCCCGAAAGCGACGACAGCGCGAAAGGCCCCCGCAACCCAAGATCGAAACTGACAGGCCCCGAAATCAACTGCCCCGGCAAAAAGGCATTGGCCAGCCCCGCCTGCGCCGCCCCCGCGATGCGCAGATCGCCGCCCGATCCATCGCCCCGCAGCAGCCCCGTCACCCGCGCGTCGATGCCCCCCGGCCCCTGTCCGCGCAGGCTCAGATCATAGCCCTGCGCCCCGCCCGTGGCCGTGCCCGCCACCGTCAGCGCGCCGGGAAATTCCGGCAGCAGCATCGCCAGATCCGCCAGCCGCGCCGAAACCTCCAGCCGCCGCGCGGCATTCCCCGTCACGCTCGCCTGCATCTGCGGATTGCGCAACTCGGCCCGGTTCAGCACGCCTTGGCCACCGGCAAGCGACAGATCCACCGCCAGCACCGTCTGCCCGCGCAACAGCCGGTCCGCCTCGGCCTGCCCGATGGCCAGATCGCGCCCCGTCCCGTCCAGCGTCACCCGCGCGCCCTCGGCCCCGCCCTGATAGCGCAGCGTCCCGTCCAGCGCGCCGCGATAGGCCCCGCCCATGGCCGACAGATCGCTGAAATCCAGCCGCGCGGTCACGTCGCTTGCCCCGGTGCTGATCGTGCCGCGCGCCTCGGCCCGCAGGCTCTGCGCGGTCACGCTCAACTCGCGCAACTCGGTTCCCGTCTCCGTCCGCGCCGCCGACAGGGCGATCCGCGATTGCCCGCGCAGCAACCCGTCCACCTCGGCCTGCGCAATCGCCACATCCGTCCCGGTCAGCGCGGCCTCTATGTCGAAGGCCCCCGAAAGCGGGCTTCCGCTCCCCGAAACCGTCAGTGCCGCCGCCCCCGCCAAAGGCCGCCCCGCCAGCGCCGAGAGCCGCGAAAGGTCCTTCATCCGCGCCTCGCCCGCCCCCGAAACCGTCAGCGCCGCGTCCAGCCCCGCCACCAGCGCGCGGCCCGTCAGCCCGTAATCGTCCCCCTCCAGCACGATCCGCGGCAGGCGCAGCCCATCGCCCCCCTGCCGCCATGACAGCATGACCTGCCCCGTCACCGCCTGCCCCAGCGCCGCCGCGATGGCCGCATCCTCCGGCACCACGCCCTCGCCCGCGAAATCCAGCGTCGCGCCGAAATGCGCCGCCCCGTCCCGCCGCCAGATCCGCCCCGATCCATCCAGCGCCAACCGCTCCGCCGCCAGCCCCGCCCGGTCCAGCCCCGCGATCACCACATCGCCCGTCCAGCCCTCGCCCGCTGCCCGGTCATAGGCCAGATCCAGATCAACAGATCGCACCTGCGTCCGCCCCGCCCCCGACAGCGGCAGCAGCACCGGCGATCCATCCGCCAGCCCGATCCGCCCTGCCACGTCAAAGGCAAGCGGCAGCCCATCCGCCCCCACCGTCGCCGCGCCCCGCAGGTCCATCGCCTGCGCCTCCATCGCAAAGGTCCGCAGCCGCAGCACCCCTTCGGCCGACCGATCCCCCACCGCCTTCAGCGCGATCCGCTCGCCGAAAAAGTCCGCATAATCCGGCATCCACAGCGGGGCGAGGTTCCCCGCCAGATCCACGTCGAAGCCCTGCGCCCCGTCCTCTCCGGCCATCACCTCCACCGTACCGGCCAGTCGCTCCTCGCCATCCGTCTGCAACCCGACGGTTGCCACGAAATCCGAAATCGGCGCATCCCCCTGCACCGCCAGCCGCGCCGAAGGCGCCCCCGGTATCCCCAGCAGCGACACCGCGATTCCCCCGGCCTCTTCCTCGGCCAGCAGGTCCAGCGTGAATTGCCCCGTCTCGTTCACAAAACCCGCCGTCAGGTCCAGCCGCCCGGCAGGCCCCCCATCCACCCGTTCCAGCAGAAGTTCCGTCCGCCCCTCGCCGCCTGCCAGTTCCGCCGAAGCCTCCAGCCGCCCCTCCAGCGCCTCGCCCAGCACGGCCTCGCCCAGCACGATCCGCTCCGCAGCCAGCCGCCCGATGGAAATCGACACCGGCAGGTCGGGCAGCGCAAACCCCCCCGCCTCGGGCGAAGGCGCGCTTTCCCCCGCCTCCGGCACCCGTTCCAGCACGATCTCCCGCGCCGAAAGCTCGGACACATCCACCACCCCGCGCAGCAGCGCGGATCGGCTCCAGTCCAGCACCACCCCGTCCAGCGTCAGCCAGATCCCGGCATCATCGGCAATCGTCAACCGCTCGATCGTGGCCCGCGCCGACAGCGCCCCCTCGAACCCGGTGATCACCACAGAACGCCCGGCCCCGGAAAGATTGTCCTCCAGAAGCGCGGTCAGATAGCCCCGGTCATCCTCCTGCGCCGCGGCGGCCAGCGGCAGGGAACACAGCGCAAGAACAGGCCATATCCGCATCAGAACGCCTGCCCCAATCCCACATAGATCTGCACCCCGTCCCCCGTGCTGCCGCCCACCGGCGCGGCCACGTCCAGCCGGATGGGGCCAAACCCCGTATCATAGCGCAGCCCGATCCCGGCCCCCGAATGCCAATCCCCGGCCCTACCGAAGAACTCACCCACGTCAACCCGTCCGGCGTCGAAGAAACCCACCACCCCGATCCGCTCTCCCACCATCGCCCGGGCCTCGATCTGTGCGCCAAGGAAATGCGTCCCGCCGATCTTGGGCGACAGCAGTCCCCGCGCCACGGCAACGCCCAGCGATTGATAGGGCTGCCCCCGCACCGTGCCGCCGCCCCCGGAATAGAACAGGTCGTCGCGCGGCGTCTCGAGCAGGTTCGACCCTGTCACCGCGCCCAACTGGAACCGCCCCGCCAGAACGAACCGCTCCTCCGCGCCGAACCCCAGATAGCCGCGCGCGTCCAGCTTGGTCCTGATTCCGCTGCCTGTCGTGCCGAACCCGAAGAATGGCTTCACCTCGGCATCCAGATAATACCCCTCGGTCGCATCCGTCCGGTCGTTGCGCCGGTCCAGCGTCACCCCCACGGGGATCGAGACATTGCGGAACAGGAACGCATCCACCACGTCCCGCCCCTTGGCATACTCATAATCAAGGCCGATCCGCCCCGTCAGGCTGTCGCTGAAGAAATGAGTCACCCGCAGGCCGAAGGTGGCGGTATCCGCGCTGAAATCCTCCTCATCCAGATGCCCGATCTCGCCCGCGATCCCCACCGTCGTATCCGGGGTCAGCGTGGCCGGCCGGTCCAGCGTGAATCCCAGCGCATAGTCGATGCCACTGTTCTGTGCCCCGATATTGCTGATCTCGCCGTCGATCCGCAGCCGCTCGGCACCGCCCAGCAGGTTCCGATGCAGCCAAAACCCCGTCAGGGAAAGCCCCTCTGCACTCGCGATCTCGGCCCCGAAACTGTAGCGGCGCGGCTTCTCCTCCACCACCGTCGCGGTAATGGGCAAAAGGTCGGGCGCAAGAACATCCCCCTCGGCCAGCGTGACCGATTTGAACACCCCCGTCCGCCGCAAGCGGTTCGCCGCACGGTCCAGCTCCTCGGGTGAAAACACCTCGCCCTCTGGCAAGCCCGTGATCTTCACGATGCGCGCCTCCCGCATCCGGGCCTCGCCCTCCACGACCAGCGGCCCAAAGCGCAGGCGCGGCCCCGGTTCCAGCGCGATCCGCGCCGCCAGGGTCGCGCCGCCATGATCTGCCACCACCTCCTGCCCGGCGACCGTGGCCTTCGCGTGGCCCCGGTCGCGCCACCCGGATATCCCCGCCGCCGCCGCCTCGCGCACCATACCCGACAGGGCCGGTTGCCCGATGGCAAAGCCCTTGGGCAAGGCCGTTCCCGCCGCCAGCGGCGCGACCCGCGCATCCGAAAACCTGAAGGCAGGCCCCGGCTCCACCCGAACTTGGATCACGTCGATCCGCGACGGCGCATCCAGCGGCGCGATATCTGCGGCCTCCCGCCCATCGACCCGGACCGAGATCACCCCCGAATAATGCCCCGCCGCATAAAGCGCGCCCAGAAGGCGCCCGTATTCCGCCCGTGCCGCCGCGAACAGATCCTGCGCGTCCTCCTGCCCGTCCAGTTCCGAAGACACCAGAAGCGACGCCCCTTTCAGCGCGGCCAGAAGGTCCTTCCCCGCTCCCGGTGCCTGAAACTCCAGCCGCTCCAGCGCCTGCCCCGGCCCGGTCAGCACGACCAGTGCCGCCACCGCCGCAAAAACCCTGCGACGGGGCAGAAGACGGGTGAAACGGGTGATCAATGTATCCTCCGGGCGCAATGTTAAGACTATTGCAACTCCCCCTCCGTGACGCAATCGCCGTCCCGTTCACGCTGCCGAAATCCGCCGCCCTGCATATCCTTGCGCGCCATTCCCCTAGACGCACCAAGTCGAACCCGCCAGTGCAGGACCACGCCCTTAAACGCAACGGAACCCCCGCGCTGTTCCCGCAGTCGTTAACCCGTTGGCCCCTTTGTCCCCTTCACTTTTCATTAACCCTAACGCGCCCTTCATCCTTCTTTCCCGGTTCTTTACCGACAGTCCGCTGCGTGCATACACTTTGCGGCACAGTTTCCTGCACGGCCTGCTGAACGCGCAAAAGGCCGCGGACGGGGGAATGATACCCCGCGCGCGGCCCCGTCATTTCGGTATATCAGTTCCGGCCGCACCTCTCGGCTGCGGCCCTTTCGACCGGTCAGGCGCGCCCTATTGCGCCGCCATCTCCCGCACCGGAACCAGCAATCCCTCGCTCACGAAGGAAAGGGCAAGTGCTGCCGCCCCATGCGCCCAAAGCAGGTCGCCCCAGGCATGGATCTCGATCGGCGGGCGCGGGCGGCCGGTCTGGATGGCAAGGTTCTCCATCTCGGCCAGCGTCTCCTGTGCATAGAGGTAATCATACCGCATCCGCTCACCCGACAGGATAATCAGCGCGGGATCGAACAGGTTGATCACATTGGACAGCCCCGCCGCCAGATAGCGCCCCGCCCGCCGGAAGATGGACCGCGCCGCGGTGTTTCCGGCCTTGGCATGATCATAGAGGGATTCCAGCAAGACGCTGATCGACTGCCCTTCCCGATGCGTCCAGTTCAGAGCGGTGGTCGCCTCGCGCGCCAGGGCATAGTCGGCGATATAGGCCTCAAGGCACCCACGCTGCCCGCAGCGGCACAAGGCGCCGTCCAGTTGCACCTTGGTATGGCCCAATTCCATGCCAAGTCCTTGCGCCCCGCGGTAAATCCGGTGGTTGATGACATAGCCCATCCCCACCCCATGCTCGATCGTGACCACCGCGAAATCGGCCAGACCGCGCCCCGCGCCGAACCACAGTTCCGCCAGCGTCACAAGGTTCGCGTCATTGTCGATCACCACCGGCAACCCGATCCGCGCCTGCGCCACGGCTGCCAAAGGCACCGCCCTGTCGGTCAGGACCGAGGACCACATCACCATCCCTGCAGCGGAATCCACAAAGCCCGGCACGCCGATCCCCACTGCCGAAAGGTCACTGCGCGCCAGTCCAGCCTTGGCGCAGACCCGGTTCAGCAGCGTTTCGATTGCGGCCAGAATCTCGGGCATCGCCATCGGTCCGGGCCTGCGCGGGATCACGTCATCCGCGATCAGGTTCCCCGCGAAATCCACGATCACTGCCGTATGCTCGCGGTCCGAAAGCTTCATCCCCGCCACGCGATGCGCCTTGGCCCGCACCCCCAGCGAAACCGCAGGCCGCCCGCGCCCCTGATCCCCTTCGCGCGCCGCCGAGACCTCTTCGATCAGCCCCGCCTCGATCAGTTCCTGCGTGATCGTCGACACCGACGCCGGGCTGACCCCCAGGTCCTTGGCCACCTGCACCCGCGGAATCAATCCTGCCGCCCGCACCCTCTCGAACACCTGCTGCCGCAACGGACGCAGCGAATCCGACAGCGGCGGAATCAAAGGCCCGCATCCCCGCCGCCCCTCCCCCGTCTCTTCCGTCGGCCCCTTGGACAGCATTTCTTTGGCCCCCGAATAAAAAATCGGCAGTAACTCTGCCATAGCTAGGGTTAAGCTTCCGTTAGCGGTACGTAAATTGCTGCAACGCCGCATGAAAACGCCGCTTTCCCGAGCAGTTCATGTTTCTCTCACTAAAATTATTTTGACAACTGAAATTATTCGCGCCAATTTTCGCGCGTGCCGACGAATCCGTCGGACCGGCCATACGCTGGCCGCATCCATAGGGAGGATACTAATGCGTAACGCACTTCTCATCGCCGTGCTGGCGGTGACCGGGTTCTCGTCGGCTGCTCTGGCCGAAGGCAAGAAAATCGGCGTGTCCTGGGCCCAGTTCCAGGAAGAGCGCTGGAAGATCGACGAAGCCGCAATGAAGGCCGCCATCGAAGCCGCCGGCAACGAATACATCTCGGCCGACGCCCAGTCGTCCGCCGAAAAGCAGCTTTCCGACATCGACGCGCTGATCGCGCAAGGGGTTGACGCCCTCGTCATCAACGCATGGGACAAGGACGCCATCGGGCCGGCCATCGAGAAAGCCGCCGCCGAAGGCATCCCGGTCGTCGGCTATGACCGCCTGATCGAAGACGCCCGCACCTTCTATCTGACGTTCGACAACGTCGGCGTGGGCCGCATCATCGCGCAGGAAGTCTTCAAAGTCGCGCCGAAGGGCAACTATGCGATCATCAAGGGCGACCCGGGTGACCCGAACGTCGGCTTCCTCCGTCAGGGCATGGAAGAAGTGATCGGCGCTGCCGTCGCCGCTGGCGACATCACCATCGTCGGCGAAGCGAACTCGGACGGCTGGAAGCCCGAGAACGCCCAGAAGAACATGGAACAGATCCTGACCGCCAACAACAACGCCGTTGACGCCGTTCTGTCGCAGAACGACGGCATGGCGGGTGGTGCCGCTGCCGCTCTGGCCGCGCAGGGCCTGAATGTTCCGCTGGGTGGTCAGGACGGCGACCTCGCCGCGATCAACCGTGTGGCGCGTGGCACCCAGACCGTTTCGGTGTGGAAGAACGCGCGTGACCTCGGCAAGGCCGCTGGCGAAATCGCCTCGGCTCTGGCTGACGGGGCCGCTCTGGACGCCATCCCGGGCGCGACCAAGTTCTCGGGCGGCGAGAAGGGCGTTGAAATGAACGCGATCCTTCTGAACCCGACCCCGATCACCAAGGAAACGCTGAACCTTGCGATCGACGCCGGCCACATCACCAAAGAGCAGGCCTGCGAAGGCGCTCTGCCCGACGTCGCTGCCTGCCAGTAAGTCAGGCTGACACAGGATGCCGGTCCCCTGCGGACCGGCATCTTCCTTTGCATCAGTTCCGGGCCCCGCCCGCCCCTCGGCGCATGCCGCGCTGAAAACGTCGCATGACCTGCGCGTCCGATCCCCCTCAACGTCAAGGACGGGACATGACCGATACCACCCATCAACCCCAGGCCCCCGGCAAGGAAGGCGGCGCTTTTGCCCGTTTCCTGCGCGCAACCGAGCTTGACCCCCGCCTGATCGGCATGGTCGGAGCCCTGCTCCTGATCTGGATCGCCTTCGAGGCCTATTCCTTCGGTATCCTCGGCCGTCCCTCCATGCTTCTGGGCGCCTCGCAGGCCGAGGCGAACGGCTTCCTCACGCCGCGCAACCTGTGGAACCTTTCCGTTCAGACCGCCTATATCGGGATCATGGCGACGGGCATGGTGCTGGTCATCATCACCCGCAACATCGACCTGTCGGTCGGGTCGATCATGGGTATGGTCGGCATGTATATGGGCCTCTTGCAGGTCGAATATCTGACCCCCGCGCTGGGCCTTGGGCATCCGTCCATCTGGATCATCACGGTCGCCTTCGGCATCGCCATGGGCGCCCTGATTGGCGGCTTCCAAGGGGCGCTCATCGCCTATCTGGGCATTCCGTCCTTCATCGTCACGCTGGGCGGCCTTCTGGTCTGGCGGGGTGCAGCCTTCCTCGTGGCGGGTGGCAAGACCATCGCACCGCTGGATGAAAGCTTCTCACTCATCGGCGGCGGGTCCTTCGGGGCGCTGGGCCGCACGGGAAGCTGGATCTTCGGCATCATCGCCTGCATCGTCGTGATCATCGCCTTCATCCGCGCCCGCAAGTCGCGCCAATCGCACGGCTTCGCGCTGCGCCCGGTCTGGGCCGAAACCTTCGTCATCGGCCTCGTCTGCTCGGTCATCATTGGCGCGACCGCACTGGTCAACGCCTATATCTGGCCGCGCGGCAACATCCAGAAATACTACCAAAACCTCGGTCAACCGGTCCCCGCCTGCGCCGAGTCGAATGACACGATCTACACCGATGTCTGCGCCAGCTTCGGCCATGGCTTTGCCTATCCCGTGCTGATCCTCATCGCGGTGGCCATCTTCATGACCATCCTGATGACCCGCACCCGGTTTGGCCGCTATGTCTTTGCCATCGGCGGCAACCCCGAAGCGGCGGCCCTGTCGGGTATCAACACCCGGGCCATGACGGTGAAGATCTTCACCCTGATGGGCGCGCTGGCCGGGATCGCCGCCGTCATCGGCGCGGCCCGCCAGAACTCGGCCACCAACGCCATGGGCAACCTTGACGAACTTTACGTCATCGCGGCGGCGGTCGTCGGCGGTACCTCTCTGGCCGGTGGCGTTGGCACGATCCATGGCGCGATCATCGGCGCGCTGATCCTGACCTCGCTGCAAACCGGCATGGTCCTGATTGGCTTCGGCGACGGCTCCTATCAGCGGATCGTCATCGGCATCGCCCTCGTCCTCGCCGTCTGGCTGGACATCGTCTATCGCAAGCGCATCAAATAAGGGGGGAATTTTACCATGACCAATCCCAATCGCGGCACCCCTCTCGTCGAGATGCGCGACATCTCGATCTCCTTCGGCGGGATCAAGGCGGTCGACCATGTGACCGTCGACCTCTACCCCGGCGAGGTGGTCGGTCTTCTCGGCCATAACGGCGCGGGCAAGTCGACGCTGATCAAGTGCCTCTCGGGCGCCTATCAGCCCGACGCGGGCGAAATCCTGATCAACGGCCAGAAGGTGGAAATCAACAATCCCCGCGACGCCCGCGAACAGAACATCGAGACGATCTATCAGACGCTGGCCCTTGCAGATAACCTCGACGCCGCGTCCAACCTCTTTCTCGGGCGCGAGCTGGTGAACAGCTTCGGCTTCGTCGACGAAACGAAGATGGAGGCCGAGACGCGCAAGATCATGGCGCGGCTCAACCCCAACTTCCGCAAGTTCAACGTGCCGGTGTCGGCCCTGTCCGGCGGTCAGCGCCAGTCGGTCGCCATCGCGCGGGCGGTGTACTTCAATGCCAAGATCCTGATCATGGACGAACCCACCGCCGCCCTCGGCCCGCACGAGACGCAGATGGTGTCCGAACTGATCCAGGAATTGAAGGCGCAGGGTCTGGGCATCTTCCTGATCGAACACGACATCCACAACGTCATGAAACTTTGCGACCGCGCCTCGGTGATGAAGAATGGTCAACTCGTCGGTACGGTCAACGTGAACGAAGTCACCGATGAAGACATCCTCGGCATGATCATCCTTGGCAAGCAACCGGCAAAGGCTGCGTGATGTATATCGGCCTTGACCTCGGCACGTCTGGCCTCAAGGGCGTGCTGATCGACGACGCGCAGGGGGTGCTGGCCGAGGCCAGCGCCCCCCTCACCGTTTCCCGCCCGCATGAAGGGTGGTCCGAACAATCCCCGGCGGATTGGATCGCGGCTGCTGAGGCAGTGATGGATGCACTGTCGTCACACGGCCTGTCCAAGGTCCGCGCCATCGGCCTTTCCGGGCAGATGCATGGCGCCACCCTGCTGGACGCGGCGGATGAGGTGCTTCGCCCCTGCATCCTGTGGAACGACACCCGCAGCCATGAAGAGGCGGCGGAACTGGACGGCGACCCGATGTTCCGCCGCGTGACCGGCAACATCGTCTTCCCCGGCTTCACTGCGCCGAAACTCGTCTGGGTGAAACGCCATGAACCACGCATCTGGGAAAAGGTCGCGCGGGTGCTGCTGCCGAAAGACTATCTGCGCCTCTGGCTGACCGGCGAACACGTTGCCGAAATGTCGGATGCCGCCGGGACAAGCTGGCTGGATACCGGCAAACGTGACTGGTCCGACGACTGCCTTTCCGCCACGGGCCTGATGCGGGATCACATGCCGCGCCTTGTCGAGGGGTCCGAGGTTTCGGGCAAGCTCCGCGACGCGCTCTCCTCACGCTGGGGCCTGCCGAAGGATGTGGTCATCGCGGGCGGCGGTGGCGACAATGCGGCTTCCGGCGTAGGGGTCGGCGTGGTGAAGGCAGGCGATGCCTTCGTGTCGCTCGGCACCTCGGGCGTGCTGTTCGCTGCGAATGACGGCTACCAGCCCGCGCCGGAAACTGCGGTGCATACCTTCTGCCACGCCTTGCCGAACACATGGCACCAGATGGGCGTCATCCTTGCCGCGACCGATGCGCTGAACTGGTATGCGGGGCTTGTCGGCGACTCAGCCGCCAACCTCACCGGTGCGCTGGGCGACCTCAAGGCTCCATCCAAGACCCTGTTCCTGCCCTATCTGGGTGGCGAACGCACGCCGCTGAACGATGCGGCGATCCGCGGGGCCTTCCTCGGCCTCGAACATGCGACCGACCGCGCCGCGGCCACCCGGGCCGTGCTGGAAGGCGTCACCTTTGCCATCCGCGACAGCCGCGACGCACTGGCCGCCACGGGAACCCGGATCGACCGCCTGCTCGCTGTCGGCGGCGGTTCACGTTCCGACTACTGGCTCAAGGCCATCGCGACCGCGCTGGACATCCCCGTCCACCTGCCCGTCGCAGGCGACTTCGGTGGCGCCTTCGGCGCTGCCCGCCTCGCCCTCATGGCCGCCACCGGCGCTGGCGCGGAAATCGCCACGCTTCCCCCTATCGCCCGCACGGTCGATCCCGACCGCGCGCTTACTGGCGCATTCGACGCGGGCCACGCCCGCTATCGCGCCGCACAATCCGCTATCCGAGGACTGAAATGACCGACTTCTTCCAGGGCATCCCGCAGATCAAATACGAGGGGCCTTCCAGCACGAACGAATTCGCCTTCCGGCACTACAACCCGGACGAGGTGATCCTCGGCAAGCGCATGGAGGAACACATGCGCTTTGCCGTCGCCTATTGGCACAGCTTCGCCTGGCCGGGAGGTGACCCCTTCGGCGGCCAGACCTTCGACCGTCCGTGGTTCGGCGACAGCCTCGCGCTGGCAAAGCTCAAGGCCGATGTGGCCTTCGAGATGTTCGATATCCTGAACGTGCCCTTTTACTGCTTCCACGATGCCGACATCCGCCCCGAAGGCGCGAGTTTCGCGGAAAGCAAGCGCGCGCTGGACGAGGTGGTGGATTACCTCGGGCAGAAGCAGGCCGCGCACAAGACGCAGCTCCTCTGGGGCACCGCCAACATGTTCAGCCACCGCCGCTGGATGGCGGGCGCGGCGACGAACCCCGATCCCGACGTCTACGCCTATGCCGCCGCCACTGTGAAGGCGAACATGGACGCCACGCACAAGCTGGGCGGTGCGAACTACGTCCTCTGGGGCGGGCGCGAAGGCTATGAGACGCTCTTGAACACCGACCTGAAGGCCGAGCGCGAACATGCCGGCCGCTTCCTGCAACAGGTGGTGGAATACAAGCACAAGATCGGCTTCAAAGGCGCGATCCTGATCGAACCGAAGCCGCAGGAACCGTCGAAGCACCAGTATGACTATGACGTGGCCACCGTTTACGGCTTCCTTGTGCAGTTCGGGCTGGAGAAGGAGGTCAAGGTCAACATCGAACAGGGCCACGCCATTCTCGCGGGCCATTCGTTCGAGCATGAGATTGCCCTCGCCGCCTCGCTTGGCATCTTCGGCTCCATCGACATGAACCGGAACGATTACCAATCCGGCTGGGACACCGACCAGTTCCCGAACAACCATGCGGAAAAGGCGCTGGCCTTCTATGAAATCCTCCGCGCGGGCGGCTATACCACCGGTGGCACCAATTTCGACGCCAAGATCCGTCGCCAGTCGCTGGACCCGGAGGACCTGATCCTCGCCCATGTCGGCGGCATGGACACCTGCGCCCGCGCGCTCAAGGCCGCCGCCGCCCTGCTGGAGGATGGCGCGTTGGAGAAAGCCCGCGCCGACCGCTACGCCGGATGGGAGAAGCCCGAGGCCAAGGCGCTGCTCTCCGGCTCGCTGGAGGATGCCGCCGCCGCCGTCACGGCCAGAAACCTCAACCCCGAACCGAAATCCGGGCGGCAGGAGCGGCTGGAAAACCTCTGGAACCGCTTCATCTGATCTGATCAAACTGCGAACCAACGGGCGGCGGTGCAACCCCAGCGCCGCCGCCTTGCTTTACGGAGGACGCCATGACCTACACCCCCGCCGCCGAACGCTATTCCAGAATGGTCTACCGCAATTGCGGAAAATCCGGCCTGAAACTTCCAGCCATCTCTCTCGGCCTGTGGCACAACTTCGGCCATGACACGCCCCATGATACCAAACGCGACATCTGCCGCACGGCCTTCGACCTTGGCATCACCCATTTCGATCTTGCCAACAACTACGGCCCGCCCCCCGGAAGCGCCGAAGAGGCCTTCGGCGAAATCCTCAAGACAGACTTCGCCAATTACCGCGACGAACTCATCATCTCGTCCAAGGCCGGCTACCTGATGTGGGACGGCCCCTATGGTGAATGGGGAAGCCGGAAATACGTCATCGCCTCCTGCGACCAGTCCCTGAAACGCATGGGGCTGGACTATGTCGACATCTTCTATTCCCACCGTTTCGATCCCGACACCCCGCTCGAAGAAACGATGCTCGCGCTCGATCACATCGTGCGTTCGGGCCGCGCGCTTTACGTGGGCATCTCCAGCTACAACAGCCAACGCACGCGCGAGGCTTATGCGATCCTGAAGGAACTCAAGACCCCGTTCATCATCCATCAGCCCAGCTACAACATCCTCAACCGCTGGGTGGAAACCGATGGGCTGAAGGACACGCTGGCCGACCTTGGCCTTGGCTCCATCGCCTTCACTCCGCTGGCGCAAGGCATCCTCACCAAGAAATACCTCAACGGCATCCCTCAAGGCAGCCGCGCCGCGCAGGGCAAATCCCTTGACCCGGCCACCATCACAGACCGCGCGCTGGCCTCCGTCCGTGCCCTTGACGCCATGGCGCAAAAGCGGGGCCAGACACTCGCCCAGATGGCCATCGCTTGGGTGCTGCGGAACAACGGCATCACCACCGCCCTGATCGGCGCGTCGAAGCCCGAGCAGGTCGTCGATTGCGCGGGCGCGATCCAGAATCTGGACTTCACGCCCGAAGAACTGGCCGAGATCGACCGCATCAGCGAGGAGAAGGACATCAACCTTTGGGCGCGCTCATCGGCCGAGTGACCGTGTCCCGCGCCGCGGAAAGTCCTTAACACTGTCACAGTCGTGAACTAGCCTTGCCTCCAGCTTGCCCAAACCCTCCGTAAGGGTGGCAGGCCAGAGGCAAGGTTGCGAAGGTTTCATGCAGGCAGATCATGACCATGAGGGGTTGGTGACGCTTCACCTCTCTGCAGCCTGCCGAAACGCCGCTCTTGCGGCACCCTTGCTGGCCGCAAAGCTCGGCATTTCTCCGACCGAGGCGGCAGATCGCCTTTGCGCGATTTCCGGTCCCATCTCCGCCCCTCTGTCGCGGCAAAGCGCGCTGCACCTGCGCTCGATCCTTTCCGCGCTTGGGGTGCAGCTTGAACTCCACCCGCCGGACCCCGCGCATCCGCCATCCTTTGACCTGTCGCTTCGGGTGGCCGACTGGGCCGATCCCGAGAAGGCGGTGGCGCAGCTGGAACAGATCATCGGTGGGTCCCGCACGGATCTCCTGGCATCACTGGCGCTGCCGTCCGGGCTGCTCCTCACCGATCTTTCCGCGGCGGATTGCGCCAATCTCGACCTTCGCCTGCGCCGGATCAGGGGCCTTGTGGCGCAGCGCCTTGATCGCCGGCACGCCTGCATTGACATTTTCACGACACGCCCCCTGCAACCCGAACAGGGGAACGGCCTGTCGCAGATCCAACGCCGCCTTGGCCTTTCTGGTGATCCCATGTCGGGTGCGGTGCTGTCTGGGCTGGGGCTCGGCCCGGCCGAGCGGGTCATGGACCTTTTCAAGGACTGTGGTCTCACCGCCGTAGATCGCGCCTTCCAGCGCTTTGACCTACACTTAACCGGCTATGCCGGCTGGCTCACCAAGGACCTTGCCGATTTCCTTGCGGCGCGGACGGGCCAGCCCCGCGCGCGCTTCGAATTCCTGTCGCCGGATGAACCGATCCGCCTCGATGCAGGGCTATCCTATCAACATGCCCGCCGCTTCTGCGCCGATTACGCGGCAATCGGCCTCTTTGTCCGGCCCGTGCTTCGTGGTCTTCTGAAAAACTCATACAATACAATCTGTTAGCCCTTCCTTCACCAAGCTCTGCCATTCTGGTCGCGGGTGTGAAAACGGGGTGTTGTCATGGCAGGGCGGGGGAACGCCGCGCCAGTCGTCATCAAGCGCAAGAAGGTCGTCGGTGGTGGTGGCCACCACGGCGGTGCATGGAAGGTGGCCTATGCCGACTTCGTCACCGCGATGATGGCCTTCTTCCTGCTCATGTGGCTTCTGAACGCGACGACAGAGAAACAGCGCAAGGGTCTGGCGGATTACTTCAATCCGACAATCCCGCTCAATCGCGTGTCCGGCGGCGGGGATGGTGCCTTCGGTGGGACCAATGTCATGACGGAAGAGACGCTCGCCCTGAACGGCAGTGGGGCCTCTGCGTCCGATGCCCTCCAGACCACGCGCTCCGTCGCTGAAGGCGGCCCCCTCTCGGACGAGATCGCCGCCGAAGTGGCCATCCTGCGCGAGGTGGAGCGTCGGCTTTCCGCCTATACCGGCGAAAGCATGGTATCGGACCGGCTGCTGCGCCACGTCGTCACGCGCCTCTCCGACGAAGGCCTCGTGATCGAGATTTTCGATGTCGAGGGCGCCGCGCTCTTCCGTGACGATACCGCCGAACCGCGGCAGATCCTGCGCGACCTCGTTGCCATGATCGTCGAGGTCTCCGCCCTTGCCACCAACAAGGTGGCCGTCACAGGCCATGTTCGGGCCTTTCCCGTGATCCTGCGCGACGATCCGACATGGGCCATGTCCACCGCGCGTGCCGAGACGGTCCGCAGCCTCCTCGCCATGCAGGGGATGGAGGACCTACGTCTGCAACGCGTGACCGGCTATGCGGATCGTCGCCCGGTAACCATCGACCCCACTGCCCTTCGGAACAACCGGATCGAGGTCACGCTCCTGCGCCGTCACCAAAGGCCCGATGGAGGCGGATAGATGGTATTTGAACGGTTAGGAGGCGCTTAATCCTCTGGGTGCAAGATGCAGCCGACTCGATGTTGGCTGCAGAAAGGCGCTCTTGATGTCCATCTCCTCCTCACTCAACGCTGGTGTTGCAGGCCTGAATGCGAATGCAACGCGGCTGGCGACCATCTCCGACAATATCGCCAATTCCAGTACCTTCGGCTATCGCCGCGCCTTCGCCGATTTCGAGGCGCTCACGATCGGCGGATCGCAGGGCGGGGGCGGCTTCATCGCCGGTGGCGTCATGTCCGCCACGACCCGCCTGATTGACGAGGAAGGGTCGCTCGTTGCCACCCGGAACGCGCTCGACATCGCGGTCTCCGGTCGCGGGATGCTGCCTGTCCGCTCCATCGCTGGATTGAACAGCCCCGAGGTCGACGCAACGATGACTCTCATGCGAACCGGGGCCTTCCGCCTTGATGCGAACGGGTTCCTCACCACCGAATCCGGTCTCGTCCTGCTGGGTTGGCCTGCCAATGCGGATGGTTCCATGCCCATCTATGCCCGCGATTCTGAAAGCGGCCTTTCCCCCATCCGCGTCGACCGAAACCAGAGGGTCGGTGATCCGACCACCTCCATGACCCTTGGGGTCAACCTTCCTGCATCGGGAACAATGGTGGGTGCATCCGGGCAGTCCCTGCCCCTGAATGTGGAGTATTTCGGCAATCTGGGCACTTCCGAAACGCTCGCCGTCACTTTCATTCCCACCGTTCCAGCATCGGGCGTCGCCTCGAACACCTGGCGGATGGAGGTGCGCGACTCCGCACAGGCCGGTGCTCTTGTGGGAGAGTTCAGCATCATCTTCGACGATTCGCGCAGTGCGGGCGGCTCCGTCCTTTCGGTGACGCCGGGTTCCGCCGGAACCTATGATGCCGCCAGCGGCAAGGTCACGATCAATGTGGCTGGGGGCCCTATCGAGATTCTGGTCGGCGCACCCGGCATCGTCGATGGCCTCGTCCAACTGGACGATACCTTCTCGCCGGTCGGCATCGCAAAGGATGGCTCTCCCATTGGCACGATGACCGGGCTGGAGGTCGATGAAGAGGGCTTTCTTATCGCCAGCTTCGACACCGGCTATGCGCGCAAGCTTTATCAGATCCCGCTCGTCGATGTGCCCAACCTGAACGGCCTTCGCCCGCTGCCGGACATGACCTATCAGATCACCCCGCAATCCGGCGCCTTCCTTCTTTGGACTGCGGGCACGGGGCCCACAGGCCGCATCGCCGGTTTCGCCCGCGAAGGATCGACGACCGATGTCGCTGCCGAACTGACTGCGATGATCCAGACGCAGCGGGCCTATGCCTCCAACGCCAAGGTCATCCAGACCGTGGACGAAATGTTGCAGGAAACCACCAACATCAAGCGATAAGGTATCGCCATGGCGCTCTCGAACGCACTGAACGCCGCATCGGCGGGTCTTTCCGTCCTGTCCCGCCGGGCCGAACTGGTTTCCCTGAACATCGCGAACGTGGCCACGGCTGGCTATGTTCGGCGCGACCTCGCGGTGCAGTCCAACGCCTTCGCTTCTGGGCCGCAGGTGCTTGGCGTGACCCGTCAGGGGGATGCCATGCTGACGGGCGACCGCCGCTCGGCACAGGCTGGCGCCGACGCAGCGGACTTCCTCTCGGCACGTCTGCTTCGTATCGAACAGGCCTTCGGAGAGGTGGGGCAGGGCGGTAGCCTGACCGATGCCGTCAACGTGTTTGACGCCGCATTGGTTGTGGCCTCCACCTCTCCCGGCGCGCCCACCTCTCTTGCCGCCGTTCTTGAAACGGCGCAGGCACTCACCGACAGGATCCGCCAGACCTCTGCCACCATTCAGAAGATCCGTGGCGAAGCGGACCGCCGCATCGCCTCCGACGTCGAGTCCCTGAACATCTCGCTCACCCAGATCGCCGAACTCGACCGGCAGATCGTAGCAGTCCGCGCTGCCGGGCGTGACGAGGCTTCCCTTCAGGATCAACGCCAGATTCTGGTGGATCGCGTCGCAAGGATCATC
The DNA here is from genome assembly GCF_051132405.1 of Tabrizicola sp. M-4. Taxonomy (GTDB): domain Bacteria; phylum Pseudomonadota; class Alphaproteobacteria; order Rhodobacterales; family Rhodobacteraceae; genus Paragemmobacter. Next base: position 4,037,667 of record NZ_CP128606.1, read on the forward strand.
CCCCTGCGTGAGGTGGACCGCCCCGATGGCCGGCCCGCCCTCATCGCCCAGAATGGTGCGGTCCTTCTCGACGGGCGCCCGGCAGAGTTCGGCTTCACACCCACGACTGTCATCACCGCCTCTTCCACGATGCCGCTGTCAGGTCTCCTTCTGGACGGTAGGCCAATTCCCATGGGTCGCGAAAGCCTTGTCGAGGGCGGAACTCTCGGCGCCGCTTTCCTGATGCGTGACTGGATCACTGTCGATGCCCAGCAGGGGCTGGACGAATTCGCGCAAAACCTGGCGCTCCGGCTGCAAGCGGCCGATACCACGGTCCCGGCAGGGCAGCCGGGCCTCTTCACCGATGGCGGTGCTGCCGCCAACCCATCCGCCCTCACCGGCTTCGCCTCGCGACTTTCCGTGAATTCCCTCGCCGACCCGGGTCAGGGCGGCGACCTGCGCCTCCTGCGTGATGGTTTCGGCGCTGTCGCCCCGGGCCCGATCTCGGATGGCGCGGGTCTTCTGGCTTTGCATCGCGCCCTCATCGCCGCGTCACCGCGCAGCGTGGCGGAACAGGCTGCCGACCTTACCCAGCGCATCGCCGCCGCCAGACTGGGGGCAGAGGTCGACACAACCCGTGCCCAGGCCCGTGCCTCCACGCTGCTCGAGGCCGAGGCTGCAACGGGCGTCAACACTGATGACGAGCTTCAGGATCTCCTGCAGATCGAAAAGGCCTATGCTGCCAATGCAAAGGTCCTTCAGGTCGTCGATGGGCTCCTGCAAACCCTGATGGAGATCTGAGATGTCGACAGTATCCCTTGGCGACATGGCGCGTCACCTCATGCTCCGCCGACAGACTGCCGCCGCGGATCGCGACCTTGCCTCGCTTGGTGCCGATCTCGCCAAAGGCACCGCCAGCGACACCCATCGCCATCTTGGCGGCGATCTCGCGCCCCTTGCCTCGATCGAGGCAGGCCTTGCCGCGAATTCCGCCTTCCGCTCTGCCGTAGACCGAGGAGCCTTTCGCGCCGCCGCCATGCAGACGGCGCTGGACCGCGTCAACAGGGCTGCGGGCGACCGTACTGTCGACCTTCTCATCACGGCACAGGCGGGCCAGACAGTCGGCCTCGCCACCGTGGGCGCACGCTCGCGCGCCGCCCTGGAAGATGTCCTCGCCGCCCTCAACACCCGTGTCGAAGGGACAAGCCTCTTCTCCGGCACCGCAACCGATGCCACCCCACTTCCTGACGCGGATGATCTGCTGGGCCTCGTCGCCACCGTCGTTGCCCCCGCCACCGCTCCGGCCGACATCGCAGCCGCCCTCGATATTTGGCTCGCTGATCCGGCAGGGTTCGCCGTGCAGGCCTATCGCGGCAATGGCGATGTGCGGCAGGTCCCGGTCGCGCCCGGCCAGACCATCCGCCTCGATGCGACGGCAGCCGATCCCGCCCTGCGCAGCACGCTCAAGGGTCTTCTCCTCGGGGCGATGATGGCCTCACCCGCATTCACTTCCGATCCATCCGCACAGCGGACGCTGGCCCAACTGGCAGGCGAGTCCCTGATAGCAGCGCGCGATGATCGCGTGGCGCTCTCGGCCCGCCTCGGCATGGTCGAGGAACGCCTGTCGAACGCCCAGACTCGCCAAACGGCCGAGGCATCGGTCCTCCAACAGGCCCGTTCTGGCCTGATCTCCATCGATGGCTATACCGTCGCCACCCGTCTGCAAGAGACCGAGGCAAGGCTCGACCTCATCTACACCCTTACTGCGCGCCTCTCGCGCCTCAGCCTTGCGGAATATGTCTGATGTGGGTCCGTTTCGTCCTGCTCCTTGCCCTCGCCGAACCTGCCGCCGCCGACATCGTCCGCATCAAGGATCTGGTCGAGGTCGACGGCGTGCGCGGCAATGATCTGGTGGGCTATGGGCTGGTGGTTGGTCTCAGCGGCACGGGCGACGGCCTGCGCAACGCCCCCTTCACCGAAGAGATCATGGCCAACCTCCTCGAACGGCTGGGCGCCAATGTCGCGGGCGAGGAATTCCGCCCCCGCAACGTCGCCGCGGTCTTCGTCACGGCGACCTTGCCGCCCTTTGCAAGGGCGGGCTCACGGATCGATGTCTCCGTTTCGGCCATCGGCGATGCCTCCAGCTTGCGGGGCGGCACCCTGATCATGACGCCGCTCAACGGCGCGGATGGAGAAATCTACGCCGTAGCGCAGGGCGGCCTGATCGCGGGCGGAACTTCGGTCGAGGGGGAGGCCGCGCGTGTCGTTCAGGGCGTGCCGACCTCTGGCACGATCCCCTCCGGCGCGCGGGTGGAGCGTGAGGTCGATTTCGACTTCTCCGCGCTGTCCGCCCTGCGTCTTGCCCTTCGGTCACCGGATTTCACGACGGCGGGCCGGATCGAGACCGTCATAAACCGTGAGTTTGGTCGTCCCATAGCCGCGATGCTGGATGCGGGAACGGTGTCCATAAACCTGTCGGCGGCCCGCATGGCCTCGCCGGCGCATGTGATCGGGCGGATCGAGTCCCTGCCTGTAGATGCGGAAACTCGGGCCCGCGTGGTGGTCGATCAACGCTCCGGGACGATCGTCATGGGGCGCGATGTTCGGATAAGTGCCGTTGCGGTCGCGCAAGGCGGGCTTACCCTGCGCGTGACGGAAACGCCGATGGTGTCGCAGCCCAATCCCTTTGCCGAGGGGGAGACGATCCTCGTCCCTCGGACAGAAGCGGCCATCGAACAGGAGCCGGGCACCGGTCTGGCCGAACTGCCCCCCGGCACCTCGCTTTCCGAAGTGGTTGCTGGCCTGAACGCGCTGGGTGTCGCGCCACATGACATGATCGACATCCTGAAAAGCATACATGCCGCCGGGGCGCTGCATGCCGAACTCGTGGTGAACTAGCGGGCCGGCAGGTCGGACCGGCCGATCACCCATATCCTCGGACAAGCGCCGCCGCGATCAGGGCCCAGCCATCCGCCACCACGAAAAAGGCCAGCTTGAAGGGAAGGGACACGATGGCTGGCGGCACCATCATCATCCCCATCGCCATGAGGATTGCCGCGACGACCAGATCAATGATCAGGAACGGCAGAAAAATCATGAAGCCGATCTGGAATGCCCGCGCCACCTCTGAAAGCATGAAGGCCGGGATCAGGATCGACAATGGCGCGTCGCGGATGGGAAGGGATGGGTCGGCATCCTGCCGCAGATCCCTCATCGCGGCGAAGGTATCCGGGTCCATCCGCGACGCCATGAACTCACGGAATGGTCCGAGTGCGGCGGATATCGCCTGCATCGCATCCATCTCTCCTCGGTTCAAGGGCTCGATCCCGAGCGTCCATGCCTCGGTGAACACCGGTTCCATGATGAACCATGTCAGGAACAGCGCGAGGCTCACGAGGAGCATGTTGGGCGGTGATTGCTGCAAGCCGATCGCCTGCCGCAGGATGGACAGGACGGTCACGATGAAGGGAAAGCAGGTGATCGTCACGGCAATCCCCGGCGCAAGGCTGATCACCGTGATCAACAGGAAAAGCTGCACCGTCCGCGTTGAAAGCAGCGGCCCGTCCCCCAGATCCAGTGTCATCTCTTGCGCCTGCGCCGGACCGGTCAGGAAGAGGATTGCCGCACCAATCAGGAGGGCGGCTCCTACCCCGGTCGGCGAGGACCTGAGGAACAGCCCTTGCCAAGAGGGGCAGGTCACAACCCGCCCCCGGGGGCCGCAACCTCGGTCAGTCTCACGGCAAGCTGCCCCGACCCGTCCTCGGCCTCGCGCAGGTCGCCCCGTGCGATCAGCCGATCCCCGATGAAGAGTTCCACGGGATCATCCACCCGTCGGTCCAGAACCAGAACGGCATCCCGATCCAGTCGCAGCAGATCTCGGACGAGCGGACGGGCACGGCCAACGGAAACAGTGATCTCGATGGGAACCTGAGTGAAGGGGTTGTCATCCGGCATGGCTTTGCTCCGTCGGCTTGCTGTCGAAGAAATCGGTTATCAGTCCAAGGATGGCGGCGGCGCTGCCGTCCAGATCCACCCGCAATTCGGCATGCCCCGCATCGATAAGGGCCTGTCCACCCGAAAGGCTGACGTCCTCGACGATCTCGAAGGGCAGGTCCCCGGCAGTGATTGCCAGCATCCGCTCCACCGCCGCGCGACAACCGGGGGCGATTCGCAGCAGGATGGGCGCATCCAGCCGCCGCTCGGCCAAGGGCAAAAGCACTTCTGCAATCGCCGGAGCCAGAAGCTGACGCGCCACCTGCGGCAGAAGGGAAGAGGCGATCTCCCGCAGCAGCGGCTCGATGCTGCGCAGCAAATGTTGCCGCGCTTCATGATAGCCGAAGGCAAGCGCCTGCAGGTGTCGCGCGACCTCTGCCTCGCGCTCTTCCCGCGCGTCGGACTGCGCGGTGATCGCGTCTTCCCAACCGGCGCCATACCCTTCCTCATAGGCGGAAAGGCGCAATTCCTCATCCGCTTCGATGGCAGTAGGGCCGCCCGCCAGATCGGGCTGCACGGGCTCCCCGAAATCCTCGAGTGACAGCGGCGGCATCAGGCCCTGCCTCCATCGGCATCCATCCAGACTCTGATGATCTCCATCGATTCCTGACGCCGCTCCCCGATCAGGCGGCGCAACCGCGCCACCGGATCATCGCCGTTCAAGCCGACCGCCGAGTCCAGTTCATCCGGCCCGATCATTGGCAGGTCCGCAGCCGGGAAGCCGTCTGCAATCTCGCCGGTCAACACGGGCCCGGCCAGCGGCAGGCCGATCGGGCCATCCCGCAGGGGAAGGCTGTCATCCAGAGGACGCGGCGCAGGCCGCAGCGCCGGGCGCAGGACGAAAACCCCGATCGCAATCGCCACCGCGCCCAGCATGGCCAGACCGGCAAGCCGTGTCAGATCAAGACCCAGCCCGCCTCCCGCTTCCTCCATAGTCTCTACCACGGGCAGCAGTTCCAGCGATTTCAACGTCAGAACATCACCGCGCGACTCGTCGATTCCGGCGGCCGAGGCGACGAGTTCGCGCAAGGCCGCCATCTCTTCTGCCGAACGTTCCTGCCATGTCGTCGTGCCATCCTCGGCGGCAATGCGAACGCCATCCACCAGCACGGCGACGCTCAGCCTTCGGATATCGCCCGGCGCGCGTGTCACCTCGCGGCGCGTCTCGCTCAATTCATAGTCGATCCGTTCGCGGCTTTCCTCGTTGCGCGACCGGTTTCCCTCCGTCTCTCCGGCATCGCCGTCGGGCAGGTTGGAGGCGACGGTCACTTCCCCTCCGCCAGCGCTCTCCGATCCCGTGACGGTTTCCGTCTCCGACGTGGCGACCACCCGACCCTGCGGATCGATTCGCCGCTCGGAGAGGAGTTCGCTCTCCGTCACGAAGTCGACGGCCACTTCCACCACGGCCCGTCCGGGCCCCACCCGCGCCGCCAGAAGCCGCTCGATGTTGTGGCGGATCTCCTGTCCGCGTTCCGCCATAGCGCCGGAGGCCGGTCCCGCACCCTCCACGGGAATCAATCCGTTCACCGTATCGATGACCTCCACCCGGTCAGGTCGCAGCCCCGTCACCGCGGCCGCCACCAGATGTCTCAGGGCGCGGGCCTGATCCGCTGTCGTGCCCCCGACCGAGGTGACGAAGACGCTCGCGCTCGGTTCGGCGGCGGTCGAGAAGGGCCTGTCCGTTCCGCGCGCAATATGTACCCGCGCGGCCCGAACCTGCGGATTCGCAAGGATCGTCCGAACGAGTTCTCCCTCCACTGCCCGGCTCCAGGCCGCATCGAACATCTGGGCCGTCGTGCCGAAACCTGAAAGCGAATCCAGCAGTTCGTAGCCCGCCCCCCCCTGCGCGGGCAGCCCCTCCGCCGCCAGCGAAAGCCGCAAGGCATCCCGCTGGTCAGCGGGGACCTGAATCGAATCGCCATCGATCCGATAAGGGACCCCGCGCGCATCCAGCACCGCGATCACTTCGCCCGAGGCCGCCGCGTCCAGACCCGAGTAGAGCAGCGCCATGCCCGGCGATGCCGCCATCCGCCCCAGCAGCAGAATCGTTACGAACATGGCCAAACTGGCCGTAATCACAAGGATTCGTCGCCGCATATCCAACGCGGACCACAATGAAACGAGCTGTGCCACCAATCGCTCCCGGACTTCTGTCACGAGGCAGAGGATGCACCAGTGGGACTTAACAATCGGTTAGGGGGCAGGCGGTAATTTGAGGTCGCAAGAAGGATGGAGGTGCCGATGTCCGAACCCGACCCGCCCGCCGCGGAAGGCAAGCCGAAACGCGGCATGATGCCCGTGCTGATCGGTATCGGTCTGGCTGTCCTCCTTGGGGGGGCAGGCTTCTTTGCCACTCATTCCGGCCTGATCGGCGGCCAGGCCCCCGCCCCGCAGGCCGAGGTGCCGAAGGACCTGCCCGATATCGCCTTCCTTCCCATCGAACCGGTCACAGTTTCCCTCCCCGGATCGGGCGGGCAGGGAAATCTCCGCTTCACCGCGCAGATCGAGGTCGTCCGCCCCCATGCAGAGGAGGTGCAGGTGCTCATGCCGCGAATCGTCGATGTCCTGAACGGCTATCTGCGGGCGGTGGAACCGGCCTCGCTCCAGCAGGCCGGCGCACTTGCCCGCGTTCGGGCACAACTCCTGCGGCGGATCCAGATCGTTACCGGCGAAGGGCGCGTGCGCGACCTGCTGGTCACAGAATTCATCTTTGGCTGAGGGCGCAACCGATGGAAATCCTTTCCGACATCCTTCTCGCATGTGGAGCACTCGGCGCTGGGTTTTATTGTCATGTCCTTTCGTCGCGCCTGAAGCGCTTCAACGCGCTCGAAAGCGGGATGGGCGGCGCTATTGCCGTCCTGTCCCAGCAGGTGGACGAGATGACACAGGCGCTGGAAACTGCCCGCCGCACGGCCAGCGGCTCCTCCGACCAGCTTGCCCTGCTCGTCCAGCGGGCCGAGGCGACGGCAGGCAGGCTCGACCTCCTGCTCGCCTCCGTCCACGACTTGCCCGAAGTCAACGATCATGTGCGCCGCCCGCGATTCGTCCGCCGCCGCCGCGATCTGGAGGCCGCGGAATGAAACGCTTTCCCCGCAGCAGCCTGACGATCATCGCGCTGTTCCTTGCCGCCTCCGGGGCGATCCGCATCGGCTTCGGCGTCGGTGAGGCCATGGCAAGCCTGCCTGAGGGTGGCGCGCCAGAGACAGCGCCCGCCACCTGCCCCGCGCCCCCGCTCGCGCTGGCACAGGCCCTGTCAGAGCGTGAATCGCTCCTCTCTCGGCGCGAAACCGCGCTGGAGGACCGAATCGCTGCACTCGATCTGGCCGAGGCGGCAATCACCGCGCGCCTGCAGGAACTGCAGACGGCCGAGGCAGAGCTGCAACGCGTGGTCGATGTCTCTGATGGTGCCGCCGAGGGCGATCTCACGCGCCTCACCGCAATGTACGAGGCAATGAAGCCCACTGATTCGGCGCGTCTCCTCTCATCGATGCCCGTTGAATTCGCAGCCGGTTTCCTTGGCCGGATGCGACCCGAAGCTGCGGCCCTGATACTCGCCGGGATGGAGGCCGAACCCGCCTTCGCCATCACCGCACTACTTGCCGGACGCAACGCGCTCGCCCCTACGGAATGAAAGGAACAACCGGTGCTCGGGATCATCGGAATTGCCGTGATCATCATCATGGTTTTCGGCGGCTACATGGCTGCCGGTGGCAAGATGGGAATCATCCTCAAGGCCCTTCCCTTCGAACTCGCCATGATCGGCGGCGCGGCGGTGGGGGCCTTCCTTCTCTCGAACGACAAGGCGACCGTGAAACACACGATGCACGACCTGCCAAAGGTCTTTCGCGGCGCGAAATGGAGGCCCGAGGATTACCGCGATCTCCTCTGCCTTCTGTTCGAACTCCTGCGCCTCGCGCGCGAGAATCCGGTCGCACTGGAGGAACATATCGAAGGACCGGGCAATTCCGCCATCTTCGCCCGCTATCCGCGCATCCGCGACGATCACACCGCGACCGAACTCATCTGCGATACCCTGCGCGCGCGCACGATGAACTATGACGATCCCCATCAGGTGGAAGATGTGCTGGACAAGCGGATGGAGGCGGCGCTGCATCATGCTCAGCATTCCAGCCATGCACTGCAATCCACCGCCGATGCCCTGCCCGCGCTCGGCATCGTTGCGGCCGTCTTGGGAGTGATCAAGACGATGGCCTCGATCGACCAACCACCCGAGGTTCTAGGAAAGATGATCGGAGGGGCACTTGTCGGCACCTTCCTCGGCGTCTTTCTGGCCTATGGCATCGTGGGCCCCTTTGCCTCGCGCCTCAAGGCCGTAGCGGATGAGGAATTCCAGTTCTACCGCCTGATCCGCGAGGTTCTCGTCGCCAGCCTGCACAACCATCCGCCGGCGCTCTGCATCGAGGTCGGCCGTCAGAACACGCCGCATCCCGTACGCCCCAATTTCGGCGATCTGGAACAGGCGCTTCGTTCCCTTAAGGCAGAGGCGGCCTAGGGTCATGCGGCACGTCATCCGGCTTCTCTTCCTGATCTGCCTCGCCACACCGGCGGCCGCGCAGACCATCCGGGTCACCACCGGCGAACATGACACCTTCACCCGGCTGGTGCTGTCCCTTCCGCAGGGTGCCGAATGGGAGTTCGGCACAACCGATGACGGCTATGCCTTCCGCCTTCCCGGACGAATACCGCGGTGGGAAATCGGCTCCGTCTTCGACCGCATCCCGCGTGACCGTCTCGCTTCCATCACCGTCGATCCCGACGGTTCAAGCCTGCGCCTCGTCCTAGGCTGCGCCTGCCACGCCCTTCCCTTCGAATTCCGGCCGGGCGTCATCGTGATCGACCTGCGCGATGGTCAGCCGCCGGCAGGCTCCGCCTTCGAACAACGTCTCGACACGGCGGCTTCCGTGGTTGAGCCACCGCCCGCAGCTCCTCGACCGCGCCCAAGGCCGACGGTCGCGCCTGCTTTCGATTGGGTCCGGCTTGCTCTCGACGAATCGGGTCCAGCACTGTCGCAGGCCCCTTCCACCCCCGCGCTTCCTTCCCTGCCCGATCCGGCCATGCAGGCCCTTCAGGCCGAACTCCTCGAGGGGTTTGCCCGGGCCGCAAGCGAGGGGCTGATCGATCCTGTCACCCGCCCGCCTGCATCTGGCACCCAATCCACCCGTCCTGCTCCCACGGCCCCTACCCTGCGCATTGGTGCGTCACTGGATGCCAGAACGGGTCTCTCCCCTCCACGCGGCATCGCCGCGTCCGGGGCAGATTGCCCTGCCACAGACTCCCTCCAGTTGGAGGATTGGGGTACTTCTGCGCCTGTCTCCGTCCAGTTTGCCGCAGCCATGGCCGATCTGGTGGGGGAATTCGACCAACCCACGGAAGAGGCCGTGGCGCGGGCGGTGCGTTTCCACCTTTTCCTCGGTTTCGGCGCCGAAGCGCGCGCCCTTCTGGCGGCCTTTCCCATCGACCACCCCGATCGCCTCTACTGGCTTTCGCTCGGGCGCATTCTGGATGGAGACCCCGATCCGCAGGGGGCTTTTCGTGGCCTTGCGGGATGCGACGGCCCGGCGGCCCTTTGGGCAACCCTCGCCGATCCGACACTCCCCGACCGAGAGGTCGACAAGAAGGCCCTGCTGCGCACCTTTTCCTCTCTCCCCGCGCATCTTCGTCGCCTCGTCGGCCCGCCGCTGATCGATCGTTTCCTGCAGGCCGACGACAGTGTGACCGCATCCACCCTGAACGACATGCTCGGGCGCCTTCCTGGTCCACCGGACGCACGGCAGCAGATCGCGGCGGCCCGGCTTGCCGATTCGCTCGGTTCCGCACCACAGGCGCAGACGATGTTGGAGGAGGTCCTTGCCGATCCGGGCCCCGCGCAGGCAGAGGCGCTGGTCGCGCTCGTCGACCTGCACCTCGCAGAGGCCCGCCCGCTGCCGCCGACCGTGGCCCAGTCGCTTGAGGCTTTCCTCTCTGAACCCTCCGATTCGACAGGCATCTCCCCGCTCGCCCGCGCACATGTCCTTTCTCTCGCCTTGTCCGGGCAATTCGACAGGGCCTTCGCTGCGCTACCCGCCGCTCCGACTGCGCAGGGCGATCTGTGGTCGCTCCTCGCGAAGGGCCCAGATGAGGCCATCCTCCTGCACGCCATCGGTGCCGACCCGACCCCGTTCGCTGAAGGCATCCGCACCCAGATCGCCGAACGCCTTGCGGCCCTAGGCTTTCCGCAAGAGGCGGCAAAGTGGTCCGCTCGCCCCGTGCTCCTTCCGACCGAAGAAGGCGCGGCCTATCGGAAGGCCATCCTCTCCCGGTCCTGGGCAGAACTCGGCCCAGAAGCGCCCGCACCTTGGCAAGAACTTGCCGGAAAGATCGATCCGTCGGAGGTAGCCGATTCGCCGCCACTTGCCCGCGGCAGGTCACTGGCGGACGAAAGCGCGCAAACCCGTGCCGCGGTCGAGGCACTTCTCGGTAGCTTGCCGGATCCGTGAAAGAGCAGCGCGCATTGACGGAATCGAAAGGTCTCTGCGCCAGACAGGCAAGCGTCGGCGGAAACGCCTTATCGAACCTGCGGAAAGAAATTCCAGATGATCCGGGCGTTTGCCTTGCTTTCCCTGTCTCTCTTCGCCCCACCGGCCCTTGCCGAGCGTCACCTGTGCGATGATGCTGCACGCGACGCAGCGCAGGCGACGGGTGTCCCGGTCGATATTCTGCGTGCCATCGCCCTGACCGAAACGATGCGCAACGGCACGGCATGGCCATGGACGATCAATCATCAGGGTCAGGGGTTCTGGTTCGCAACCGGTGCCGCGGCGCGATCCGCCGCCGAGGATGTCCTTTCCGCAGGTGGCTCCGCCGATATCGGCTGCTTTCAGATCAACACGCGCTGGCACAGGCAGGCATTCGCCTCGCTCGAGGCAATGTTCGATCCGCATGAAAATGCTCTCTACGCCGCGAGATATCTGACCGATCTCCGCGCCCGTTTCGACGATTGGGAAGGTGCCATCGCCGCCTATCACTCCCGCGATGCGGAAAGGGGTGCAGCCTATCTTGCGCGGGTGCAGAAGGTGCGGAAGGCGTTGGCCGATGGCATCCCACCGCAGGACGGTTCGCCCCCCGCGCGGCGCAACCGGTTTCCCCTTCTGGTTTCGGGTGATCCCGCAAGCACCGGATCGGTGATGCCTGCCTTGCAGGGGATGGTTCCCCTGATTGGAGGCCCGTGATGCGGCAATTCCTTGCGCATCCTCTCGCAAATGCCCTGATCAATCCGACGGTCGGGCTTGCGCTCGCCCTCATGGCGATGATCGCCGTAATGGTCCTGCCGATCCCGTCCTGGATGCTCGACCTCGGGCTCGCGCTCTCCTTCGCCCTCGCGATCCTGATGCTCTCCGTCGCGCTCTTCATCGAAAGGCCGCTCGACTTCTCGGCCTTTCCCACCATCCTGCTTGCCTCGCTTCTCCTTCGGCTTTCGCTGAACGTCGCCTCGACAAAACTCATCATCTCACAGGGGCATCAGGGAACTGATGCCGCCGGTCACGTGATCGAGGGTTTCGCCGAATTCGTCATGGGCGGCGACCTCATCCTTGGTCTCGTCATCTTCGTCGTCATCCTGATCGTGAACTTCCTGGTGATCACCAAAGGTGCTGGCCGTATGGCCGAGGTCGGCGCGCGATTCGCCCTTGACGGCCTGCCCGGACGGCAACTTGCCATCGACGCAGATGTCGCCGCCGGGGCCATCGACCATCACGAGGCAAAGATACGACGCGAACGCGAACTGGCCGAGACGAACTTCTTCGGCTCCCTCGACGGTGCGTCGAAATTCGTTAAGGGCGATGCCGTGGCAGGGCTGATCATCACCCTGCTGAACTTCTGTGCCGGGATATCCGTCGGCATCTTCGTGCATGACATGCCACTTTCCGCCGCGTTCGAGACGTTTGCGATCCTGACCGTGGGCGATGGCCTTGTCACGCAGATCCCGGCCGTCATCATCTCGGTGGCTGCGGCGCTCCTTATGGCGCGGGGCGGGGCGCAGGGGGCGGCGGATGTGTCCTTCTTCGCGCAGCTTGGCCGCTATCCGGCTGCCCTGATCGCCGTGGCCATCCTTCTGGCGGTCTTCGCCGCCGTCCCCGGAATGCCCGTGCTGCCCTTCCTTGCCGGAGCGGCGGTCCTTGCATGGCTGGGCTGGCAGCGGCTTCAGGTAAAACCCGAACCCGAGGCACCCCCGGAAACCACCGGCCTTTCCCCGGCCCGGCCCATCGGCGATATGCTCGACTTCGACGAGATCCATGTCGAATTCGCCTCCGATCTCGTTGCCATGGCGCTTGATCCTGCCACCGGTCTGGATCGTCGCGTCGGCAACATGCGCAATCACATTGCCGCCACCTACGGCTTCATCCTGCCGGAAATCCGGCTGACGGATGAACCCGCCCTCCCCCCCGGTCAATACCGGATCCGCATACAGGGGGTGGAACGGGTGCGTGACCGGCTGCTTCCGGATCGCGTGCTTGCCCTGCTGGGAAATGCCATCGATGCCCCGCCCGGCATCGATGTCCGCGAACCCGTCTTCGGTGCCCCGGCCCGCTGGATCGCGCCCGATGATCAGGATCGCGCAGCCATCTCCGGCCTGACGACCGTCACCCCAGCCGAGGTCCTCTCGACCCATCTTCTTGAAACCATACGCGCCAATCTCTCGCGCCTTCTATCCCTGCGGGGCCTGCGTCGCTTGCTAGACGAATTCGTCAACGTCTCTGATCCCGCCCGTGCCCAGATGAACCGCAGGCTGCTTGACGAGATGATCCCCGAGAAGGTCCCGAACGAATTGCTGCTGGCCACGCTGCGCCTTCTGCTGGAGGAACGGATATCGATCCGGAATCTCCCCCTGATCCTTGAAGCTATCGCCGAGGTGCGCTCCCTCTCCTCGGCCGAGGCCGTCTGCGAACATGTCCGGCAGAGGCTGGGCTTCCAGATCACGGCCGATCTGCGACGCGAGGATGGAACCATCCCGCTGCTTCAACTGGCGCCGGATTGGGAAAAGACTTTCACCCAGTATCAGATCGAGGCCGGTCCGGGGCAATCGGGCGGCGATGTCGCCCTTCCGCCGGAACTCTTCTCGCGACTCGCCAATGCCATTTCCGAAACCATGTCGCGCGCCACGGAAACCGGCTCGAGCCCCGCCCTTGCGACATCCGCCCGCCGCCGCAGGTTCCTGCGCACCGTCCTTGCCGCAAGGGGCATCGCCATGCCCGTCCTGTCCTATGAGGAAATCGGGTTGGAGGCGCGTCCTGCCATACTGGGTCAGGTGGCCGCGTGATCGACCTCGCGACCCTCTTTCTCGAACAGGTACAAGGCGGCTTCTGGCCCGCCGTCCTGTGCTTTCTGAGGGTCGGCGCGGCGGTGGCCGTGCTGCCGGGCTTCGGCGAGACGGGAATTCCCGCCCGTATCCGGTTGGCCATCGCCCTTGCCTTCACGGCCATCGTCCTGCCGTCGCAACCCTCGCTTGCCGATGCGACCGTCTCCGTCACCGCGGCAGGGGCAGAGGTGGTGATCGGTTTGCTGCTTGGCCTTTCCCTCCGGCTCCTCATCCTTGGCCTGCAGACGGCGGCTGCCGTCGCTGCGCAAACCATGTCGCTCTCTCAACTCTTCGCTTCGGCCGGGGCGGAACCGCAACCGGCACTCGGCACGCTGTTGACGATGGCCGCCATCGCCCTCGCCTTCGAGTCGGGGCTGCATGTCAAGCTTTGCGCCCTCTTCATCCTGTCCTACGACCTGCTTCCGCCGGGCGGGGCCCCGTCGGCGGGCGACGTCCTGATCTGGGGTAGTGCCGCGGTGTCGCGTGCGACGGCCCTCGCCTTCTCGCTTGCCCTGCCCTTCGTCATTATCGGCATTCTGTGGAATATCGCGCTGGGCGCGGTGAACCGTGCCATGCCGCAATTGATGGTGGCCTTCATCGGGGCGCCAGCGCTTGCCCTTGGCAGTCTCGTCCTCGCCGCCCTCTTCGCGCCTCTGATCCTTGCCGCTTGGCTTGCGGCTTTCGACCTGCGCCTTGCCTTCCCGTTCACGGGGCAGTGACCGTGGCATCCGAGGAGCAGGAAAAATCCCATGAACCCACGCAAAAGCGGCTCGAAGATGCCCGGAAGAAGGGTCAGATCCCCAGGTCGCAGGACGCCCTGACCGCCGCTGCGTATGCCGGCTTCCTGATCGCGGTGGTGACGCTGGAAAACCGCTCCATCCTTGCCTCGGCCGAGGCAGGGATGACCGCCCTCCATCGTCCGGACGGCATCGACGCACGGTCCCTTGCCGATGCGATGCTCTTGCCCCTGCTGCCTCTGTTCCTTCTTCCTGCGCTGCCCGTGATCGCCTTCCTTATCGCGCGCCGGGGCATCCTTTTCACGGCAGAGAATCTGGCCCCGAAGCTGTCGCGGATCGACCCGGTCGCTACGGCGAAACAACGCTTCGGCCCCGAAGGAATGATGGATTTCCTCAAGGGCGCGGCGAAGATGGTCCTCGTCTCTGTCCTTCTCGCCTTCGTGCTCCGCGCCGAACTTGCCGAACTCATGGCAGCCCCGACGCTCGATCCCGGCCCGGGAAGCGCCCTGATGCTGGCCATCGTGACCCGCTTCATCGCCCTGATCCTTGGCATCGCGATCGTCTTCGCGCTGGTCGACATCCTGTGGCAGACCCATCGTCACCGCGTGCGCAACCGCATGTCCCGGCAGGATCTCGTGGAGGAGCAGCGCGAGGCCGAAGGTGATCCACAGGCCCGCACGACACGCCGCCAAAGGGCGCAGGAGATCGCGATGAACCGGATGCTGGCGGATATTCCCAAGGCGGATGTGGTGATCGTGAACCCGCAGCATTATGCTGTCGCCCTGAAATGGCATCGCGCGCGGCGGCAGGCCCCGATCTGCGTGGCCAAGGGCGTGGATGAGGTGGCGTTGCGGATTCGCGCCCTTGCTGCCGAACATGGCGTTCCCGTCCGGCAGGATCCGCCCACGGCCCGCGCCCTCTTTGCCACGGTCGAGATCGGCCGCGAAATCCAGCCTGAGCATTACCGTCCCGTCGCCGCCGCCATCCGGTTTGCCGAAGCGATGCGCAAACGCGCGAGGGCGCGGGGATGAGGGGGCAGGGCAAGCCAAAGCCGGATGCCCGAATGGCGCAGTTGGTTTCCATCGCTGCGATGCAGCGCGACCTGCACCTGTCGCGGGTCGCATCCCTTGGGGCATCCATAGCCGCCACCCGGGCAGCGCAGGCGGCGCTGGAGCGCCCGCCGGTCGAAGGCAGCGATCCCGCTCTGCATGCCGCCGCCCTGCGGCATGACATCTGGGCTGAGCATCGCCGCACCCTCCTGCGCCATACCCAGCAACGACAAGAGGCCGCCCTCGCTGAACAAAGGGCTGTGGCCGCGCGCGCCCTCGCCCGGCATGAAACGCTGCGGGCCCTTCTGAAAAACTGGCAGGATCAGCCGTCCTGACGCACGATATCGCCGATCAGGACATCGCGCACCTCTTCCCCCATCACGGATCGCGCCGCCTCGAGCAGCGCCGCGCGCAGCGGAACAAGGTTCGCGGAATCGGTAAAGGATCCGCGGAAACCGCCCGAATTCGCATGGCTGAACAGGACCTGCAGGAAGACATCGCGCAGCTTCGGCTCCTGCTGATGGACGAGTGTGGTCGATCCCGCCCCAACCTCAAGGCTCAGGGATAGCACGACGAGGCTCGCCACCTCGCCATCCTCCAGAACCGGAACGATGAACTGGTTGGTCAACTCGGCATATTCCGGCGGTTCGACGTCTTCCTCCGGGATGGCGGCTGGTTCCGCATCCGAAGCTGGGGCAGGTCGCAGCATGAACCCGGCCGCGGCTCCGCCGGCACCGCCGGCAAGTCCAAGGATCAGGGGAAGGATCAGTTTTTTCATGGTCAGAACGGCAAAAGGATATCGGTGATTTGCTGGCCATAGCGCGGCTGCTGCACGTCGGTGATCTGCCCGCGCCCGCCATAGGAAATCCGCGCCCCCGCGATCTTGTCATAGGTGATCTCGTTCTGGCGAGAGATGTCGACCGGGCGCACATAGCCCGTCAGGATAAGTTCGCGCAGTTCGAAATTCACCCGCACCTCCTGCTGCCCCTCAATCCGCAAGACCCCATTCGGCAATTCCTCCACCACCGTCGCCGCCAGCCGCAGCGTCAGCCTCTCATTGCGCGAGACCGATCCTTCGCCGCGATAGCTGGAGGATGATCCGATCTCTGCCGCCTCTGCCATGCTGGCCCCTTCCGGAAGCCTTCGGTCGATCCGCTGTGGCAGACCAAGCAGCGAGGGGATCTCCATCGACTCGTCGGAAGAGCGGCTTCGCCCGGTCGAATTGTCGATCTCCGCGCTGTCGTCGATCTCGATCACCACGGTCAGGATGTCGCCGCGTTGACCTGCCCGGCGATCCCCGAACAACGAGGCCCGCGACGAACTCCACAGCGAGGAGGGCGCTCCGGGGCCGTCCGGATCGCTGCTCTCCGGCAAGGGGGCGGAATACATCGCGTGATGCTGCGTAGACCCTTCAAGTGCCGAGAAACCGGGTGCACGGCCCACCTCTTCCAGCCGCCCGCAGGCCGCAAGGGCGGGCAGGATCAGCAGCCAGCGCATCTGTCATCCCCCACCGCGATGCTGCCATCGGCCTGAACCCGCCCCGAAACCACGGTTCTGGACCCAAGGCTCATGACCCGGATCACCTGGCCCAACGCGCCCTTGTCCAGCGCCCGCCCTTCCGAGGCTATCTCAAGGCCATCGCGCAGATAGCGCATCCGCACCAGCGCATTCCGCCCGATCAGCACTGGCGGGGCAAGATCACGGGCAAGGATCGGCCTGCCGGGATATATCGCCCGCCGCACCTGCTGCCCCACCGCCTCGGATGACAGCGTGACCGCACCGGGGATCACTGCATCGACAGTGGTGAAATCCGCCTCCGACAGCACGGTCTGCGCCGGGATCGCCCGCAGCGCGACCAGCGATTCCGCGACCGACCAAGATGGAAGCCAGACCAACACCGCCAGCACCGCCGCCTTCCACATCACCGCACCTGAGTCGTTGCGGCCAGCATCTGATCGGCTGCCGTCAGGACCTTGGCATTCAACTCATAGCCACGCTGCGCCTTTATCAGATCGGTCACCTCGCGCACGGCATCGACGGAACTCTCCTCAAGAAAGCCCTGCCGCAGCGTGCCCAACCCATCCACGCCCGGCGTTCCCACATTGGCCGGGCCCGAGGCGACGGTTTCCAGGAACAGGTTCGACCCGATCGCCTCCAGACCCTTTTCATTCGTGAATCCGGCAAGGGTGATCTGGCCAAGCTGCTGCGGTTCCGTCTGATCCGCGAAATAGGCCCAGACCTCACCCGCGGCATTGATCGAAAGGCTGCGCGTCTCGGGCGGGATGGTGATGCCGGGCGCAACCGGATGCCCGTCCGACGTCACGACCAGGCCGTCCGCACTGCGCCGCAGCGCACCGTCGCGGGTAAAGCCCGCCTGCCCCGAGGGCAGCGTAACCTCCAGATATCCCCGCCCTTCGATGGCGACATCCAGATCGCCTCGCGTCGCCGACAGCGACCCCTGCGCCAGAACCACGCTGACCGCCGAGGGGCGCACGCCCATGCCAAGCTGCACCCCTGTGGGCAGCATCGTCCCGTCTTCGGCGGTGATCGTGCCCGGCCGAGCCGCCTGTTCGTAATGCAGATCGGCAAAGTCGGCCCGCCGCGCGTTATAGCCAGTGGTCGACATGTTGGCGAGGTTGTTTGACACCACATCCACCCGCATCTGCTGTGCCGCCATCCCTGTGGCAGCGATCTGCAGCGCCTTCATCTCAGCCCCCCATCATCCGGATCATGCCGCGCATCCGCTCATCCTCGCGTTCGAGGAAACCCTGGCCAAGCTCATAGGACCGCTGCACCTCGATCATCCGGGCGACCTCCGCCACCGGGTCCACGTTGCTCTCCTCAAGCGCGCCCTGCACGAGGGTTCCACCCTCTGCCGGAACCACGCCTTCGGCCATGAACATCGTGCCCCCGGCATGGCGCAGAGTCAGCGGATCCTCGGGCAGCCACAGCCCGATACGGGCAAAGGCCTGACCATCCGCCGAAATCGTCCCATCCGCGCCAAGCGCGATCTTTCCCGCCCCGCCGGGCAGCACCACCGCCGCCCCGCCTGCATCCAGAAGCCTGTGCCCGTCTGGCGTCTGCAGCGATCCGTCCGGTCCGGGCGAAAAGGCCCCGCCCCGCGTAAGCCGGTCGCCCTCGGGCGTTGCGATAAGGAAGAACCCCTCGCCGCGGATGGCGAAATCGAATGTCCCGCCCGTCCGGTTCAGGGCACCTTCCGAAAGGTCCACCCGTCGCGTCCCGCCAAGGGCCATCGAGAGCGAGGGCGCATCCCCCGCACGTCGGACGAATTCCGAAAAGACCACGCCTTCGCGGCGAAATCCTGTCGTCCCGCCATTGGCGATGTTGTTCGCGACGACCTGCATCTCGCGCATCAGACCCGATTGCCTGGTCAGGGTCACATACCCCGTGGCTTCCATGGCTCAGCCCCCGACCAGCGCGGGAATGACCGCGCGCTGGAAGAAATCGATCAGGCGCGTTGTCATGAACCCCATCGTCGCCCAAAAGACCACGAGCATCGCCCCCACTTTCGGCACGAAGGTCAGTGTCGCCTCCTGCACGCTGGTCAATGCCTGTAAAAGCCCGATTGCCAGCCCCGCCATCAGCGCGATGATCAGCAGCGGGGCAGAGATCTGCACCGCGATCCACAGGGCCTGGCGCATCATGTCCTGGATCATCATGTCGTTCATACCGGCATCCTCAGTATCTCCTGATAGGCCTCGACCACCCGGTCGCGTACGGCGGCAACCGTCTCCACAGCGTTCTGGGTGGAGGTCAGCGCCTCGATCAGCGAATGCAGTTCGGCCTCGCCGCGCAGCGCGGCGCGCGCCGTGGCCTCGTTGCGGTTCAATGTCTGTGCGAATTCCGCTGCAAAGGTTGCGGCTGTTGTCGCCAGATCGGGGTCGGCGGCTTCGGGCCGCACGACCATCCGGTCGCGTGCGTAAAGGTCGGGGGCAAGGGCGGAAAGGATGCTCATCACAGTGTCCTTCAGCGGCGGATCAGGTCGAACAGGCTCTGCGCCATCTGGCGGGCCTGGTCGAAGATGCGGAGGTTGGCCTCATAGCTGCGCTGCGCCTCGCGGGCGTCGGCCAGTTCCACGACCAGATCGACATTCGATCCCTCGTAATGGCCCGTCGCATCGGCAAGGGGATGCCCTGGATCATAGACCCGTTCCCCGGCGCGATCATCCAGTCGGACGGGGCCGGGCAGAACACCTGCCTCATTCAGCCGAAAGGTCGCGACCTTGCGCTGGAAGCCCGGCGTATCGGCATTGGCGATGTTCTCGGAAAGCAGCCGCAACCGAATGGATTGCGCGTCCATACCCGTCGCAGCGGCCTTCAGCGCGGAAAGGAGTTGCGTCATCCCTGCCCTCCCCTGCCCAGCGCCAGCCGGACCACGGAAGAGGTGCTGCGATAGATCGCAAGCGCCATCTCATGGCTTTGCCGCGCCTCGACCATCCGACGCATCTGGTCATCCAGACTGACGCTGTTTCCGTTAGGGTCGGCCGCACCGGCCACGCGTTCGGGGCGCAAGGGAGCCTTGCGCGGCCCTTCGGCATAGACCCTTGCGAAGGGCGGCAGGTCGGTCGCCCGGTAACCCGGCGTGTCGGCATGGGCGATGTTCCGTGCGATCAATCCAAGACGCGCGCCCGCATGGGCCGCAAGCCCCTGCGCCATTCGGGTGATTTCCAGTCTTTCGAACATCTCGGGCTTCTCCCTCGATTGGTTTCATCAAGGCTTAAGCCCGATTCGCTAAGGAACCGTTGAAGGCGGATGGAAAAGGGGTATTGCGATGTTCGACAATCTGCTCGCTGGCCTGTCAGGCCTGCGGAACACCCGGCGCATGGGTCGCGTCGCGGCGGTCGGCCCGTCGACGATCACCCTTTCGGGGCTGTCCGATGTGGCGGGTCTTGGCGACCGTCTCGCCTTTGGCCGATTCGGCGGCGAGGTGGTGGCCATCCGGCCCGACGGTCTGACCGTCCTGCCCGACGGCCCTGCAGAGGGGCTGGCGATCGGCGATGCGGCGGTGCTGTTTGGCCCGCCCAGCCTTGCGCCGCAGGATGGCTGGGTCGGTCGGATCGTCGATCCCGACGGCAGGCCTCTCGATGGCCGCCCGCTGATTGCGGGACCGGTGCCCAGGCCGCTTCGCGCCGCGCCGCCGCCTGCCGCCCTGCGGCGCAGGTTGGGCCCAAGGCTCGCCACGGGGCTTGCGGTCTTTGACAGCCTGCTTCCCATCGTGCGGGGTCAGCGCCTTGGCCTCTTCGCCGGGTCCGGCGTCGGAAAATCCACCCTGCTGGGCAACTTCGCGCGCCATGTCGCTGCCGATGTGGTGGTCATCTCGCTCGTCGGGGAACGGGGGCGCGAGGTACGCGCCTTCGCCGAAGATGTCCTTGGGCCGCAGGGCCTTGGCCGCAGCGTGATCGTCGCCGCGACCTCCGATCAGTCGCCCCTGCTGCGCCGTCGCTGCCCCCTTGCTGCCATGGCCGTGGCGGAACATTTCCGCGATCAGGGCGCGCAGGTCCTCTTCCTCTGCGACAGCATCACCCGCTTTGCCGAGGCGCATCGCGAGGTTGCCGCCGCCGGGGGCGAACCTGTCGCGCTCGGCGGCTGGCCGCCGTCCCTCTCCCATGCGATCATGTCGCTGGCCGAGCGTGCGGGTCCCGGTGTGGAAGGGACAGGGGACATCACCTCTGTTTTCACCGTTCTGGTTCCCGGCTCTGACATGGAGGAACCCGTCGCCGATATCCTGCGCGGTGTTCTCGATGGTCATGTCGTGCTTGACCGCGCCATCGCAGAGCGCGGCCGTTTCCCGGCCATCGATCTGTTGCGTTCCCTGTCGCGCAGCCTTCCTGATTGCGCCACGCCCGACGAAAACACTCTTCTTTCCGAGGCACGCCGCCTGCTTTCAGCATGGCACAAGGCCGAGCTGATGGTGCAGTCCGGCCTCTATGTTCCAGGAAACGATCAGCTCACGGATTGTGCCATCCGTCTCTTCCCGGCACTGGATGCCTTTCTGGCCGAAATCGCGCCGACCGATGTGCCCGGACACGCCTTTATGCGTCTGGCACAAATCCTGCGAAGTTGACGCCCCAACTTCTTGTCATACCCGGCGCAGCAGACGCGATTGCTGCAGGATCGTCAGCGCTGGTGAGGTCGTCGCGCCAACCTCCGATGTCGAGGCCGTGACAAGGAAGCGCTGCACCAGCCTCTCCACCTTGGCCCCATCGCGGAACTGCGACACGCTCGCATCTCCGAAGATGGATGTCGCGCGTGCCTTCAACCCCGAAAGTTGCTGGTCGATGTCCAGGCTGCCGAAGCTCGCGGGAAGGTTCATCCCCTGCCGCACCACCTGCCACAGCGGCGCATTCCCAAGAATGCGCAACCATTTCGTGTTCTCGCCAGCGTTGGATCCGGCAAGACCAGCCAGTTCCCGGCGCGTGTTCATCGCAAGCCGAAAGTCGTTGTTCACCGACCCGACCGCCGCCTCGAACCGCCTTTCCTTCCAGCGTGCCATCATCCCGTCGGCAAAACTCGAAATGACAGTCCGTGGTACCGAAAAGTCACCAAAGCCGAAGGCCTGCGAAAGTTCCCGGTATCGCGGGTCCACCAGTTTGCCCGCGAAGGAGTCGGTGGAGAGCGTCCTGCTCTCCAGCACCTTGCGGATGAAAGCCCTCGCGTTCACATCCGCCTCGAGTCCGAAGGCTTCTAGGCTGATCCTCAGGAGTCGGCGATCGGAGACAAGCGCCTCTGCCGTCCGAACTCCGCCGATCCTCTCGCGGAAATAGGCCTCGTCCCGCTGGATCGCCCGCTGCATCCCGAAGGCGCTGCTTTGCCGCGCCTCCGTCCGCTTCAGGAATTCCCACCCCGCCACCCCGCCCAGTGGCACCGAAACCGCAAGGCTCACCCCCGGCCAGCGGCCAGCAGCCGCTCCTCCCGGGGCAGCAGGCTGCGCAGGGCCTTAAGGGCGGGATAGAAATCCGCACCCATGATGAATTTGGATGCAAGGGCCAATTGCGTCCGGCTGTCCGGATCCGTCAGGACCTGACTCAACTGCTCGATCGCGCGCAGGACCGGCAGCCGCATCTCCTCGGGCGCCACATCACCCGAAAGAACGAGTTGTGCCATATAGCAGACGCGTCGCACCGGCGTTGTCGCTTCGCCCGGATGGATCGCATCCTTCAGGCGCAGGATATGGGCATTCGGTGTCATGACAGACAGGCGGCTGCGTTTGTCACCGTTCTCGATCACCGCCCCGTTGATAAGTACCCTCTCATGTGGACCGAGTTTCAGGACAAGTCCGCTCATCGGCCCGTCTCCCCCCGCAACCCGCGCATGACGGCGGTGTTTATGGCAATCAGGGGCTCCGCGCTGGCTTGCCCGTTCAACACGGCGCGGCTGTGCTGGGCGGTGAACTCGTAGAGGAAGAAGAGCCGCGCCCGCAATTCCGGCGGAAGCCCGTTCCCCTCGCCCGCGACATCCGCGGCAAGGCGTGACCAGAGGCGCAGGTTCCTGTCCAGCGCCTCTGCCAATGCCGGAAAGTTCATCGCCCCCTTGGCAGACTCCGCCGTCATCGCGGCAGTCGCGCGTGCCAGAAGTTCGTATTCCAATGCGCGCGGGTTGGCCACACCCGCTTCCGGTCGCAAATAGGCCGTTCTCGCGAGACTCGCGGCGTTCATCCTGTCCTCCGGCGGTTACTGGGTGCCGGAGGGGCGGACCAGACCGCCCCTCCCGCCAAGATCCACCCGGCTTACCGGAAGAGCGCCAAGAGGTTCTGCGGCTGCTGGTTCGCGATGGAGAGTGCCTGCGTGGCAAGCTGCTGCTGCACCTGAAGCGCCTGCAACCGCGCCGAAGTTTCCTCCATATCGGCATCGACAAGCGTCCCGATGCCGGAAGTCAGGGCATCGGAAAGCTGGCTCACGAACTTGGCCTGCGTCTCGATCCGCCCCTGCGCCGAACCGAAGGCCGACGAGGCATCGATCGCCGTCGAAAGCAGCGATTCGACGGTTGCCAGCGCAGCCGTCGGGTTGGTCTGCACGTTGATCGACTGGATCGCGCCCAGCCCGCCCGAACCCGCATTCTGATACTGACCGCTGACGCTCAGGTCCCGTGTGGTATTATTCGTGAAGACCAGCTGTCCGGCATTTGTGCTGTCATATTCCACTGTCAGGTCCGAGATGCCCAACTTATCGATGGCATCCTTCAGGCCCACGGCGATCAGGTCGGGAACGGAGTTGTTCGCACTGGCCACATCCGACGCCTTCACGGTGTAGGAGGCCACGCGGTCACCGATCCGCAAACTGATCGAATCCCCCGCAGCCCAGGCATTCGCGCCATCGCCGATGGTGATGTCGTCGCTGCCACCCGCCGCATCCAGCGAAAGCACGAAGGTATCAGCCGCATTCGAGATCGTCCCACCCGTCGATCCGGAGAAGACGTCATTGGCGGTATAGCCACCGGTCGACAGGTTCTGCCCGTTCACCGTGATGGTCGAGGCCGCCACCCCACTCGTCGAACGGTCCAGCGACGACAGCACCTCCATGCTGGCGGTGGAACCGTCGATCAGGTTCAGGCCGTTGAACTGTGCCGCCTTGACCACCGAGCCGATCTGTTCCCTCAGGGCTGCCACATCGGTCTGCAGCTTAGCACGGTCGATGTTCTGCGACTGTGCCGAAACGATCTTCGACTTCATCTGCTTCAGCAGGTCCGTCACCGTCTCCGAGGCCTGACGCGCCACCGCGATGGTCGAGGTGCCAAGCGAAAGGCTGTCCGAGATGCCCTTGAACCCCTCGACATCCGCCTCCATCGTCTTGGAAATGGCCCAGACAGCCGCGTTGTCTTTGGCATTCGCCACCGTCTTGCCCGTCGAGATTTCCGACTGGGTCCGCCCGAGGCTGGCGTTGATGTTCTTCATCGTCTGCAGCGCGACCATCGCGCCATTGTTCGTCAGGATGGACGACATGGTGATTTCCTTCTGAAGGCGCCTTTGGCGCGGTTTGCCCATCGGCTTCTGTCCGATGCGAAGGGCCCGTCCCCTCGCGCCACCCCGTTTGGGATGCCCACCCATTTCGCCCGGCGTCGGTTAAGCCTTCCCTGACGTGGCTCCCGAAAATCCGGGGAATTTGAATCAACTCACAGGCGGCCAAGTGGCGATGGCCCGAGATTGCCCCTCGACGGCAGACCGTGCCTCTGGCCCTGCTGGTCATAGGTTTCGCCTCGGCGGGCGGCCGCAATCTCGTGCAGCCTGCGCCGCCCGGAACGGAGCCCATCCGCCGCCGCCGCCAGACAGGTCTCTGTCTCCTCCACCAAGCGCCGCACCTCTGCTGCCTTGTCCTGAAAAATCTCCTGATCAATCGCCAAAATATTCTCTAATTCTGCGCAAATCGTCTGCATTCTCGCAAAGTCAGCCATCCGGATCGCCTGCTTCAGGTCCCGCAGAACCGTTATCAACCGCTCCGCTCCCGTGGTTGCCTCCATCACGCATCCCCCTTCACAAGTGCCTCGAAGATCCGCTCGGCCAAGCCGATTCCACCGGCCTGCACCATCGCCCGCGCCTGCGCCTCACGCAGGAAGGAGGAGAACTGCTCTTCCCCGATTCCCCCTCCGAATGTGCCCGACCGGCCCTCCAACCCCGCCATGGCCAGCATTTCCGCCAAGAACGCGGCCTCCACCTCCTCAGCCTTCGCCCATAGCGTGGCCTTTTGCCCGGCGGGACTGGTGGGCAACGGTGCTGAAATCTCCATCAAGGGCTCCCTTCTGCTGATCCGGATGATTTTCCGCATCTTTCGGCCATCGGGGTAAAGGATCGGTAACTCATCGCAGGCCAAGATGGACTTCTGTGGCAGAAGGCAAAAGGTCAGATGCAGGTCTCATTCCCCATATCGAAAACCCAGCGGGTAGCGATCGAGAATGCGGTGTCACCAGATTGGTCGATCTCAGAAAACGGCTCTAATTATGCGGAAAATGGGGAATTCCTCGGTTTCTGGTTCGCCACAGCACCGTCGGATGATGGCCAGGTTGCCCTCTTGCCAGAGACTCCCACGATCAGCGACGCCGCCATTGATGTGCCGTCGTCTCCCGTGCCTGCCCCTATGGTTTCCCCTGATGGACCTCGTCCTCTCATTCCGTCCCATGTCCATGCGTCGGGCCGCGGCGAACCAACGATGCAGGCAGTACAGTCATCCGAAACCGCTCCCGTCCCGGTCCCGCATGCCAACTCCTTGCCTGCCGCGTCCTCAGGCGGCACAGAAATGGCCGCTACCCGGTCCAGAACAGTCGCACTGGCGGAAAATCCGGTAAACTACGGCGATTCCCGCGGTTCCTTGCAGGCAAAGGGTGGCATTCACACCCCGCTTGCCCCTGCGGCAGCGGTTTCCCCCACTGGGCCGGTCGACGAAGACAGGCCCCAAACCCCACCCAAATTGCCCACCATCCAAGATGGGCGTCCTGCACTAACCGAGTTCGCCCCACAAAGGGCGCAGATCGCGCCGACTCCGGATTTCCAGCCCGGGGATGGCCCCACCACGCTTTTCCCGGAAGGTCGTGCTCTCGACGATCATCGCACGCGACCTGCCATCGACAAGGCAACTCCGCCCGAAACAGAAGCAACCATGTCATCCCGGAACCGGCTTGGCACTGTAGAAAACGTAACTAACCTTGCTCGAATAATGAAATCTTCTCTACCAGAAGGTCATTCCGCCCAACTTGCATCGACACCTTCCGTCGCCCTGTCTGACTTGCATCCCCAAAGTCGTCTGCAGCCCCCGCTTCCATTCATGCAGACAGAACAGCAAGGGCATGCCGCATCGGCACCAGAGGCTGTCCTGCCGCACCTATCTGCGCAACATTGGGCCGGGCAGCCTGCGCGTGGCATCGATTCCCATCCATCCACGCCTTTGGGCGGCGCGGGTGTAACCGAACCCGTTCCAGCAGGGAAAATCGTCTCTGATACTGCCGAAATAGATCAAATGAAGGGCCTCAGTGGCCCTGAAACCATCCTGATCCGACCCGCGATTGGGACGAATGGCAGCATCTCCCCGCCGCTCCCGCCCCACGCGTCGCTGTCAGAGGCTACGCCCCACGCCGTTCCGATTCCGGAGCAATCGTTTCACGTCCTGCCCTCCCTGCCCCCAGATGGCGACGGGGCGCTGACCCTGTCCCACGGCGCATCCTCCGACGCCCCGCGCCACCCGATCCAGACCGCCATCCTAGACGAGGTGCAGCGCCTTGCCTCCACGCCGTCCGGCGGGTCCGTCACCCTGACCCTTTCGCCTGAGGAATTGGGAACCCTGCGATTCGTCGTGCAGGAAACCGAACAGGGGCTCTATCTCCACCTGACCGTCGATCAGCCCGCAACGCTCGACCTACTGCGCAGGCAGGCCGACCTGCTGCTGTCCGACCTCCGCCAATTCGGGTTTCACAACGCAAGCCTCAGCTTTGCCGGACAGGAGGGGCAGGCGAACGGCCAGGGCCGGAACGACACGCACACCCCGGCATCCACCCCCCCACGGCAAGAGGAGGTCCTCCTGTCCGAACCGTCCCGCGTCGCCACGCCGCCTGCCATCCCCGGCACATCCCTCAACCTCCGGCTCTAGAAGGAGACCACCTCATGGACGTCCAGACCACCCTTGCCCAACCCCTTCAGAACGGCTCTAACAAAGCGCAAAATGCCGCAAACATCACGTCAGACTTCACCACCTTCCTCAAGATGCTGACGACGCAACTGCAGAATCAGGATCCACTCAATCCGATGGATTCCACCGATTTCGCGGTCCAGCTTGCTACCTTCTCGGGGGTCGAGCAGCAGGTTCAGACCAACGATCACCTCTCTCGCCTGAACGGGCAATTCGCGCTTCTGGGCATGGCGCAACTCTCAGCCTGGGTCGGGAAAGAGGCGCGCAGCACTGCGGATGTCTGGTTCGACGGCGGCGCGATTCCCGTCATCCCCAATCCGGCCCCGATGGCCGACAACCTCGTCCTCGTGGTGCGCGATTCCACCGGCACACTCATCTCGCGCGAGGATGTTCCGATGGGCAGCGGCCAATATCTCTGGCTTGGCGGCAATGCCGCGGGCGACCTCCTCCCCCCCGGTCGCTACAGCCTCAGTCTCGAAAGCCGCATCGGACCCGAGGTCATCCGCACCAGCCCCGTGGAAAGCTACGCCCCCATCCAAGAGGCCCGCCGAAGCGGTAACGACATCCTCCTCCTCCTGCGCGGCGGGGTGGAGATCAGCGCGAGCGAGGTCACGGCCTTGCGCGACTGATGGTCTGCCCTTACCCGCACACCCCTTGTGGCGGCCCTGCGCGACGCTAGTCTGCGCCGCGATGACGGAACGCCCCCTTTCCCCGAACGACCCCTGCCTCTACAAGGCGCTGTCGCAGCTTGCGCCGGGCCTTCCGCTGCGGGATGCCCAGTCGCTTGCCGGGGGCCGCACCAACCTTGTCTGGCAGATCGGCTCGGTCGTCGTGAAATGCCATGATCCGGCCGGTGCCTCCCCGCTCTTCCCCAATGATCCGCAGGCCGAGGTGGCGGCGCTGCGCCTCTTCGCGCCGCAGGGCCTCGCCCCGCGCCTGCTCGCTCATGGCAACGGTTGGCTCATCTGTGACCACATCCCCCGCCATCACAGGCCCGCAACCCCTACTGACATCGCGCGCCTCCTCCACCGGTTGCATGTCCAGTCCCTGCCCGAGGAGGCCGCCTTCCGCAGTCTGCCGAATGGCAGCGCGGCCCTTCTCGCCCACGCCCGCAGCTTCGCCCCAGCTGGTCTGCCACCCCCGCCCGCGGACCTAGGCCTTCCCCCCGTCTCGCCGCGCCCCGTCCATGCCGATGTCGTGCCGGGGAACATCCTTTCCACCCCCGCAGGCCCGATCCTGATCGATTGGCAATGCCCCGGCATGGGCGACCCGGCCGAAGACCTAGCCACCCTGCTTTCTCCCGCCATGATATGGCTCTATACCGGCGAAAAACCCGCCCAAGGCTGGGCCGAGGCGCTTCTGCACGCCTATCCCGACCGTGCCACGGCAGAGCGCACCCGCGCGCTCCTGCCCCTCTATCGCTGGCGCATCATGGCCCATTGCGCATGGAAGGCGGCACGCGGCGATGCCGACTATGCCGCCGCGCTCAAACTCGAACTGGAAATGCCCTAGAACAGCGTGCCCAGACCCACACCCGCCGCAAAGACCACAGCGCCCAGCGGGATCAGATACCACCGCGACCGCCGCCGTGGCGGGGCCAAAGGCTTTGGTGGGTCCGCCTGCGCGATCAGCGCCGCCTCCACCATGCGCGGCAGCTTGGGCCCAAAGCGCGACAGCACCCGCGCCGTCATCGCCAGATCCCGCAGCAGGGCCGCAGGCCCCACATTCCGCGCGACATAGCTTTCCACCACCGGCTTCGCGACCTGCCAGATGTTGATATGCGGGTCCAGCGACCGCGCCACGCCTTCGACGACCACCATCGTCCGCTGCAACAGGATCAACTCGGTCCGCGTCTGCATCCCGAACCGCTCCGTCACCTCGAACAGATAGGCCAGCAGCCGCGCCATCGAAATCCGGCTCGCATCCATCCCGAAGATCGGCTCACCCACCGCCCGCAGCGCGCGGGCGAATTCGTCGATATCACGGTCCGCAGGCACATAACCCGCCTCGAAATGCACTTCCGCCACGCGGCGGTAATCCTTGCGGATGAACCCCATCAGGATTTCGGCATAGACGCGGCGGGTATATTCGTCGATCCGCCCCATGATCCCGAAATCATAGGCGATGATCGCCCCATCCGCCCCCACCTTCAGATTCCCCTGATGCATGTCGGCGTGAAAGAACCCGTCCCGCAGCGCATGGTTCAGGAACAGCGACAGAACCCGCGCCGCCAGAACCTTCCGGTCCAGCCCCGCCGCGTCGATGGCGGCGTTGTCGTTCATGCCGATGCCTTCCGCCCAGCCCAGTGTCATCACCGTCTTGCCCGACAGGAACCACACCGGACGCGGCACGCGGAACCCTTCATCCTTCTCCGTATTCGCCGCGAATTCCGCCGCGGCAGAGGATTCCAGCCGCAGGTCCAATTCGCCCATCACCACGCCCTCGAAATGGGCGATCACATCCATGGGCCGCAGCCGCCGCGTCTGC
Organism: Tabrizicola sp. M-4; assembly: GCF_051132405.1. Classification (GTDB taxonomy): domain Bacteria; phylum Pseudomonadota; class Alphaproteobacteria; order Rhodobacterales; family Rhodobacteraceae; genus Paragemmobacter. The sequence goes on from NZ_CP128606.1 coordinate 4,066,896, forward strand.
GGTGCCACGATCTCGATCGTGCGCGCGATCAGGTAGAAGGCGTCGATATCCTTGCGAAACGCCCGCTCGATCCCGGGGCGCAGCACCTTGACCGCGACCTCCTCGCCGGTATCCGCCAGCCGCGCCCGATGCACCTGCGCGATCGAGGCCGCGGCGACAGGCTCGGAAAACTCCGAAAACACCTGATCGACCGGAACCTCAAGCTCCGTCTCGATCATCTTCATAGCCACATCGCGCGGGAAGGGCGGCAACTGGTCCTGCAGGTATTTCAACTGCTGCGACAGTTCCTCGCCCACGATATCGGGCCGCGTGGAAAGGATCTGCCCGAACTTGATATAGGCCGGACCCAGCGCCGTCAGCGCCCGCGTCGCAGGCGGCAGCGCCGGATCACCCTTCAGCCCCAGCCACTTGAACGGCCAGCCCAGCAAGCGCGCGGCCACGCGGATGGATGCAGGCGCCCGGAACGCCTCCAGCACCACGGCCATGGCCCCCGTGCGCTCCAGCGTCGCGCCCGTCCGGATCAGGCGCCAGATGTTGTGCGGTCCGCGCATCCTAGATCTTCCAACCCGAATGCAGCGCCGCGATGCCAAGGCTCAGGTTGCGATACTTCACCTGCCCGAACCCCGCCTTGCGGATCATGCCCGCAAATGTCTCCTGATCCGGGAACTTGCGGATCGATTCGACCAGATACTGATAGCTGTCCCGATCCTTCGCCACGATCTGCCCCATCACCGGGATCACGTTGAAGGAATAGGCGTCGTAGACCTTCTGCATCAGGTCGTTCGGGATATGGCTGAACTCCAGCACCATCAACCGCCCGCCGGGTTTCAGCACGCGATAGGCCTCATTCAACGCATCCTGCACCCGCGTCACGTTCCGGATGCCAAAGCTGATCGTATAGACATCAAAGGAATTCGCCGGAAAGGGCAGGGCCATCGCATCCCCCACCACCCAATCCAACCGCTCCGCCTGCCGCTCCGCATCGGCCCGCTGCCGCCCCGCGCTCAGCATGGACTCCGTCATGTCGAGGACCACGGCCGAAGCCGAAGGCGCCCGCTTCAGGAACCGGAAGGCGATATCCCCCGTCCCCCCCGCCACATCCAGCAGGCGCTGACCGGCGCGCGGGGCCAGCCAGTCCATCATCGCATCCTTCCAAAGACGGTGAACCCCGCCCGACATCAGGTCGTTCATGATGTCATAGCGGCTCGCCACGCGGGTAAAGACGCCATGCACCATCCCGGCCTTCTCGGCCTCCGGCACGGTCTGAAAGCCGAAATGGGTGGTGTTCTCGCGATCTTCGCTCATCTGGTCTTGCCGTTCCTCTGCCTGAAACTCCTTATAGGGCCGATCCTTGGCGCTGCAATGCGCCCTCATGCCGCCCAGAGTCGCCCCATGCCCGAACTGCCCGAGGTTGAAACCGTCCGCCGTGGCCTCCTTCCCGCGATGGAAGGCCGCCTTATCACAGGCGCGCAGGTCAACCGCCCAGACCTGCGCTGGCCCTTCCCGCCCCGCATGGCAGAACGGCTTACCGGCGCGCGCGTCCTGACACTCCGCCGCCGCTCGAAATACATCCTCGCCGATCTCTCCACGGATGAAACGCTTCTCATCCATCTCGGCATGTCAGGACGGATGCTGATCTCCCCTCCCCCGCTCGCGGAAGAGGGGGAGCGGGTAATTCGCGAAACCCTCGGCGAATGGCACCACCACCACCCCGCCCCCGCCAAGCACGATCACGTCATCCTCGACATGGAAGATGGCACCCGCATCACCTTCAACGATGCCCGCCGCTTCGGCGCGATGGACCTGATGTCCACCGCCACCGCCGAAACCCACCCCCTGCTCGCCCAACTCGGCCCCGAACCGCTGGGCAATGCCTTCTCCGGCCCCTACCTCGCCGCCCGCCTGAAGGATCGCAACACCCCCATCAAATCCGCCCTGCTCGACCAGCACATCGTCGCAGGCTTGGGCAACATCTACGTTTGCGAAACCCTCTACCGCGCCCGCATCCACCCCGCCCGCAAGGCAGGCCGCATCAGCGAATCCCGTGCCGCCGCCCTCGTCCCCCTCATCCGTGACGTGCTGGCCGAGGCAATCACCGCAGGTGGCTCCTCCCTCCGCGACTATCGTCAGGCCGATGGCGAACTCGGCTACTTCCAGCACAGCTTTCAGGTCTATGGCCGCGAAGGCGAACCCTGCGCCACCCCCGGCTGCACCGCCACCATCCGCCGCATCGTGCAATCGGGCCGCTCCTCCTTCTTCTGCCCCGCCTGCCAGAGGTAACGTTCCGTAACCGCCCTTGATAAAGGCCCCGTTGCTGCTAGGAGTCACCGCAGCCAAAAGAAGCCGGAGCCACCGATGGCCTACGATACCCTGATCGTCGAGATCGAGGACTACACCGCCCTCATCCGCCTGAACCGCCCCGAGGCGCTCAATGCCCTCAACGCGCGGCTCATGCAGGAATTGGCGCAGGCCATCACCGCCGCCGACCGCAACGACAAGGTCCGCTGCATCGTCCTCACCGGGTCCGAAAAGGCCTTCGCCGCTGGTGCCGACGTCAAGGAAATGGCCGAAAAGACCTTCACCGACGTCTATTTCGACGATCTCTTCGCCGCCGAGGCCGATGCCATCGCCCGCTGCCGCAAACCGCTCATCGCCGCCGTCTCCGGCTATTGCCTTGGTGGCGGCTGCGAGCTTGCCATGATGTGCGACTTCATCATCGCCGCCGATACCGCCAAATTCGGCCAGCCCGAAATCAACCTCGGCATCGTCGCGGGCATGGGTGGCACCCAGCGCCTCACCCGCGCCGTGGGCAAGGCCAAGGCGATGGACATGAACCTCACCGGCCGCTTCATGGACGCGGCCGAGGCGGAGCGCGCAGGGCTGGTCAGCCGGATCGTCCCTGCCAAGGATCTCGTGGCCGAGGCGATGAAGGCCGCAGGCAAGATCGCCGAGAAATCGGCCCTCACCGCGATGATCGTGAAGGAATCGGTCAACCGCGCGCTGGAAACCACCCTCGCCGAAGGCATCCGCTTCGAACGCCGCATGTTCAATGCCGTCTTCGCCTCCGAGGATCAGAAGGAAGGCATGTCCGCCTTCCTCGAAAAGCGCACCGCGCAGTTCCGCGACCGCTGACCCCCGTTTTTCCGGCTTTCCTTTCGCCCCCACTTGCCCTATAGCCCCGGCCCACATGCGCGTGGGCCCGCTTAGGCAAGAATCGATTCCGTCCGGTTGGACGGGCCTTGGGTCTTTTGCGCAACCGATCTGAAACGCAAGACCCACAGGAACCGAAAGCCCATGGCAAATACCGCCCAGTCCAAAAAGCGCGCACGCCAGTCCGAATCGCGCTTCGCGATCAACAAGGCCCGCCGCTCGCGCATCCGCACCTTCGTCCGCAAGGTCGAAGAGGCCATCGCCTCGGGCAATGCCGAAGCCGCCCTCGCCGCCCTGCGCGCCGCCCAGCCGGAGCTTGACCGTGGCGTCACCAAGGGCATCCTCCACGCCAACACCGTGTCGCGCAAGATGTCGCGGCTCGCTGCCCGCGTGAAGGCTCTCGCGACCCCGGCCGCCTGATCCACGCGATCCCGATCCAATCGAAAAGGGCGCATCCCACCGGGATGCGCCCTTTTCGATTCCTCCCCAATCTGAACCGCCCGGTTCTGCATTTTCGCGGTCCAGCGTTGCCCATTTGCAAGGGGCCCCGGATTCGGTTTTGCCATCTTCCTGTCAAGCGTGAAGTTCGGTTGCACCCCTTCCGGCGCCCTTGCTAGCGTCACCCTGCGATTCACCTCGTCTTGGGGGACATGACGGAATCGCAGACCGAATTCGACGGATACGCAATGCTGCCCAGCGTCTGTATACGCCGTCTATTTCTGTTTGCGGTTCAAATGGTTGTGCTGTCTGCACCTCGCGTGCGGAAAATGGTCGGAACCTTTGGGGCCAGATGCGAATCTGGTCCAATCGTGTTGTGACCACCGGCCTTTCGGGGCGGGAAACGGGTCTAGGGGTGCCCCGGCGATGGGGTGGTGTGATGTGACCGTTTCCTTGCCGGAAAGACCGCGCTGCCATGTCCTGACCTCCCTGATCTGGGCGATAGCCCCGGCGCAAGCCGGTGCAACAACAACAGGCCTGCCGGATCTGTCACAGGTTCAGAAGCAGGCCGCCGTACGGGTCAGGAAGA